>VBMA01000162.1 GCA_005878985.1 Methanobacteriota archaeon
TCCCCATCGCCCCCCGTGACGATGACCTGGAGATCTGGATTCGCGAGCTTCACGCCCTCCGCCACTGGGAGCGCTCGGCCGTGAATCGCGTGGAATCCGTACGTCGATAGGAAGTGCGGCAAGTTGCTCGAGCAGCCGATGCCGGAGACGATGACGACGTTCCAGGGCTCGAGTTGGAGCGTGTGGATCGCCATCTGGAGCGCCCGGAGGACCGCGAAGTCCCCGCACCCCGGACACCACGTCGGCTTGATCTCGGACTTGTACGTGTCCATCTCGAACTCGAGTTTCATGCGACGACCTCCAGGATCTTGTCCGCGATGTCTCTCCAGGTGAAGGGCTCGCCGTCGTATTTCCCGAAGAAGTGGTCCGGCTTGTAGCCGGTCTCCGAGCGGAGGAGCCGCGTGAACTGGCCCGTGTAGTTGCCCTCGATCGCGAGGCTCTGTTTCACGTCCTTGAGGAGGGCGAGCGTCGCGTCCGTGTGGAACGGGAACAGGGTCGGGAACTCCAGGCTGTTCACCCGGATGCCGCGTCCCTCGACGTTCTGGATCGCCTCGTGGGCGGCGCCCCAGGTGGACCCCCAGTGGATCAGTGTGAGGTCCGCGTCCTCGGGTCCCCACAGCTCCGGGGGCGGCGTGTCCTTCCGCAGACCTTCGAGCTTCCGCATCCGCTTCTCGTGCATCCGATTGCGCTCCGTGACGTATTCCGGGATCCCGGCGAGGACGTCGGAGATGAGCTCGCTGTTCTCCATGTGCTCGTCCGTCGCGGCGACGAACTGATATCCTTTCATGCCCGGAATCGCCCGCGGGCTCACACCGCTCTCCGTGAGGCGGTATCGCTTGAAGTCCTTCACCTCGGCCCCGTTCGCGGCGGACATGCCGCGGACGATCGGCACGTTGAAGTCCGGCTTCTCGACCGTGCGGTAACCTTCGCCCAGGTAGAGATCCGAGATCACGATGATCGGCGTCTGATAGATTTCCGCGAGGTTGAAGGCCTGCGCGGTGAGCCGGAAGCATTCTTCCGGGTTGCGAGGCGCCAGGATCGCACGCGGCCAATCTCCCTGGCCCGCACCGAGGGCGAGGTTCAGGTCCCCCTGCTCCGTCTTCGTCGGCAATCCGGTCGACGGACCGCTCCGCTGCACGAGGATCGCGACCAACGGGGTCTCCGTCATCCCCGCCTGGCCGATCTCCTCGACCATCAGCGAGAATCCACCACCGGACGTGGCGGTCATCGAGCGCACCCCCGCGAAGCCCGCCCCGACCGCCATGTTCATCGCGGCGAGCTCGTCCTCGACCTGCTTGACCACGACGCCGTGCGGAGGGCCATGGGAGGCCATCCAATGCAGGATCGACGAGGCCGGCGTCATCGGATACTGCGCGAGGAACTTCACGCCGGCGGCGAGCGCACCGAGGCAGATCGCTTCGTTCCCGGTCATCAAGTACTTCGGCTCGTTGGGATACGGCAGTCCGTAGTTGAGCGAACCGCCCATCTCCACGACTGCGTCGCCCCCGAGTTTCGCGGCCCGGATGTTCTGCTGCACGATCTCCGGCTTCTTGTCTCCCCAGATGTCCTTGAACGCGCTCTCGACGTGCCGGAAGTCCAGGTCGAACAGGCGGACGGCCGCGCCCAGGGCGACCGTGTTCCGCATCAGCGCGTTCGGGGAGAGGCTCTGCGCCTTCTTCCGAAGCGGGATCCCCAGGAGGCGGACCTTCTCTCGGACCTTGGTCGGATCCGGTTTCGTCCCGTCGGTGTCGTAGACGATCGCGCCGCCTTCACTCACCTGGCCCTGATGAACGTCCATCGTCTGCTGGTTCAAGCACACGACGACGTCCGGGTCGACGCCATGGGACAGGACCGGATCGAGGCCCCCTCGGATCTGAGTCCAGACATGTCCGCCGCGGATCACGCTCTGATACGACGAATACGTCCAAGTGTGCAACCCGCTCCGCGCGCTGATCTTTGCGAAGCTCTCCGCGGTCGACGAGACGCCGTCTCCAGCGGCGCCGCCGATGCGGAAGACGAGGTCTCTCTTGGCCATCCGGAATCCCACCGCGTGGGCTCAGTCGGTTCTCTGGTTCTTCCCATCAACGCCGTCCGAATTTAATATACTCTTGCATCGGATGAAATCCCAATTAATTTCGGACGGTCGCGAGAGTCAGAGCCTTAGCGACTATCCAGTCTTGCTTCGCCCATGCAAGATTGATATTAGGATTAGGGCGGCGCCGACGACGAGGAACAAAACGGGCAGGACAATGGGCACAGGCGGAACCGGTTGACACGGTCCGGTGGCGATGCACCCAGCGAATAGCAAGTCGAGCAGCGCAGCGGTGCCTCCTAGGACGCCGAGGCCCGCCCCGATCCGGAGCACAGCCGAGGTTCGCATTGTTGCAGTCATCTCGACCTGACTAGATTCGGACTGGCAGTGGGACGGAATATACTCTCGCCTCGTCGCAATCCTTTTGGTCATCGGACCATTCCCGACCCGGAACGACGTGAGAGCCGTCCCCGATCTCCCGAACCACACGAAGCCCCTCGGGCCGTACTCTCATTGCGTCGTCGCGAAC
>VBMA01000164.1 GCA_005878985.1 Methanobacteriota archaeon
AGGACGGACGGATCGTCAACGAGGGCCCGCCGGACAAGTTGCTCGACATGGAGGAACTCCGAAAGGCCTACTTCGGAATCCCTTGATATTTCCCCTCGGACGGGGCGGAATCGCGTGAGGCCCGCGTCTCAGAGGCCCGCGCGTTCGAGGGTCTTCTTCGCCCCCCGATAGTGCACAGCGTCCACGAGGCGGTCCCGGACGCGGATCGCCCCTCGGCCTTCCCCGGCGGCCGCCTCGTACGCCGCGACGACCTCTTTCGCCCAGCGAATCTCGTCCTGCGTCGGGGTGAAGACCTCGTTCGCGAGACGCACCTGGTCTGGGTGCACGACTTGCTTGCCAACGTAACCGAGGCGTTTCGCCTCCAGCGCCTCCGCCCGGAAGCCGTTGTCGTTCTCGAGATCGAAGAACACCCGGTCAATCGCCTCGAGCCCGTACGCCGCGGCGGCAATCACTAAGAGCGTCTTGACGAAGACGTTACGTCCATATGCCTCGACGTCGCCACCCACGGATGTGGCAAGATCTCCGGCCCCGTACGTCACGGCGACGACGCCCTCGCTCCGGAAGACGTCCTCGACATGCATGACGCCCCGCGCGGTCTCGATGATCGGGATGAGCGCTTTCCCCGTCGCCTGGCCGAGCGAGGACAGGTCCGACTCCGCCTTCGGCACGACGAGCATCGAGATCAGGAGTTCCGACCCGAGGGCAGCGAGATCTCGCTCCCCGTTCGGCGTGCCCGGCGCGTTGATACGCACGCCCAGTTCCCGATGGCCCCAATCCGCCTTCCGGAGTGCAGACCCCAGGGACTGCCGAGCCTCCTCCTTCTCGTCCGGGGGAACCGCGTCCTCGAGATCGAAGACGATCGAATCGGCCTCGAGGCCCGCAGCTTTGGCGATCATCCGCGGATTGTTCGCCGGCACGTACAGCTGGCTCCGTCGCCGCATCGTCCCGAACCCCGAACTCAGTACGACCTCGGGAGGCCGAGGGCGTGATGGGCGATGTGTGCGAGGACGAGATTATTCGAGACGGGGGCGACCTGGTACAACCTCGTCTCCCGCATCTTCCGCTCGATATGCATGTCCCGCGCCATCCCGTACCCGCCGTGGACGTCCATCGCCACGTTCGCGGCGCGCCAGGAGCATTCCGACGCGAGGTATTTCGCGATGTTCGCGTGCTCGCCGACCTCCTTCGGATCCGCATCGGCCTCGTACAGGGCGGTCGCGTGCCAGCGCACGAGGTCCGCGGCGACGAGGCGCGCGTGCGCGTCCGCGAGAGGAAACTGGATGCCCTGGTTGCTCCCGATTGCCCGGCCGAAGACGACGCGTCCTTTCGCGTACTCCACGGACCGGTCGATGAACCAGCGGGAGTCACCGATGCACTCGGAGGCGATCAGGATTCGCTCCGGATTGAGGACGTGGAGGAGGGGCTCGAAGCCGTGGCCCTCCTCGCCAATCAGATGTTCGGCGGGGACCTCGACATCGTTCAGGAACAACTCGTACGTCTGGCTGTTGAACATCGTGCGAATCCGGGTGCGCTCTATCCCCTTCGCCTCCCGAAGGTCGACCAGGAAGAGGCTCAGGCCCTCCGTCCGCTTCGGGCCCTCCCCGCGAGGCGCCGTGCGTGCGACGAGCACCATGAGGTCGCTCTGCTCGACGCGGGAGATGAAGACCTTGTGGCCCCGGATCCGATAGCCATGGCCCGCTCGTTCCGCGACGGTCGCGATCCGCGCGAGGTCGGATCCCGCGTCCGGCTCCGTGAGGGCGAAGCTCTGCATCCGCAGCTTGCCCTGGGCCAAGCCCGGGAGGACCTTGCGCCGGATCGCCTCGGAGGCAAAGCGCGACACGAGGAATGAAAGGTAGAATTGCCCGTGGAAGGGCTGGGCGTTGCCGCCGCGCGCATGAATCTCCTCCAGGAGGAGGGCCGCGTCGGACAGCGAGCCGCCCGCCCCGCCGTACTCCGTCGGAATGAGGAGACCTCCAAAACCCTGGGCCTCGAACTCCGCGACAAACGCCTCCGGATACGCCTCGGAGTCCTCGAGGCCCTTCCAGTAGTCCGGCGGAAAGCGATCCATCAGGCGCGCGACGGCGGACAGCATGATCCGTTGGGTCTCATTCGGCGCGAGCGCCATGCCACGTCTCCCCCCGCTTGCGGACCATGAAGACCCGGTCGAATTCGACGACGGCTTCGCCTCGTTCGTTGAGCCCGCGGGTCCGGATCCGGACGAGTCCGAAGCCGGGCCGGCTGCGGGATTCGCGGACCTCCGTGACTCGGGCCTCCGAGTACAACGTGTCCCCGTGGAACACCGGGCGCGAGAAGCGGACGTCCTCCAGGCCGACCTGGAACCCGTTCCGGCTCGTCGTGTCGACTAGGAGACCCGCTGCGATCGCGACGGTCAGGAACCCGTTCACGACCCGCCGCCCGAGGAACGGTTCCCCCGGGAACGTCCGGCGAGTGTAGTCCTCGTTGAAGTGAATCTGATTCCCGTTCCCGGTCAGCAGGGTGAACCACACGTTGTCCGTCTCCGTGACG
>VBMA01000079.1 GCA_005878985.1 Methanobacteriota archaeon
AGGCCACCATCGCATAGTAGTTCAGGGCCTTCAGCAGCGCCGATCCGGAGGCTCGCACGCCCGCCGACGCGTTCAGGCCGGGCACCACGAGGGACGCGTATCCCGCGGGGTCTCGCTCCTGAATCTCGTGGAGGACCGCGGGCCAGTACTCCGCCGATCCGATCGCCGCGTCCAAGGTGGCCAGGTTCGTTCCCGCCGCGAAGCTCGTGCCCTTCGGCGCGAGGAGCGGGCCGTGCCAGCCGATGTAGTAGATCAGCCGTGTCCCGGAGACGACTTCCTCGGCGCCGCAGCCCGCGTAGACGGTCAGTTCGTTGGGGACCGTGTTGTTCGGGTTCCGGACCTCCATCCGCAGGACCGCGGGGACCGGCCGGTTCGCGTTGTTCGCCAAGGTCGCCGTCACGCGGAAGACGTCGCCCGGCACGACGGTCTCCGGGATTCCGTCCACGGTCAGGGTGACCGCGAAGCCCGTCACCTGCACGTCTTTCGACACCGTGTTGCTCAGGGTGGGCGTCAAGATGCCCACCGCGCTGGCCGCCAACAGGACGACCAGCAGGATCGTCGCGCGCGGCCCCAGTTTGATTCGGTTGCCCATCGTTCGCACCTCACCCGCCTCACCGAGGCGGGGCGAGACGGTTCACCGTCGCAAGGCGGGCATAAGCGGGGCGCGTGCATGCATCGTGCACGTAGGTCGAGATTCCGGTCGGCTCCGCGGCAGCCTTATTGGCGGAGGGAGCTGTCGGCAGGACGTGCAGTTCGTCATCCTCGGCGCGAAAGGATCGATTGGAGGGGCGGTCGTGCGGCGTGCCCGGTTCTCGGGCCATAAGGTCCGAGCCGTCGTCCGGCCCTCGGCAGGTCAGGATCGATTCCCGGCCGGTACGGAGGTTGTCCACGCGGATTTACAATCGCGGGAGTCGGTGGTCGAGGCGGCTCGCGGCGCCGACGTGGTCGTACACGCCGCGAATGTTCCATACCCCGAGTGGCCTAAACTCGTGCCGGTGCTCGCGGAGAATGCGCTCGCAGCGGCGGAGGCCGCAGGCGCTATCTTGGCGTTCCCGGGCAACGTGTACGTCTACGGCCACCCGCGATCGCGGCCCGTGCGGGAAGACCATCCGCAGGAACCGAACACGCAGAAGGGGAAGTTGCGGCTCCGTGTTGAGCAGATGATCCTACAAGCCCACCGAGACGGGCGGGTGCGGGTTGTCCTCCCGCGGTATCCGGACTTCTACGGTCCTGGCATCATGCATGAGATCTTCCAGCCGATCTTCGAGGGAGCCGTCCGCGGGCAGCCATGCCGATGGCCATTGGATGCGGACGCACCGCACGAGTTCATCCTCATCGACGATGCCGCCGAGGCGCTGTTGAAGCTTGTCGCGACGCCCGCCGCTCACGGCCGCGCCGTCCATGTCCCCGGCCCCCGCCCGATTACACCGAGGGAATTCATCCGCCTCGCGTACGCGTCGGCCGGTCCGGGAGAACCGAGGATTCGGGTGTTCGGTCGCGGGACGTTTCGATTCGTCGGCCTGTTCAACCGTTTGGCACGTTCCGCGTACGAAATGGCGTACCTGTTCGACGACCCGGTCTTGCTCGATGGATCCCTCTACCGGTCCTTGACGGGCGGCCCATATCCGGCAACACTCTACGAGGACGGAGTGCGTCGGACGATGGACTGGTTCCGCTCCCATCGGACAACATCTTAATAGCGCGGCGGTTCGTTCTTCAACGGCGGAGGCTTCTGCATTGACGGACGTCGTTCTCGCGGGCGCCTCCCGCACTCCCGTCGGCAAGTACGGCCGCGCCTTCCGGAACGTCGAAGCAGTCAAACTCGGGAGCACGGCGATCGCCGAGGCCGTGAATCGCGCCGGCCTCGTCCCCGCCGACATCGAGGAGGTCATCATGGGCAATGTGATCTCCGCCGGTCTGGGGCAGAACCCGGCGCGCCAAGCCGCGTTATCCGCCGGCCTACCCGATCGCGTCGGCGCTGTGACGGTCAACAAAGTGTGCGGCTCGGGGCTGCAAGCCGTGATGTTCGCGTCGGACATGATCCGCGCGGGCTCCGCCGATGTCGTCCTGGCGGGGGGCATGGAATCGATGAGCCGCGCCCCGTACCTGGTCAAAGAGGCGCGGTGGGGAATCGGAATCAACAACGTGCCCTTCATCGATGCGATGGTCCACGACGGCCTGTGGGATGCGTACAACCAGTTCCACATGGGCGTCACCGGCGAGATCGTCGCGGAGCGATTCAAGATCAGCCGAGAGGACATGGATCGTTTTGCACTGGAGAGCCATCGACGCGCCGCGTCCGCGACCCAAGAGGGCAGGTTCAAGGAGCAGATCGTGCCCGTGGACGTCCCCGGAGCGGGCCGCATCGAGGTCGACGAAGGGATCCGGATGGACACGTCCCTCGAGAAGCTCTCGAAACTCCCGCCGGTTTTCCGCGAGGGCGGACAGGTGACCGCCGGGAACGCGTCCCAGTTGAGCGATGGCGGCGCCGCGATGGTCGTCATGTCCAAAGAGGCGGCGGACCGACACGACGTCACGCCGCTGGCCCGCGTCGTCGCGTATAACACGGCCGGCGTTAAGCCAGAATGGGTGATGGAGGCTCCGATCCCCGGGGTCCGGAAGCTCCTGAAGAAGACGGGCATGTCGGTCGACGACATCGACCTCTTCGAGCACAACGAGGCGTATGCCGCCGCGAGCCTCGCGGTGATGCGGGAGCTGGGCATTCCGCCCGAGAAGCTCAACGTGAACGGCGGTGCGTTGGCGCTCGGCCACCCGATCGGCTGCAGCGGTGCGCGTGTCTTGACGACCCTGGTGTACGCAATGAAGGATCGCGGCGCGAAGCGCGGACTCGCGACCCTCTGCCTCGGCGGCGGCAACGCGGTCTCGATGATCGTTGAACGACCGTAATCACCGAGTTCGTTGCTCGTTTCAGCGACCCGTCACGCAAACTCTTTTAGCACCCGCCACTATCCCCCGTGATTTCCGTTCCCCCGCGAGGCATTACGCTTGTTACATAAGGTTCGCACGGCCGCTTCAAAAGACGAAGTCCTCCGCCTCATGGAGCCCCTGGTCGGAGACTGGTTCGGGTCGAAGTTCAAAGGTCTCACGGAGCCCGAGGCGTACGCCGTGCCCCTCATCCACGCGCGGAGGAGTGTCCTCGTTTCATCGCCCACGGGGAGCGGCAAGACGCTCACGGCCTTCTTGTCCATCATCAACGAGCTGTATGCGAAGCAACTCCGTGGCGAACTTGAGGATCGGATTTATTGTCTGTATGTCTCGCCCCTCAAGGCTCTCGCGAACGACATCAACCGCAACCTCGAGGAACCGCTTCGTGAACTGACGCAACTGGCGGAGAAGGAGGGCAAGCCGGTCCCTCTCATCCGGGTCGGGGTCCGATCCGGCGACACGTCCTCGCAGGAACGCCAGAGACAGGTCCGTCACCCGCCGCATATCTTCATCACGACGCCCGAGAGCATCGCGATCATCCTCAGCACCCCGAAATTCCGTGAACACTTTGCGAACGTCGAGTGGGTCATCCTCGACGAAATCCACGAGGTCTGCTCCTCCAAACGCGGTTCCTTGCTTTCGATTTGCCTCGAGCGCCTTCGCGAGCAGACCGGGCGCGATTTCGTGCGGATTGGCCTGAGCGCGACGATCGCCCCGATCGAGGAGGAAGCGAAATTCCTGGCGGGCTACGAGAACGGCAAGGTTCGGGACATGTACATCGTCGAGGTCGATACCCGGAAGGACCTCGACCTCTCGGTCTTGTGTCCGGTGCGTGACATAACCGCCGTGCCGATGGAGGTCGCGAACGCTCGGATGTATGACCTCCTTAGCAAGCTGATCGAGGAGCATCGCACGACCCTCATCTTTACGAACACCCGGAGCGGGACCGAGCACGTTTCCTTCCGGCTGAAGGAACGCGGCGTCGAAGACCTCGAAGCCCACCACGGCTCTCTGTCGAAAGTCACCCGCCTCGAGGTGGAGCAGAAGCTGAAAGACGGTCAACTGAAGGCGGCCGTCTCCTCGACTTCCCTGGAACTGGGGATCGACATCGGTTACATCGACCTCGTCGTCCAGATTGGTTCCCCCAAGTCCGTCGCGAAAGGGTTGCAACGGATTGGCCGCGCGGGCCATGCGTACGGCGAGACCGCGGTCGGCCGGATGATCGCGTTCGAGCCGTGGGACCTCATGGAATGCGCGACCCTCGCAAAAGCCGCGTACGACGCCCGGATCGACCGCGTGGACATCCCGAGCAATCCCCTCGATGTCCTCGCCCAGGCGCTCGTCGCGATGTCCCTTGAGAAACGGTGGGACATCGACGAGGCGTTCGAACTCGTCCGGCGCTCGCACAGCTTCCACGATCTGACGAAGAAGGACTTCCTCGCGGTCCTCGACTATCTTTCCTCCCGCAATCCGGACATCAAGGTCTTCGCGAAGATCTGGTTCGACGAGGAAGAAGGCCGCATCGGGAAGAAGAAAGGTACTCGGATGATCTATTACACGAACGTCGGGACGATCCCGGAGGAAGGGACCTACCACGTCTTCTCGGAACGAGGATCGCCACTGGGCGAGCTGAGCGAGAAGTTCGTCGAGTACCTGAGCCCGAGCGACATCTTCGTCCTCGGCGGGCGGACGTACCAGTTCGTCCGCGCTCGCGGGACGTCGGTCTACGTGAAGGACGCGTCCGGCCGCCGCCCCACGGTGCCCTCGTGGACGGGCGAGATGTTGCCTCGTTCGTTCGACCTCTCGATCGCCGTCGGCGAGTTCCGCCGGGATCTTGCGGGAGAGATCGCCAAGGACGGGGAGAAGGCCGCGAAGGAGTGGTTGATGAAGGAGTACCACGTCGACACGGGCTCGGCTCAATCCCTCGTTTCGTACGTCCAAGAGCAGGAGGCGTTAATCCCGTCCCTGCCCACGGACCGACAGGTTCTCCTCGAGGGGTACCTCGACGTCAAAGGGAACCGGAATGTCATCTTCCACTTCCCGTTCGGGCGTCGGGTAAATGACGCGCTCAGCCGCGCCTTCGCGTTCGCCATCACGGAGGCCCACCACACGAACGTCCGCGTGAGTGTGACGGACGACAACTTCATGGTCACGGTCCCGCGGCGCATCGAGCTGAAAGGCCTCACGAAACTCGTCACGAGCAAGAACCTCGAGGACCTCCTCCGACGTGCGATCCGCAACACCGAGCTCTTCAAGCAGCGCTTCCGGCACTGTGCGACACGGTCGTTCATGATCCTCCGCAACTACAAGGGGCGTGAGGTCTCGATCGGCCGGCAACAGTTGCGGTCCCAGCGGGTGCTCGATTGGCTCCATGAGATCGAGGACTTCCCGGTGGTCAAGGAGACGTACAACGAGATTCTCCACATGGTCATGGACCTGGACCACGCCCGCGAGATCCTGCGGCGGATCGAGGCGGGGGAGATCGCAGTCGTCGAGAGCGACTTCAGCAGCCTGCCGTCCCCGTTCGCCCACAACGTCGTGCTCCAAGGCGTCTCCGACCTCGTCCTCATGGAGGACCGATCCGCGCTGCTGCGGGAGCTCCACCGCAAGGTCCTCGAGCGCGTCATGCCGACGGACCAGATCAGCTCGATTCAGTTCCAACCTGCCGAGATCGCGGAGTACTTCCGGAAGAAACTACCCAAAGTCGCGCGCAAGGAGGACCTCCTGTCCTATCTTGATCGCGTGGGCGACGCGAACCTCCTCCAACAGAAGGGACGCACGGTCTTCGAGGTCGCGTCCACGTCCTTCGCCGACGTGCGGAAGTGGTCCGGGCAGCTCATGGACGAAGGTCTCGTCGAGAGCGTGTGGACTCCGCAAGGCATCCACTGGACGCCGAAGGATCTCCTGCCCACCTACGTTGCGGTCTACGCGCAGCGGTCTCGGCTCAAGCCGCCCGAAGACAAGGTGCTCATGCTCATCAAGGAGAAATCGCGGACTCACAAGGATCTCGCCCGCCTCACAAAACTGGAGAAGGACGACCTGAACGAGGCGTTGCGCAAGCTCGAGCGCGCGTACCTCATCGGTCGGCGAGGGGTCGAGGAGACGACCTACTTCGTACGCGAACCGCAACGGGCGAACTTCGAGGAGTCCTTGGACAAGATCCTCACGAAGCGGCTGGAGGTCGACGGTCCGTACAGCGCGCAGGAGCTCGCCGTCGCCCTGGGCCTGGAGCCGGAGCTCGTCGAGGAAGTCCTGCGGGACCTGGAGTCGGAGGGCGTCGTCTCGTCCGGGCACTTCCTCGTCGACAAAGAATTCCAGTTCATGATGACCCGGGACCTCCAGCGCCTCCAGCGGAAGGACGAGACGCGCGAGGTGTTCGACGAGAACCAGGTGAAGGCCTTCCTGCTCGAGAAGCAGTTCGCGAGCATCGAGACCCTCGACGACTACTTCGACCGCTTCCTCGAGGCCGGCATGGTCCTCGACATCTACAATCACACGGCCCGTTTCGACTACACGGAATGGCTGCGGCGGCGGGAGGCCGGCGACATCCTCGAGGGCCGCTTCCTGAACGGCCGCGTGCGGTACATCCGCACGAAGGACGTGCCGCTCTTCCTCTCCGCCTTCCCGCGGAGCCCGCTCAGCGACTTCGAGAAGAAAGTCCTCGACGTGATTCGTGAAGGGGACGGGATGGACCTCTGGGCGATCAACGCGAAGGTCCGCGCGGAGCGGGAACAGGTCAAGGAGGCCCTGGACAAACTCGACTACGACGTCTACGTGATCCGTCGCTTCCAAGGGGACGGATGGACCGCGCGCAACCTGTACGTCGCGTTCGATCCACCCCATTCGAAGGTGGCGAACGCCTTCGAGACGATCGTGCGGCGATTCCTCGCGGCGTACGGCCCTGTGCCGTTCTCCGGCATCCGAGAGTGGGCGCGGTTCGAGTGGGACGAGCTCGAGCGGCTCCTGGACCGTCTCGAACAGGACGGGGTCGTCACGCGGATTCTCGTGACGGGTAAGGCGGAGTCGGAGATGTACGTCCTCGCCGAGGACCTCCCGGCCCTCCGGAAAGCTGCGGGGAAGGCGGGTACGGATCCGATGCGGGTCCTGTCCCTCCTCGATCCGTGGACGCAGGCGCTGTGGGCCCAGGTCGCCAGTCGCTACGGGGAGGGCTGGTTCTTCCCCTTAGTCAAGGACGGCGATCTCGTCGGAATGGCAGAGATCTGGGAGATGAGCGGATGCATCGAGGTCCGCGAAATGGACCTCGCCTCACCCGATCAGTTGGACGAGGCGATCGCCGCCCTCACCCACATGATGGGGTTCTACGCGATGCGCGGCGTCGACGTGCTGCGCGTCACCCGATTCCAGGCGAAGAACGTCCCGGAGGCGGAGGACCTGTCCCACTGGACTCGAGCGGGCTTCATCCGGTTCTCCGATTTCCTCGCTCACGGTCCGATTGTCCCGCGGGACTTCGACCCGGCCGACCTCCTCGCGCTCGCCCTTACGAAACAGGGCATCGCCCCCGACTCTCGCTTCGCCGATCCAATCGCCGCGGCCAAGGCCCTCGGAGGGCTGCGGTCCGATTTCGCGGCCCGGCTCCGGGTGAAGGAGTTCCGCCCGCTCGAACGGCTTCATCGGAGCGGGCTGCTCGCCAAAGGCCTCGCGATTCCGGAATACTGGACGTACTGCACCGAAGCGGACCTGAGCCTCTACAAGGCGGCCAAAGCGACCCGCCTGACGAAGGAGATGAAGGCCACCCTCCGCATCATCCAGGAAGAGGGACCGATCTCCCGCCAGCGGCTCCTCATCCTCTCGGACCTGAGCCGGCCTGCGACGACGGCCGCGCTTCGCAAACTGTACGAGGGCCTCCATGTGACCCGGGATTCGGACAACCGGTACCGCCTGGTCTCCGACATGAAGATCAGCCGCGATGACGCCCGGCGGGAGGTCCTGCGGCGGATCATCCGCAGCCTCGGGGTGACGTCGGCCGAAGCGCTCGCTGCCTACACGCGGTTCGAGTACAACATGGGGGAGACCCGCCTGCGGTTGCGGGAGTTTGTGGCCGAAGGATGGCTCGTCAAAGGGTTCCTTGCCCGGGGCGAGCGAACCGTGATGTGGGCCGTGAAGGACGGTCTCGAACAGATCGGGCATGCGGATTTCCGCCGGAAGTTCGTCCTGACGCCCCTCGACAACCTGTTCCTCTATTTGCGCGAGGCGATCGTCGACAAGTTCCACATGGGGTCCTGCTACGTCGTGTTCGACGGGGCCGAGATGGTCGCGGCGTTCAAGGCTCGCCGCCGGAAGTGGGAGCTCCTTGTCACCGAGTTCCAAGGCGAACCCGCCGCCCGGAGGATCGTCGAGGCATGGGAAGCGGAGAATGAGCTCGCGGTCGAGGAGCAAGTCGACCGGATCTCGGACCACGAGGTCATGGAGTGGTACGCGAAAATGTATGGGCGCGGAGCCGCGGAGCGCTAAGTCCCGCGCGCCTCCGACACTCAAGTTCATACCGCCAACTTCGGATTCGGTCCTGATTCCGGTGACCGTCCTCGGTGTCGACACGATCGCGATCGTCGTCTCCGATCCGCGAAAGGCGATTGCATGGTATCGGGATGTCCTGGGCCTGGACGTCGCCTACATCGGCCCGAGCGAGCCGAACCCGGATCCGAGCATTGAGGGGACGCCCGAGAACCCGGGCCACTGGGTGGAACTCGGACCGGGTCGCCCTCGCACTCGCGTCCACCTATGTTTCATGGGCGGTGAGACCGAGCCCGGGCCCGCGGGCATCACGTTCATCACGGATGACATCCAGGCGGAGTACGAACGGATGCGACACGCCGGCGTCGAGTTCCCGCTTCCGCCGGAGAAGATGGAATGGGGCGAGTGGCTCGGCCAGTTCGTGGATCCGGACGGGAACGTGTTCGACCTCAAGCAGCCGATCTCCATTGCGGAATGGAAGGCCCATCCCGCTCGCGCGAAGCCACGGAAGCGTCGTCGGTCAGATAGGCTCAGCCCGCCGACCCGGTTCTAGGCCCAACGCGCGATCGGCGCACGAGGCGGCTTCGTCGAATCGCCCGAGCTTCGTGAGGACAAAGCCCATGTTCACCCACGCGCCCCGGTACCGCGCATCGATCTCGAGGGCGCGCTCGTAGCATCCGAGCGCCTCGTCGAACTTCCCGAGGCGTGCGAGCGCGTTTCCCTTGTTGTTCCATGCGACCTCATAGGCGGGGTTCACCTTGATCGCGGCGTTGAAGCAACGCAGCGCGTCGATGAGACGACCAAGCTTCGTGAACGCGTTCCCCTTGTTCAACCAAGCGACCTCGTTGTGCGGGTTGATGTCGAGTGCCCGGTCAATCGCACGCAGCGCCTCGTCGTACCGGCCGAGGAGGATGAGCGTCGCCCCCTTGCCGTACCACGGCATCTCCGCCCCCGTGACCCCCGGGCGCGCCGTGGCGATCGCGCGATCGTAATCCGCGAGTGATTGTTCGTAGTCTTTACGTCCCATGTCCCGCTCCGCTCGGACGAGTTGCCGCCGAAGGGTCGACGCCGAGTTTCGGCGCAAGATTTCCGCGGCCGCCAAGGCTGCAGGCCAAGGCATCGCTGCCCCGATGCCCGCGATCCACGGAACGCTCATTGCGTACGTGGAATCGATGACGGTGGCGACCGCATGACCGATGATGGGAACCGCGCTCGCGATAGCTAGCAGGATTCGATGAGGACCCCAGACCAGGTTCCGCGTGGCCCCGGCGAACGGTAGCATGCCGACCAACGTGAGGCCGACCGCGGCGTTCGCGTCGAGCGGCAGCCCGCGCAAGAGCACCGCACTGATCGCGAGAATGGAACCTGCGGCCAGGAGCGCTCCGTCGAACCGAGGCGGCCCGGGACTCCGGCTTCGAACATACTCTGCAGCGAGACATGCGCTCAGACCGACGAGGAACGCGGCGATCCCTCCGCTGACGAGGGGCTGGTTCAGCACGCCCGCGAGGAGGAGGCTCGTCGATGCGGCGAGGACGAGCCCGCCGGCGGTCTCTGCGGTGACTCGAAGCTGGGCCTTGGGGCGGGTATTCTTTCGCGGGCTTCGCCCAGGAATTCCGGGCCGCATGCGGACCTTCGGAGATGGCGACGAAGCAATCGTAGCCGGTCCGGACGTCCCCGCTCCGACCGTGAGGGGAGGCGCGAACTCTCCCGAGGGCGCGGGCTTGATCTCAGGCCGTTGCGGCATGGACTTCGGATGAACGGGCGGCGGACTCGGTGGGCGCGAGGCTAGTGGCTTGTCGGGGGCCGGCGCGGGTCTGAGAGGAGCGATTGCCGTCTTCACGGACGCGAGTGCGGGTTTCGAACTTGCGACGACCGGCACTGCAGGTGGTCGGGGGACATCGGAAACAGGCGGCCGCAACTCTTGGATGAACTCGTCGACCTTGTCGAGCACGGTGTTGACGGGAGCCGTCGCCGTTGCCTGTAGCCGGCTCGGGGTCTCTGTGGCGGCCAACGGGCTGGATTCCTTCGTCTCTCGCAGGGGTCCCCCGCAGACCTCGCATTCCTCCAGCTCGGGGTCGTTGTCCGCCCTACAGATGGGGCAGAGGCGCAAGTCCAGGATGTCCGCTTCCATGTCTTCCACGGTCGGCTCCGCCTCAAATTCGGCGGCACACCGCGGACACTTCGCGTCGCCCGACGCAACGAAGCCGCCGCAATTCGTGCAGATGAACAGGAGCCCGACCTCACCCTTCTCCAGCACTCCGTTCGGATCCCGGTCCCGCAGCTGCTTCGTATGGCGGAACCCGGCCTCGAACAGTTTCATGGCTTTCTCGCGGTCGAGCCCGAAGGCTCGGCTGAGCCGGACGACGGCCTCGTCGATGACAAAGGCCCCGCAGTTCGCGCACTCCGTCTCGTCGGGAGGCATGGGCTCCGCGCAGACGGGACACAGGACCCGGGCCTGCTTCCCGGGCATCGACGCGGATTCGAGCCGTCCGGCGGACCATAAACCCGCGGTCCCCGTTGTCAGGGTCGATAGTCGGCCCTCCGCGTTCTTAAGTAGCGCACCGGCCTTCGCACACCATCGATGGCCTCGAACCTGGATTTCCTGGTCGCTTTTCTGATGGGGATCCTGCCTGGCCTCGTCATCCTCTGGGCCTCGCTCCGACGCTTCGATCGACCGCACGTGGACCACACGCTGTTCGACGACCGCCGCGTCTTCGGAAGCCTCGCCGTCGGTCTCATCTTCGGGACCGTCGCGAGTGTCTTCGCCATCGTGCTGCCCCGCGGCGATCTCGCTTCGTTCGCGGTCGTCGTCGCGGTTAGCTTTGTCTTCGAGGAGTCATTCAAGCTCGTTTGGCTGAACCGCCGGAGCTACCGAGGTCGCTTCGACACGACTTTCTACGGCGTCCCTTTGGGGCTCGGGGCCGCCGCGAGCGGCGTCGTCGCGGCGGCCTGGGCGTCGCGGGAGATCCTGTACGTTCCGGAGACGTTCGTGTTGCTCGTTCTGTACTCGATCAGCCTCGGCCTGGTGAACGCCGACACCGGGGCGTTGATTGGCTTCGGGGCTTCCCGGGGTGACACGTGGCGCGCGTTCTTGAAGGCCGTCGGCGTCCGCCTCGCGCACGGAGCCTTCCTCTCTCCCTTCCTTCTCCAAGTCGACGAACCGTACGCGGCCCTTTCCGTCGTCACTTCCGCGGGTTTTGCCCTCCTGATTTACTATTACGTCTACCGAGAGATCCTGCCGGGCACGCTGCCTGACGACATCCGTCGGGAGCTGAGGCGAGAGCGGCGCCGCGCCCCGGTGGCTAGGGATTGAGGACCACGGCGCGGTAGAACCCGGCCTTCGGTTCGAAGACGGTGTTCTCCTCGACGAGTGTCGCGAGCGCTTCCGCAGGGTGTGGGATTCCCAAGCCGGCGAGGACCCGTTCCCAGTCGGACCTCGAGAAGACCTCGAGTTCCCGCGTGAGCTCGACCGCGGCGGATCGCAGGCGACTTGCGCGGTCGCGCCCCTTTCCGGCAACGGCGATGACGCGAACGTGGACATCGCGGGATCGCCTCCGACGGACCGGCGTCTGGGCCCGCCGATACTCCTCGGTACCACCCCCGAGCTCCGCGCTCACTTTCCCCACGAGCGGCGCGAGCTCCCGCGCGGTCTCCGCTCGGGCGCGTATCCGCGCTGGGATGACGTGAATCTCAAACCCGCATTGACACTTCGTCGTCTTCTGCTTGAGATTCACTCCTTTCGCGCGCTTACATCGCGGGCAGACGACGACTCCGTACATGCTCAGGCAAGAAACACGAGCGCCGCCAAGCATGCGCCGTAGTGGTCCATCGGGATGCTCAGGTCCTCGATTCGGTAGTCGATTCGACGGAACTTGATCCCGCGCAGCTTCGCCATCTCCCCCATCTTCCACTCCATCACCTCGCGAAGCGAATTCTTGGTCCCGTGCATATGGCCTTCCGCGACGTATCCGCCGTAGTCGTCGTCCCGGAAGCCGTACGCGATGCCCGCGGAAATCGTCTCGCCCTCCCCGCCTCGCTGCTGGGCGAGGACGCAATGGGTGATCGCGCCCATCGGGAGGTCTCGCCTCCGGACCGGTCGGATGCCCACAGGGAGGACCGACGAGACGGAGACGATGTTCTGCTCCGCTAACCCCGCGTTTTGGAGCGCCTCATCAAACGCGTTCAGGTCCGAGACCTTCGAGACCGCCTTGCCCGACGTGACGAAGAATTTCGTGGGAATCGGCAACATGTGCTCTGCGAACGCGCCGCATTGCCGAGGGAGACTTAAGGGTTTGCGAGACGGGGTCCGCCAGACCGCGGGAATAATATTGTAATATTATTATTTATCAGGTTGGATGGCTCGTGGCCGTCAACGGAGGCGCCGCTGCGGAGGAGGTCGTCGAGACGATCGCTTTGTGCATGCTGTATGCATCCTCGCCCCACGAGTAGTATCCGTACAACACGCCGTCCGTGCGGTAGCCGAGTCGACGGTAGAATTCGATGGCCACGAGGTTCTTCGTACTCACTTCGAGTCGGATCGCCGACAGGCCTCGTTCGCGGCACACGGCCTCGGCGGCTTGCATCATCTGCGTCCCGATCCCATGCCGCCGGGCCTTCGGGGCGACCGCCACCGACAGGACGCGGCACACATGCCCCTCGAAGAGGAGCATCATCGCGGCGGTCACCGCTTTCCGGCCGTCCTCGACGAGTGTGAGGGCCCGCTCGTTCCGCAGGATCCAGTCGACGTGATCGCGGCGGAAGCGGTGCTCCCGAAAGCAGAGTATCTCGAACCGGTACAGTGCATCGAGATCATTGGGCCCGGCAACGCGGAACAAGGCGCGGTCAAACCGCGGGCCTGCTTATTCTCCTTTTCGACCGCGAAAGAGTAATCTAGACCCATCCAAATGGGGCGGGGGTTCATGGTCTCGATCGCGGAAATCCTGAAGGGACGCCATACCGGCAAAGAAGTCGAGCTGCGAGGCTGGATCTACCGCACCCGATCCGTCGGCGGCAAGGCGTTCGTCGTGGTCCGCGACGCGACTGGCATTGTCCAGGTGGCCCTGTCCCGCGACTCCGTGCCGCCCGACGCATTCGGGGCGGCGGAGAAGGCGCTCATCGAATCCGCCGTCCTCGTGCGCGGGAAGGTCGTTGAGGACAAACGCGCCCCGGGTGGTTTCGAAATCCGCGCGGATGATTTCAAGGTCATCCACTTCGCGGAGAAATTCCCGATCCAGGAGGACCTGAGCGAGGAGTTCCTCCTCGATGTTCGCCACCTCTGGGTGCGATCCCAGAGGATGACGGCGATCTTCCGGATCCGACATACGACGTTCGGCGCGGTCCACGAGTACTTCCGGGACCACGGTTTCTGGGAGGTCCACCCGCCGATGATCACGCCCTCCGGCAGCGAAGGGGGCTCGACGCTGTTCGAGCTCGACTACTTCGGGCGGAAGGCGCACTTGACCCAGTCCTGGCAGCTCTATGCGGAAGCCCTCGTCCTCGCCATGGAGAAGATCTACTACATCGGGCCGTCGTTCCGCGCGGAGAAGTCCCGGACCACGCGGCATCTGACGGAATACTGGCATGCGGAGATGGAACAGGCGTGGGCCGGCATGGACGACGTGATCAAGCACGCGGAGGGGGCGATCTCGCATGCGTGCCAGCGGGTCGCCGAAGAGCGGCCGGACGACGTCGTCGCGATGGGCCGCACGCCGGAGTTCTTGAAGGCCGTGAAGCCGCCGTTTGAGCGCATGACCTACGACGACGCGCTGAAGATCCTGAAGAAGCAAGGGATGGACATTGAATGGGGCAAGGACCTCCGCACCCTCGAGGAGCGGGCCCTCACGGAAGGCAAGTCGAAGCCGATCATCGTGACTCACTATCCGCGGGTCACCCAGGCGTTCTACAAGGCCCGGGATCCGAAGCATCCGGACCTCGTCCTCGCGTTCGATCTGATCGGCGGCGATGGCGTCGGCGAGATCGTGGGGGGCAGCGAGCGCGAGACGGACCTGGAGGCGATCAAGAAGGGCCTCAAGGAACAGGGAGAGGACCCGAAGGCGTACGATTGGTATCTCGACTCCCGCCGCTTCGGCAGCGTCCAACACGCCGGCTTCGGGATGGGAATGGAACGCCTCATCCAGTGGATCTGCAAGCTCGATCATATCCGCGACGCGGTGCCGTTCCCGCGGACGCCGGCGCGGTTCGCGCCGTGAGGCGTAGGCTTTTAGGACGACAGGCGGTAAGCGCGAGCGATGGGCGAGACGCCTGACGATCCGTTCGCTCCGCTCGTGGCGGTTCACGAGGATTTCGTCGACAAGCTCACCGAACTCGAGGCGACCTTGGACGAGATGATGGCCACCCGCGAGACGCGCGAAGGGAACGAGATCATCCTCGATGAGGCCGTTCGATTCTTCGAGGAGGAACTGATTCCCCACCTCCGCTTGGAGGACGAGGCGGTCGTCCCTGCCATCGAAAAGGCGATCGGTCGGTACGGGACGCTGGTGACCGTCGTCATGTACGAGCACGAGGAGATTCGGCGCGGGGTCGCAAAGTTTGAGGAGGCCCGGGACGACCTGCGTCGCCTCCCGGATTCATGGCCATCCATCCAGGAACTGAATCGCCACGGGATTTTCCTCGTCCAGTTCCTCTGGGACCATTTCCGCAAGGAGAACACGAGCCTCTTCCCGACCGCCCGGAAGGTCCTCTCCCCGGATGCGCTGCGAAACGTTACGGAACGGATTTCAGTCCGGTGAGCGACCCAACGCCGCGCGGATCTTCACCGCGAAACCGTCCAGCTCGGTGCGATCAGCGATGCGGCCATAATCTGCGCGGACGCGCAGCCCAAACGCATCGCCTCGCCATCGCGGGATCAGATGCAGGTGCACGTGGAACACCTCCTGTCCGGCTTCCGTTCCGTTCGCGAGGTAGAAGGTCACCGCCTCGCATCGGATCCCGCTCATGCGCATGGCGCGGGAGATTTCCCTCGCCGCTTCGAGGATCGGCCCGACGGCCTCGGGCGGCAGGTCCTCGACGTACGCGGCATGGGCCTTCGGGATCACGAGCACGTGGCCCGGGTTCATCGGTCGGAAGTCCATGAACGCGAGCGTCGACGAATCATCGCGGACAATGCTTGCTGGAACCTCCCGGCGTACGATCTTGCAGAAGATGCAGTCGCGGGCCGAGGCGGCCATGGGTCGGACCTCTCACTTTTTCGAAGAGGGCCCGAGGATCTGCTCCGCGATGATCAGCTTCTGAATCTCGTTCGTGCCCTCGTACAGCCCGAGGATGCGTGCATCGCGGAAATATCGCTCCACGTCGAAGTCGCCGCTGAATCCATATCCACCGTGCACTTGGACGGCCCAGTCCGTGACCCGTTGGGCCATTTGGGCCCCGTACAGCTTGGCCATCGAGACCTCGATCGTATTGTCTTGACCGAGATCCCGGAGGTGAGCGGCCCGCAGGGTGAGCAGGCGCGCGGCGTCAATCTCGACCGCCGACTGCGCGATCATTTCCCGGATCAACTGGAAGTCGCCGATCGGCCGCCCGAAAGCCTTGCGATCTTTCACGTACTTCGACGCGGCTTCGAGGGCGGCTCGCGCCACGCCGACGGCACCGGCCGCGATGCCGATCCGGCCGCTGTTCAGGGTCCGCATCGCCTGGTTCCAGCCGTCCCCTTTCTTGCCGATGAGGTTCTCCTTCGGGATGCGGCAGTCCTCGAACGCGAGGTCCGCGGTGGGGCTCGCACGCAATCCGAGCTTCGTCGTCGTCTCGACGTGAGTGACCTTGAAACCGGGTGTGTCCTTCGGCACCAGGAAGAGCGAGATCCCTTCGTGGCGCTTCGTCCCGGGCTCCCGCGCGTACACCTGGATGTAGTCCGCGATACTCCCGTTCGAGATGAACCGTTTCTGGCCGTTCAGCACCCACTCCTTTCCGTCGAGGCGCGCGGTCGTTGCCAGATTCCCTGCGTCGCTCCCCGCCTCGGGTTCCGTGATCGCCCACGCCCCGAACCGCTCCCCCTTCGCGAGCGGCACGAGCCAGGCTTCCTTCTGCGCCTCCGAGCCGAACCACATGAGGGACGTCTCGCTCAGGGACGTCTGGACCGAAACGGTCGTGCGCACAGACGACGAACCGCGGCTGATCTCCTCGACGAGTAGCATGAAGGAGACGTAGTCCATCCCCGCCCCGCCGTACTTCTCGGGCACGGGTGCCCCGAGGAAACCGAGTCCCGCCATCTTGCGGTAGAAGGACTTCGGGATCTCGCCTTTCCCCTCCCAGTCCCGGACGTGCGGGATGAGCTCTCGATCGACGAAATCCCGCGCAGTGTCGCGGACGAGCCTTTGCTCTTCCGTCAACCGAAAGTCCATCGGGCAGCCTCCCGCGGCCTAAGCTGCGCTATTCGCATAAACTTTCGGAGGCTGCGGGGACGAACCGGCTCGGCGATCAGCGGATCGAGTAGATCGGCGTGCGCGTGATGTGGATCGCCCAAACTCGGCTGGCTTGCAGGCCGGAGATTTGGCTGCAGGCCTTGCACCGCGTGAACTCCGCGTTCACGTTGGAGCCGAATCTTTCGGCATCCGCGTGGGGGCAGCTTTCTCGGCCGGGTTGGCGTTCCAGGGTCATGGCGCACATGGTTGGGTCTCCTGATTTGTCCTTGACCTGTCCGACCGGAGCGCGCCGTAAATAGCCTGTGACCCGCCTCTCACTGCTGATTCTCGTAATCCTTAATGGGCGACGCTCGGATACGCGAACCGATGGCGGTGCTCTCGGACGGCGACATCCGTCGCTACCAGGCGAAAGGGGAGCTTCGGATCGAGCCGTTTGACGAGGCGAACCTCACACCGAACGGGTACGACGTAACGATCGAGGAAGTCCTCGTCCCGTCCTCGGACGTGCGGACGACCCGCGGGGTCGCCAACGTTCCGCCCCTGACCCGGTTTGCCGTGAGCACCCGCGAGTCGGTCAGCCTCGGCCGGCACGTGGCGGGCCAGCTCTGGCTCCGCACGACATGGGCGCGCCGGGGGGTTCTCGCGGCGTTCGGGATGATCGATGCGGGCTTCTCCGGAACCCTCACCTTCGGCGCGTTGAACGGCGCCTCCGAGGTCCTCGACGTGCCGATCGGCGAACGGTTCGCCCAGATCGTCTTCCTGTCGTTGGAGTCGCCTTCATCCGAGACCTACGAGAAACGCTCGGGGACGTACCAGGGCCAGCGGGGCGTGACGCTCGAGCGACCGTGACGTCGAACGCCACGTGGTGCTGCGTGGGAGAGTATGCGCGGACCGTGTGGAGCCGAAGATCCTTGACCTCCATGCCGGCATGTGCGGCGATGGCTCGGATGCGGTCCGCCGCGGCGCGCTCGTCCGCCCGCTTCAAGATTCGGTAGACATGGACCACGCCGCGCGCCCCGAGAGCCTCGAACGCGTGGCCCAGGTGGTCGAACGCCGTGTGCGGCAGATCGAGGATGACGCGGTCGACGGGCCGGATCCGCTCCAGGATTTGGCGGGCATCGCCCTCGTGCGTCGCGACCCGGTCGATCCGGTTGGCCCCGACGTTCGCGCGGAGCAACCCGACTGCGGCAGGATTCACGTCGGAGGCGTGGACGGTCTTGGGCCGACGGCGTTTCGCGATCAGGATGGCGTACGGGCCTACCCCGGCGAATGGATCGGCGACGATTTCGCCTGCAAGGACCTGATCGGCAATCCGTTGGCGTTCCGAGGCGAGCCGAGGGCTGAAGTACGCGTGGGCCAGGTCGACCGCGTAGCGCAGGCCGTGTTCCGTGTGCACCGTCGTCGTGCGTCGTTCGCCCGCGATGACCTCGATCGATCGAACCCGGCGCTCCCCCCTCACCCCGTGGTCCTCCACGACGACCCGGAGCGTGGGATTCCACCGGAGGATCGCCCGTCCGATCTCCTCGCGATACCGCTTCAACTCGTTCGGGATCTTCAGGACGACGATATCTCCAATCACGTCGAACGAGCTGGGAAGCGATCGGCGGAGCGGCGCCGGCACCTCAACGACGTCTTTGTAGCTCCGGACGGCCACGAATCCCTCGCCGAATTCCCGCTGTTCCGTTGGAAAGTCGAGATCCACCCGTGTCGTCGTCGGGATGAACAGACGGTCTCCTTCCCGGACGATGCGGAGATGCTTGTGCAAGACGCCCAGATCCATGAGCCGGCGTCGGATTTCTTCCCCCCGCTCCGGCGGCACGACGATACACCACGCGCGCACGGTCCGCGATTCCGCGGCACGCGGTTAAGGGTTTTCGGAGGAAAGGAAAATAGCCTTCCCGCTATCCTCGCGCTTCGATGGGGGAGCTCGTCTTCATCGGACTCGGGTTGGACGACGAGAAAGGGATCACGCTCCGCGGACTTGACGAGGCCCGGTCGGCCGATGTCGTGTTCGCCGAGCTGTACACGTCGGCCCTGCCCGGCGCATCGCTCGAAGCCGTGGAGAAACTCATCGACCGCAAGATCCGGCGGCTGACCCGCCAAGAGGTGGAGGACGGCCAGGTCCTCCTCGCCGCAGCCGCGAAGGGCTTGGTTGCGTTCCTCGTCCCGGGCGATCCAATGACGGCCACGACCCACGTCGATCTCCGCTTGCGGGCCGCGGCCTCCAAGATTCGCACGCGCATCGTCCACGGAGTCTCGATTCTCACGGCGGCCGCGGGGGCGTTAGGCCTCCAGGCATACAAGTTCGGTCGCACGACGACGGTCCCGTTCCCTTCGGCGGGATTCGCGCCCACGAGTCCCCTCGAGTCGATCCTCGCGAATCGGACCGCGGGGCTCCATACGCTCGTCCTCATGGACCTCCGGGAGGACGGGACCTTCCTGGCACCACGGGATGCGATCGCCTCGCTCCTGCGGATGGCCTCCGCCATCGGGACGACCGAGTTCGGCCCGCACACCCTTGCCTGCGTCCTGAGCCGAGTCGGATCACCCGACGTGCGCGCGCTCGCGGGACTCATTGCCGAACTCGCGGACCGCGACCTCGGGCCGCCGCCCCATTGTCTCGTGATTCCGGGGACGCTTCACTTCCTCGAGAGAGAAGCGCTGGTGGCGTTCGCGGGCGCGCCTCACGGCCTCTGACTCGTCGCGATCTCTAGCAGCCTTTCCGAGCGCCAGAACGTGACTTCGAGGGTGTACGACCATTGGATTTCCTTCCCCCGCCACTTGGCCCGGAGGGGCTCCATTGCCTTGCGGTGAATCTCGTCCGGGACATCCCATTGCGACGAATAGGTCCGCCGGTCGAGTTCGTCCAGGGTGGCGTCCGCGAGGAGGGTCTCGCGGAACGGCCCGACCGGCATGATGAAGTCCGGCTTGAGGAGTCCGGGCAAGTCCTTCTCGTGGAGCCCCGGATGGGACCAAACGTAGCCGGCTCCCTTCACGAGCGCGTCGTATTCCCGTTTGAGCGTATCGATCCGATCCGAGCGCTCGATGACCGTGAAGTACGTTTCCCGCGTGACCCGCGCGATTTCCATCAGCACGTCCCGCCAATCCGAAATCAGGTGGAGGACATGATTCGTTGTCGCGACGTCGAACGATTTCGAGCGGAACGGAAGGCGGGCGGCGTCCGCAAAGACGACATCTCGCAACCCTTTTGCGAGGCCGATCTCAACCATCTTCCTGGAGATGTCCACCCCGATCACGCGGATTCCGCTCTTCTGGAGAGGCACCGCGTACCGGCCCGTGCCAACCCCGATCTCGAGGACCCGTTTGCCATGGAGTTCATCCACTAGCGCCGCGAGGACCCGCGCCATCGCCCGGGGTGCGAGGCTGCGCGTTTCGTCGTAGATCGCCGCGACCCGATCGAAGGACAGGCGGCCCGGCATCGCGCCTTGGATGGCGAGTCGGTGGAAAAATCTGCCTCGCGTCGACGGTCACGAATTGGCTGGCTGCTACCGGAGTGGGTAGAGCGTCCAACCCACGATGACGCTCCAGATGAACAGCAAGACGACACCGGCGAGGTTGAACAGTCCGGAGAGCGGGGAACCGAGGACGAACGTCGGAATGAAGAGCAGCGCCACGATCCCACCGACAATGCCGACGTACGCGGCGGTCCGTCGGAACGGCGTCTCGCGTAACATCGCGTAGCTCACGAGGATGACCGCGGAGAAGTGGACGAACGTCGCAATGAGCACCGTGATGTTCGCCAGGTCCATGGCCAACTGAGCCGTCGCGACGTACGCGCCCTGCGCCGCCGGATTTGCGGCGGCGTACGCATTGCTCAGACCAATCAGCGACAATCGGACCGGAATGTCGACCGCGACGTCGATTGTCACGAACAACGAATTGAAGATGATGGCGACCAGCGCCGCCATTCGATGGTTCGGCCTCAGGACACCATAGAGTGCCGCGAACGGAATCAGGTTGAGCAGGCCACTGACGAGGTAGAGGCCCCACGTCGTCCCGTACAGGACACTCTGGGAGTGGATGCTCTCCAGACCGGCCCGGACGCTGGTCGGGGCGAGGCTCGGGATGATCATCGGGATGATCGGCAGGGTGACCAGGACCAGGATGCCCGCGACGATCAGCGCGATGCCGCCCGCGCGGTCGAGTCCGCCCCATCCTCGATCCTCGGTCTCCATGTGGCGACGGCATGTTGAATCGGCCAGATGAGCGCCACGTGAAAGAAAGTATAGTGAACGGTCCGGCTAGTCGGGTGCGCCCGTGATCCAAGGGTGGTTTCCGCCGTTCTCCGGGTAGATCTCGGCGAGCGTGCGGGGCCGCTCGTCCTCGAAGATTCGTTCCGGGAACCACCGGGATCCGAACGCGACGAGGCGCATCAACACGGGCATGATGTCCTCTCCCTTCTTCGTGAGCGCCCATCGGACCAGTTTGGGGGAGTTGTGTGTCTCGACCCGGTGGATCATGTCGGCGTCCTCGAGCTCACTCAACCGAAGGGCGAGCATGCGGGGCGTGAGGCCCGGGATCGTCCGAAGGAGGGCGTTGAACCGGTCCGCCCGTTTCCAACCGATGTCTCGGATGATGAGCAGGCTCCACTTCCGACCGAGGACCCCGAGGCTCGTGGCGATCGGGCAGTTCTTGAACGGAACGATGGGCACGGGTGGCTCGACCGGAGTGCTTCCCATGGCGATCCCTGGATCGTTGAGAGGATGGGACTCCGCGCCCTTAAAAGAAGACGGTCGAACGGTCGGTGACTCGACGCGGTCCACGCCGGCACCGCGGCAATGGTCCCACAATTCGCTCGTCTCGCAGGAAAACGATAGTTTCACCCATCTCCCCGTGTTACCGCCTTAAGTATGGCCAAGGATGAGGGGAAGAGAGGTGAAAAGGTGGCTGTCACAGTGAAAGCCATCGAGGAGCTTCCCGGGGTCGGTCCCGCGACCGCGGAGAAGCTGAAAGAGGCCGGATTCACGGATCTCATGGGGCTGGCGGTGGCCTCGCCCACGATGGTCGCGGATGCCGCCGAGATCGGCACGAACGTGGCCCAGAAGATCATCATCGCGGCCCGCGAGGCGGTCGACATTGGCGGCTTTGAGACCGGGGATGTGATCCTCGAGCGTCGCAAGTCTGTCGCGAAGCTCACGACCTGTTCGAAGGCCCTGGATGAACTGTTGGGCGGCGGTCTCGAGACGCAGGCGATCACCGAGGCGTATGGTGAATTTGGTGCGGGAAAGAGCCAAATTGGCCATCAGCTCGCGGTCAACGTGACGCGGCCAGAGGATGATGGCGGCATGAACGGGGATGTCGTGTGGATCGACACGGAGCAGACCTTCCGACCCGAGCGAATCCGGCAGATGGCGGATGCGTTGGACCTAGATGCGGACGCGATCCTCAAGCGGATCCACGTGGCTCGCGCGTTCAACAGCCATCACCAGATGCTGCTCGTCGAGAAGGCGCAGGAGCTCACGCAAGACTTCCCGATCCGGCTCATCGTGATCGATTCCCTGACGGCCCATTTCCGAGCGGAGTACATCGGCCGAGGCGTGCTCGCCGAGAGGCAGCAGCTCCTGAACAAGCACATCCACGAGCTGATGCGGTTCGGGGACATCCACAACGCCGTAATCTACGTGACGAATCAGGTCCACGCGAAGCCCGATGCGTTCTTTGGGGATCCGACCCGGCCCGTGGGCGGGCACATTGTCGGCCACAGCGCCACGTTCCGGGTCTATCTGCGCAAGTCGAAGGGCGGCAAGCGGATTGCCCGACTGATCGACTCCCCGAACCTGCCCGAGGCCGAGGCGGTCTTCAGCGTCTCCGAGGACGGAATCCGCGACTGACCGTGCTCTTTCGTTCCGTGACAAATCGTGTCGGGACAGTTTGAAGTAGCCTCCCACCCATCGTTGACCGGTTCCATGGAACCGGGGCTTCTGTTAATCCCGGGACCCGTCCCGCTCCCTCCTCGCGTGCTCGAAGAACTCTCCAAGCCCGCGATGCCTCACTACGGCGATGCATGGGTGAAAGCCCACGGCGAGGCGCGGGAGATGCTGCGGTATCTCTGGTCGTCCGGCGATGGCCATGTGCTGCCCATCGCAGGTCCGGGCCACGCGGGCCTCGAGGCGATCGCGTACACGTTCTTGCGCCCCGGCGACCGGGTGGTCGTTGTGTCCAACGGATTCTTTGGAGAACGAACGCGGGAGGTCCTCCAAACCCATCGCGTGAAGGCGGACGTCGTCTCCTCAGACTGGGGAGCCGGCCCCGACATCCCGGCCTTGCGAGAGGCGCTCAAGACGCCGACGAAGGCCGTCGCGGTGGTTCACAACGAGACGTCGACCGGCATCACGAACCCCCTCGAACCGATCGTCGAGGCCGCGCACGCGGTGGATGCGGCGGTCATCGTCGACGCAGTCTCCTCCTTGGGCGGCCTCCCGCTCCCGTTCGCCAAACTCGGGATTGAGGCGGCGTTCAGTGCGTCCCAAAAATGCATCGCGGCGCCCGCGGGCATCGCGCCGGTCGCGGT
Organism: Methanobacteriota archaeon; assembly: GCA_005878985.1. Classification (GTDB taxonomy): domain Archaea; phylum Thermoplasmatota; class Thermoplasmata; order RBG-16-68-12; family RBG-16-68-12; genus RBG-16-68-12. Next base: position 23,332 of record VBMA01000079.1, read on the forward strand.
CGCACGCTCGCTATGGGAGTCCACGGATTCGAAGACCGTCGAGGGTTGGTACCTCAACCTGTACACCTGGGACCGATACGAGCGGGAATGGGGAGATTGGCATCCCACGCCGACGACGATTTCCTCGAACCTGTTCTACGCGTTCCATCGGGCGCTCCTCCTCCTGAAGGAAGAAGGGCTCGAAGCCCGCATCGCCCGCCACGCGAAGGTCGCCGCCCGGCTGCGCGACGGGCTGGGCGAACTCGGTTTTTCGCCCCTCGGAGCCGCGAACCTCTTGTCGAATACGGTCACGTGCTTCGCCCCTCCGGCCGGCGTGGACGCGAACCGGCTGGTCCGGCGGCTCCGGGACGAGCACAATATCTACATCTCCGGCGGCCTCGGACCATTGCGAGGCAAGACGATCCGGATCGGGACGATGGGAACCCAGGCCGATCCGGAGATCATCGACTGGCTCCTGAAGGCGATCCGCGCGAGTCTCTGAGGTCAGCGGTCCGGCAGATACTGCCTAAGCCATTGGAGCGCGCGCTCGTTCAGCCGGATCTGGTTCGACGTCTTGCGGGGCCAGTGGCCTTCGTCGGCGAATTCGAGGTAGTCGACGACCTTCCCCATCTTCCGCATCTCGTCGACCATCGCGCGCGCCTCCGTGACGGGGCACCGTGGGTCGTGCGCCCCGCCCGTGAAGAGGACGGGCGCCCGGATCTCCTCGAGGAAGTAAATCGGCGAGAACTTGCGGTACAGGTCGGCGTCCACCGCGGGGTCTCCCATCTTCTGTCGGTCGTACCGTCGCAGGTAGCCGCGCTCGTTCGTCGTTGCGGTGAGCCAGTTGAAGTACCCGACGATGCTCACGCCGACCGCCCACAGCTCGGGTGCCTTCTCCAGGACATGCGCCACGGCGTACCCGCCGTAGCTCACGCCGATGGCTCCGAGTCGGTCGGCGGGGACGTGACCTCGCTGAATCAGCCATCGACCGCCCGCGATGATGTCCTGGATGTCCCCGCCTCCCAGGTCGCGGTCGCTCAGGCGGCGCCAGGCGCGCCCGCTCCCGGTCCCGCCGCGGTAGTTCGGCGCGAGGATCGTGAAGCCCTCCGCGACCAAGAACTGGAACCGCGCGTCCCATTCGTTCAGCGTCTGCGACTCCGGGCCTCCGTGCGGGTCCACCACAGCCGCGTTTCGGCGGCGTTCCTTTCGAGGCACAAAGAGCCATGCGGGGATCTGTCGGCCATCGACGCTCGGGTATCGGACGAGCTTTCCATCGGCGAGTTCGCCCTTCGGCAGCGGCTCGCGAAGGCTGTTGACCAAAGGGGTGGACCGCTCTCCCTTTCGGAGCATGAGCCGCTCTGGCTGCGTGAACGTGGAATGGTGGTAGAACAGGCCCTTGGCATCCGGGGACCACAAGGCCCGGGTCGCCGATCCCTTCGCGGGAGAGATCGCGCGGGAGCCCTTGCCGTCTCGGGAAACGACCTTCAGCTGGACGTTCCCGTCGTGATTCTCGAGGAACGCGATCCGCTTTCCGTCCGGCGCCCAGAGGGGCATCGTCTTGTCCCAGCGATTCGTGACGATGAAGCGGACGCGCTTCGTCTTGACATCGAGCACCCCGATGTCCAGGTGATCGTGGACGTTCGAGACGAACGCCAGCTCCCGACCGTTCGGGGACCAGGGCTCCGGTCGGCCGAGGTCGCCTCCGATCGCATTCTCCGAGTCGGGGAACGCGACCACCTTCTCGAGGTGGCCCGCAAGGTCCACGAGGCCGACGTAGTCCAGGAATCCAACGCCCGCCGAGAACGCAATGCTTCGGCCGTCGGGACGCCACGCAATCTCGCCGACGATGTCATCCACGTTCGTGAGTTGCTTCGGGTCGCCGCCGGTCGTGTCCACCACGAACACGTTGTCTCGGTCGCCGTCTCGGTTCGACAGGAACGCGATCTTGGTGCCGTCGGGCGACCACCGCGGGAAGGCGCTGTCGAACGGCGTGGCCGTGATCTTCTGGACGTGCGCGCCCTTCACGGGCACGAGGTAGATGTTGTAGTTCTCGTCGCCCTCGAAGTCCGACTGGACCGCGATCCACCGGCCGTCCGGAGAAAACTCCGGATTCAGGACGGACTGCTCGGATTGCAGGAGGATCCGATCCTTCTTCGTCCGAAGGTCCAGGAGGTAGACGGACCACTGGTCTCCCTTGTTCGCGGCGAAGGCGAGCAACCGGCCGTCGGGGGACACGTCGAAGTTCCCGAGCTGCCAGATCCGCTTGAGGAAGCGCCGCGGGGTGAACGTGACCTTCCGTGCCATGGCGCACCGAGTCGTCCGAGGAACGAGACCTGGGATAAAGCCATCTCGTTCGGAGACCTGACCGGGGTCATGACCCTCAACGTTGCGACGCTCCCGATCACGGTCGGCGCGGGCGCCTTCCTGGTCCGCGACGGGAAGCTCCTCGTGGTCCGCAAGACGTATGGCCCGTCGAAAGGCCTCTGGACGATCCCGTCGGGATACGTCGAGCCGCGCGAGTCGGTGGTCCAGACCATCGAGCGCGAGGTGAAGGAGGAAACGGGCATCGCGGGCCATGCCGGGCCGATCCTCGCCATCCGAAATCGCGTGACCGAGGCGGCGAACGATACGTTCCTCATCTTCGCCATGGCCTACGTGGGCGGAGAGCCGCGACCGGATCGCGAGGAAGTGAGCGAGGCCGCATTCCGTCCCCTTGCCGAACTGAAGACCTCCGACACATCGGCCCCCTTCACGCGGGCGATCATTCCCAAGCTCGACCGGCGTGCCGGCTTGTCGTTGGATCCGTACGCGCCATCCGCGGACCTGGCGCACCCGATCGCATACCTCTTGTATCTCTGATGCCGGAAACCTTTAGTCGGCCTGTCGTTTTGCAGCAGCGTGGTCGAGACGATCGTGGCGCAGTCTTTGGGCACGAAGTATGTCCTGGACGCGGCCGCGTTGGGCCGGATTCGCGACATCCTCGGCTCCGGCGGGCTGGTCGTTCATCCGACCGACACGGTGTATGGCCTCGCCGCGGATCCTTTCCAAGTCGCCGCGGTCGAAAAGGTGTACGCGGCCAAGGCGCGCCCGCGGGATCTGGCCGTCTCGATGTCGGTCGCCGACGTGGAGAGCATCTTCCGGTTCGGGGAGCGGACCCCCATCGCCGAGGCGTTCTGCGCCAAGAACCTCCCAGGGCCGTACACGGTCGTCCTGCGTGCGACGCCGGAGGCCCCAAAGGCCATCGTCTCAAAGGACGGCCGTCTCGGACTTCGCGTCCCTGCGCATCCCATTCCCCGCCTCCTCGCGAAGGCGTTCGGTCCGGTGACCTCCACGAGCGCGAACCGCCACGGCCAGGGATCGCCGAGCACGTGTCAGGAAGCGCAAGAACAACTCGGGGACCGCGTCGATCTCTACGTGGACGGAGGACCCACGCCGCTCGGTGGAGAATCGACGGTCGTGGACCTGTCCGGTCGTCGGGCGAGGATCCTTCGGGAAGGTCCGATTCGGCACGGAGGGTGAGGAATGGACGCGGACGTTCGCGAGTCTCTGTTGCGGGCGGGTCGTATCTCGCGTGAAGTACGCGAGCGAGCCGTCGGGTTGGTCAAGGAAGGCGCGTTGCTGCTCGATGTGGCCGAGGAGGCCGAGGACCTCATGCGGAAGCGGGGGGCGAAGCCCGCCTTCCCGACATGCATCTCGATCGACCACATCGCCGCTCACTATTCACCAACTCACGACGACACGACGAGATTCCGCCACGGGAATGTCGTGAAGCTCGATCTGGGAGCCCAGCTGGACGGCTGGATCGCCGACACCGCGGTCACGGTGGAGGTCGGGACGCGGAACTGGACCGAACTCGTGAGGGCCTCGGAACTCGCGCTGCAGACGGCCATCGAGGCGGTCCATGCCGGCGTCTCGACCCGGGCGATCGGGGAAGGGATCCAACGGGCGATCGAGGCGCACGGGTATCGCCCGGTTCGGAATCTCACAGGCCACACGATCGAGCGTTATTTGCTTCACGCGGGGAAGAGCGTTCCGAACATCGCCCACGGCCACGATTTCCTCGGGGCGGGAGAGGTCGTGGCGATCGAGCCGTTCGCCTCGTCCGGCGCCGGCCAAGTCGACGGCCGGCGGACCGGGAACATCTACCGGGTGTTGAAGGTGAAACCACAGAAGGCGGCCGATGGCGACGACTTCCTCGGGCGCATCGCCGAGGAATTCAAGACGCTGCCGTTCGCCGAGCGGTGGGCCCACCGAATCGATTCGAAGGCGCCGGCCCTCCTGAACAAGCTCGTCCGGACCGGGGCCGTGATGACCTATCCCGCGCTCCTCGACCTGGGCGGCGGGATCGTGTCGCAGACCGAGCACACGATGATCGTGGGGCCCGCCGGTGCGGAAGTCACGACCGCATAGACGCGCGACGCTCTCGGAACGTTTATTATCGAACGTCCCCATCGATGCCGTCCTCCCGGAGTGGCCACCCGTTGACCGACATCAAGCGGATCGTGCTGGACGTGTTGAAGCCGCACAAGCCGTCCTTGGTCGAGATGTCGGTTCGTTTGTCGAACCTCAAGGGCGTGGACGGGGTCACGTGCACCTTGGACGAGGTCGACCAGGAGACGGAGAGCGTCAAGGTCACGATCGAAGGGCCCTCAATCAACTACCCGAGCGTTGAAGACGCGCTGCGTGAGCTCGGCGCGGTCATCCATTCCGTCGATCTGGTCGCATCCGGGAAGCGAGCCGTTGAGGATGTCCGGACCGGCCAAGACCATCGATGAATGCGACTACCGGGAATCTTTGATTCGCTTCGCGACCTTCTGGACGATCGAGGTCTTGTAGTAGTCCGCCCGCACGAGGACGCGTCCCTCCTTCCGCCATGGGGTCGACGGAAACGCCTTTCCTTCCTCGAGCTCGGGTTGGAGGCCGAGGGCTTTCGCCGCCGCGGTGACCTCCTGCGCCGTTGGGGACTCGACGGCCCAGCGTTTCGCGACCCGTCGGCCCTGGTCCCTCGTCCGTCCCAAGTCGAAATACGCGGGATACAGGACGATCGGGCGGTCTCCTTTCGGCATGGACCCGGCCCGAATCCCCGCGCCGCCATAAGGATTTGGGCGGCCGCGCGACCGATTCGATATCTTCATTCCCGACGCCGCTCTCACGGGGCCACTTTCGGGGCGGATCGTCATGGAAGACGAAACGGATCTCGCGAATTTTGCGCTCGACTATGCGATGAAGAAGGGCGTATCGTACGCCGAAGCCCGATACGAACACCAGGAGCAGGAGAACTTCATCCTGAAGAACGGAGTCCTCGACGCGCTCTACGTCGGCCAAGACCGTGGCGTGGGTGTGCGGGTCCTCGTCAACGGGGCCATCGGGTTCGCGGCGACGAACCTGCGGACGAAGTCCGACGTGCGCGCCATCGTGGACGACGCGATCAAGGTCGCCAAGGCCTCGCGGCGCAAGACGAAGATTACCTTCGCGCACGAAGATGCGATCGAGATGAACTGGTCGATTCCGGAGCAACGTAAACTCGCCGACGTCTCCGTGGAGGAGAAGATTGCGGAGGTCCAGTCGGTCGACCGCGACCTCATGGCGCTCGGACTGAAGATTCCCGCGCGGTTCTTCCAGTTCAGCGACAACCGCATCGTGAAATTTTTCGCGAACTCGGAAGGCTCCCGCATCCGGTCGTACAGTCCGCGGCTCCGGGTGTTCTACTTCCTCACCGTCACCCAGGACGGCCAGGTCGAACAGACATACCGCAACTACGGATGGTCCGGCGGCTGGGAAGGAATCGCGGAGTGGGATCTCCGGAAGCGCGTCATCGATGAAGCCAAGTCGATGCAACGATCCCTCGTGGAAGGCAAGAAGTCCCCGGAAGGCAAGATGGACCTCGTCGCGGGACCGCAAGTGGCCGGCATCGCCTCGCACGAATCGTGCGGCCACCCGACCGAAGCCGACCGCGTCCTCGGACGGGAAGCGAGCCAGGCGGGCAAGTCGTTCATCCCGCCGGACGGGATCGGCATGCGGGTCGGCTCCGAGGTCGTGAACGTCGTCGACGATCCGACGGTCGAGCACGCGATCGCCTACTATCGTACGGACGATGAAGGCGTCAAGGCTCGGCGCCGGTACCTGTACAAAGAGGGCCGCGTCACGGAGTTCCTTCAGAACCGCGAGACGGCCGCGGCGATGCACACGCGCAGCAACGGCGCCGCGCGGGCCGTGAACTACAACGTCGAGGCGATCGTGCGGATGGCGAACACGTTCGTTGAGCCGAAGGACCACTCCGTGGACGAGCTCCTCGAGGACGTGAAGTTCGGCGTCTACATGAAGAGCTTCATGGAGTGGAACATCGACGACAAACGCTACAACGCGAAGTACGCGGGCCGCGAGGCGTACCTCGTCGAGAATGGGGAGGTCAAGCACCCGGTCCGGAACACGATCATCGAGCTCACGACGCCGGCGTTCTGGTCCGCGGTCGATGCGGTCGGGAAAGACCTCGACTTCGAGGCGGGCTTCTGCGGCAAGTCCGACCCGGGACAGGCGCTCGATGCGAGCCTCGGCGGGCCGACGATCCGCCTTCGGAACGTGTACCTGAGGTGATCCCATGGAAGACGTCTCCTCCCGGATCGTCGAGAAGGCGATCGGCCTCGGTTGTCAGGATGCGATCGCCGACGTCGTCACGAATCGTTCGTACCAGATCCGGTTCGCGCAGAACGAGGCGGTGATCAGCAACCGGTGGCGGGAGTCGACCGCGTCCGTGTTCTTCGTCTACGAGAAACGGGTCCTCGCGAGCGACATCAAGGACCTCTCCCGCGCGGACGAGGCCGTCGAACGCCTCGTGAAGATTGCGAAGGGCTCGCAGCAGAATCCGGACTACGCGGGGATCGCCGACGGGCCGTTCCGTTATGCCCGCGTGCGGCCGGACCCGAAAGTGCTCTCCCTCGACGAAGGCGGCAAGTACGTCGAGGCGGCAATCGGCGGCGCGACGGATGAGGGCGCGAAAGAATGCGCCGGGTCGTTCTGGAAGTACGAGGACGAGCACTTCCTCGCCACCTCGAACGGCGTGGAGGGGCACGACCATCGGGCGAGCCTCTACCTGTCCATCCGGGCGCTCTTGTCGCTTGAGTCGAGCGGTCACGGGATCGCCTGCGCCACGCGGCTCTCCCAATTCAATCCCGAGAAAGCCGGGCGGAAGGCGGGACGCATCGCGGCCTTGGCGCGGTCGCCGAAGCCCGGGAAAGCCGGCCGATACACGGTCGTGTTCGACCCGCTCATCTTCGGGTCTCTGACGGACCAGACGGGCGGACGGCTCGGCGCGTGGACGGTCATGGCCGGCCTCTCTCCCTTCGGCAAGAAGATCGGGAAAAAGGTCGCGTCCCCGCAACTGACCTTGTACGAGGACGGCTCCGGGGAGTCGATCGCGCGGAAGCGCTTCGACGCAGAAGGCGTCCCGACCCGGAGGAACGTCCTCGTGAACAAAGGAGTCCTGAAGACCTATCTCCACAACACCTCGACCGCGAAGAAGTTTCGGACGAAGACGACGGGGAACGCGGGCCTCGTCTCCCCGGACCCCCACGCGATCTTCGTGAAGCCCGGAGACCGGTCGCGGGACGAGATCTTCTCCGAGGTGAAGGACGGCCTGTGGCTCACGAACACCTGGTACACCCGCTACCAGTCGTACGTGACGGGGGATCTCTCCACAATCCCGAGGGACGGCATCTTCCACATCCGCAAAGGCGATGTCGTCGAGGCATGGAAAGACATCCGGCTCACGGACAACCTCCTGCACCTCCTGAAGAACATCGAGGCGCTAGGCGACGAACCCGAACAGATGATGTGGTGGGGCGAGGTGAGCATCCCGAACTCCGTCCCCTATGCGCGGATCAAGGACGTCGGGATCACGAAGTCCGCCGAGTGACCGAGGCCTCGCTCGGGGCGGTCTCGAGCAGGACCGCGTTGATCACGCCATCCTGACCGGGCCGGGACGTGACCCGCGCGAGTCCGATCTCCGTCTGGATCGTCGCGCCGCGGGTGATGATGTTGCGCGTCACGAAGTTCGGATTCGACGGGTTCGCCTTCACCGTGACGATCTTGACCTTCTTCGTCGCGGAAGTCCGGCGATCCAGGACGTTGGCGAATTCCGCGCTCAGGATGCGGACCTTCCGGTTCGCCCCCTTCGTGCGGTAGAGCTTCAGGCGCTCGGCCCCGATGAAGGCGTACTGCTGCTCCCGACCGATCTCTCGCCGCCGCTTCTTGCGGAACGGCCGATAGCGGCCTCCGGTCGGCTTCCGTTTCGAGCGTCCTTGCCAAAGGGCCATCGAATCGCGCCAAAGAACGGGCCGTATATGACCGTTGTGGGTCAGACGATGTGGATCGTGCCGTACACGACGAGGCTCGTGACGAGGAAGCCCAGGAGGGCGCCGCCGTTCAGGAGGGGCAAACCGGCCTGCGGATTTCCCTTGAGGACGTATCGCATCAAGACGAAGAAGCCAACGAGGCTTCCGATGACGGTCCCCAACGCCACGGTCATGAACGGGGCGACCGGACCCAACGAGCGGCCCAGGAGCGCCGGATCGTTCAGGAACGTGAAGGCGGATACGCTCAGGATCCCGGGGATGATGAGATCCCCTAACCCGATGAACATCGCTTCGCGTTCCTCCCCGGCGGCGATTTGACCTTTCAAGCTCTTCTGCTCCCGGAACGAATAGCCCGCCTTCTTCGGGATCACGAGGAGGATCGGGAGCCGCTGGCTCGTCAGCTCATCGGCGAGCGTGATCATGTGCTTCGTCCGGTACACAGCCCATGCGTCGTAGACCGCGAGGGCCACGAGGAGGAGGATCGCGGGCAACAATCCGAACGAAATCCCCAGGATTGCCGTCACGCCGGCGGCGGTCACGAAACCGATCGTGTCGACCACGTACCACTCCGGGAACTTCACGAGGAGGTAGAGCAAGACGGCCGCGACGGCGAACGAGAGCAGGGTCGCGACATTCGCGAGTGAGTTCAGGAAATTCGGGTCTTGGCTCTGCCCGGTCCCATACCACAATCCGTAGTACAGAGGCAGCAGCAGGACGAATGCGAGCGTGACGAAAATTGAGGCCATGATGACGTACTTCGCGAGGTTTTGCCGACGATAACGGACGAGCCCCAGAATCACCGCGGTGAAGACGAGGATCAGGATGATGTAGATCGCGGTGTTCGTGACGTCACTCGGGTTCGGGAACGCCTGGAAACCGCTGCTCTGGAACAAGGGCGAAAGCGCGATCGCGACCGCTTGGCTCGCGACCAAGAGCACCGCCATCGCCGCGACCGGAGCGTACTCGCGGCGCATCGATGCCTACTCCCGCGTCACGCGTCCGAAGGCCACCGTGCCGGCGATTTTCTCGATGTGCACCTTGACGATCGCGCCCTTCGCGGTCCCGGGCACATAGATGACGTACTTGTCGAGCTTCGCGATCCCGTCACCCTTCTTCCCGATGTCCTGGATCATCAGCTCGTAGACCTTGCCCTCGACGAGCGGGGCTTCCTCGACCTTCGCGGCTTTCTTCACGGCCTTCACGGGCCGCCGCGCGCCGCACGCGTCGCACTCGAGCATCGCGATCCGGCCTTCCTTGACGAGCCGCGTGTCGGGGCGGCCGCATTCCTGGCAGAGCACGTACGCGTCGACGTAGGACTTGACCCGCTCCTCGATCTGCTGCGAGGTGACCTTGCTCTTGAACACGACGCGACGCCCTTCCATCGCGCCGGAGGTCCCGAGCTCCCGCAGGAGGTACGTCAGGACCATGTCTGGATCCCGCCGAATCGCGCCGACGATGTCCTCGAAGTTCCGGAGGATCGTCGTCTTGCCTTCGATCACGACGTCCGGCGATGGGACCTGGAATCGTTCCCCGCTGCTGAGCGCCGCGGGCAACGCCTTCTTGGCGCGTGCAAGGAGCTCTTCATAACCGAAAGAAGACACGAAGGGCGACCAAAGCCCGCGTCGGTTTAAAGGTTTGCGGGCTAGCGTGCGGCCGCGCGAACGAGGCCGAGATGGATCGGGGACGGCCTCAGCGGACGCGAACGCAACTCGGGGTGGAACTGCGATGCGACGAAGTACGGATGGCCCTTCAACTCGAGGACCTCCATCCGTCGTCCGTCATCGGATCGACCGACGTATCGGAGGCCCGCGTCCTCTAGCTTCGGGATATACGCCGGGTTGATCTCGTACCGGTGCCGGTGGCGCTCGTAGATCGTGGTGGCGCCGTACAGCTTCGCGGTCGTCGAGTTCGGATCGACATCGATCTCGTGGGCACCGAGGCGCATCGTCGCGCCCATCCCTTTCACGCTGCGCTGCTCCGGCAGCAAGTCGACGACGGGCTGGGGCGTCTTCGGATCGAACTCGGAACTGTTCGCCCCCTTCAGGCCGAGGACGTCGCGGGCGAAGCCGACCGTCGCGAGCTGGAATCCGAGGCACACGCCTTGGAACGGAACATCGTGTTCCGCGGCGTACCGGGTCGCGGCGATCTTCCCTTCGATCCCTCGATCTCCGAATCCTCCTGGCACCAGGATCCCGTCCGCGCCTTCCAAGAGCTTCGTCCCATGCTTCTCGAGGTCGACGGACTCGACCCACTTCAGCTTGACATGGACCCGCGCGGCGGCGCCCGCGTGGTGGAACGCCTCGATGTGGCTGATGTACGAATCCTTCAGGTGCGTGTACTTGCCGACGAGGGCGATCGTCACTTCCTTATCCGGATTCTTCAGGTTCTCGAGGAATGCCTTCCATTCTTGCATGTCCTCGTCCTTCGGTTTCAGCCGGAGGGTCTTCAGGATGTATTCCGTGAGGCCTTGGCCGTCGAACAAGAGCGGGACGTCGTAGATTGTCGACGCGTCCGGGGCGCTGATGATGCCTTCCACGGGGACATCGGTGAAGAACGCGATCTTCTTCTTGATGTCGGGCTCGAGGGAGTGCTCTCCGCGGGCGATGATCACGTTGGGCTGGATCCCCATCGAACGGAGCTCACGGACGCTCTGCTGGGTGGGCTTCGTCTTCTGCTCGCCGACGGCGCCCATGATCGGGACCAACGTCGTGTGCACGAACAGGAGGTTGTCCTTTCCGATCTCCTGTGCGAGTTGTCGGACGGCCTCGAGGAACGGCATGCCCTCGATGTCTCCGACCGTCCCTCCGACTTCGACGAGGACGATGTCCGCCCGCTCCTTTTCGCCGACGGCCTGGAGTTGGGTTTTGATTTCGTCCGTGACGTGCGGGATGATCTGGACCGTCCGACCGAGATAGTCCCCCCGGCGCTCCTTCTCGATGACCGCGCGATAGACCTTGCCCGTCGTGATGTTGTGGTCGCCGGTCAGGTTGACGTCCAGGAATCGTTCGTAGTTGCCGAGGTCGAGGTCGACCTCCGAGCCGTCGTCGAGGACGAACACCTCGCCGTGCTGGTAGGGATTCATCGTGCCCGCGTCGACGTTCAGGTACGGGTCGATTTTGACGGGACAGACCTTCAATCCTTTCGACTTCAACAGGACGCCGATCGAGGAAGTGCTGATGCCCTTCCCGAGTCCTGACAAAACGCCTCCCGTGACAATGACATACTTCACGCAATCACGGGAATGCTCCATCCGGCGGGTCGGTGATAAAGTTTGTGTCTTGAAATCCGCAATTCGGTGCGTGCGGGCCCACGCTGCGGTGAGACACGGACGGATGACGCGAGCGAAAGCCTATATCGACCGCACGAATAGGTGAGCGCGGTGGTTCCTTGGAGCTCATGAAGTACGAAGGACTTCCGATTGGAGCCGCGGCTCCGGACTTCTCACTGCCCGCGGTCGATGGGAAAACATACTCGCTCGCATCGTTCCATGACAAGCCCGTCCTCGCTGTTGCGTTTTGGTGCAATCACTGCCCCTACGTGCAAGCATGGGAAGAACGCACGATCGCCGTCCAGCACGACTACGCGGGAAGGGGCGTGCAGTTCGTCATGATCAACGCGAACGACGAAGAGAGCTATCCGGAAGACGACTTCCCGAACATGGTCGAACGCTCGAAGCGGAAAGGCTACAACTTCCCGTACCTCCGAGACGAGAGCCAGAAGGTCGCGGAGGCGTTCGGCGCGGTGTGCACGCCCGACTTCTTTGTGTTCGACTCCGCCCGGAAGCTGCGATACCGCGGGAAGCTCGACGACTCGAAGGAACCGAAAGGCGTGAAGAAGCAAGTGATGCGCGAGGTCCTCGACGCGGTCCTCACCGGCAAGCAGCCGCCCACCACCTTTGTGCCACCGATGGGCTGCTCCATCAAGTGGAAGTCGGATCACTGGCGCTGACGTCCGACCGCACGACGAATCGTCCGGCGCCGCTTCTTCGTCCTCGGGGCTTTCACGCCGCCGGCGAGTGATCGGCGGAGCCCTCCGAGCCGCCATTCGAGGAAGGAGAACACGGCGGCCAGGTTCCCGCTCCGGCGGTACGCTCGGCGGACCCGTGCGGCTTCCGCAGGCACCGACTTGAGTTCGTCCACGAACTTCTTGACGTTCAGGATGGCTCGCGTCAACTCGTCGACGATCGGGATGGTCGCTCGCTGGGAGGTCCGGGAGAGCGGATTCAAGTCGATACTGATGACGACCTTGCCCATGCGCACAAGCGCCTCGGCGCGATCCCCATCTTCCAACGGCACGAGCACGACATCCGCCCCGAAAATCCCGTCTCGATGGGATACCGCTCGCTTCGATTCGATGCCCGGAATCCGCGCGTTCGGGCGCAGGCCGAGGACGTTTCGCGCCCCTGCTGTCTCGAGGATCCGGACGATTTTCTTCATGCGCGGTTCCGTCCGGTGGAACAAGTTCACCTCGATTCGGGCGGGGATCGCGCGCGCGAGCTGGACGACTTCCTTCGCCGCGAGAGCGGCCACGTTTCCATTTACCGAGATCACCGGTCGGGATGCCGCCAGGAGATGGGCCGCGGCCGCTCGTTCTGCCACGAGGGCCGGCGCGCTCGTCCCTTCTCCAAATAGGTAGTCCCAAGCTTCCCCCCGGCCTTGCGCGACGAGTCCTTCGGGGACGACGATGCCCCGCTTCCACGCACGGACGAGGCGCTCCCGTCGGACGAGCGATTCGTACCGCGGGTGCGATCGGGGGATCGTCATGTCATCCGCTGGATCGCAGCGACGAACTTCCCGCAGCCGTGCCAAAGGGGATCGGCGGTCGGGATTCCATATTTCTGCTCAAAGGTCCCCACGACGGCTTCTACCTCGTCTCGCGTCATGTTCTCATGGTTGATTCCGATGCCGACCACCTTCCCGCCGCCGATGCGGCGCGTGTAGAACTGGAGCCACTCGATCTCTTCGTCCACGGTCGGCATGGGCCACGCGACGATGTCCCGCCGGAACGACCGCGTCTTCCGGGCGGGCGCGTGCATCATCAGGATCGCGGACGGCATGGACGCCATGATGATCGCTCGGGTGCCGCACACGTACGCGGGATGGGAGATGCTCCCCTGGCCCTCGACGACAATCACGCGCGCTCGCGTTTCGTCGTAGGCGCGGACGACTTCGGATTCGAGTTCGCCGACCATGAAATCGGCCTTGATCGAGTCGAGCGGCACCCCGTACGCGGATCCCTGGAGGAGCCCGGTCTGGCCCGTGGCCACGAACGCGGCGGGTACGCCCGCGGCGTTCAACGCGTCGGTCAACAGGAGGGCTGTCGTCCGCTTCCCAATCGCCCCGTCCGTCCCGAGGACCGGGATCCGGAGGCACGGTAGCTTGCGGGCGAGATCGCTGAACTGCTTCGACTCCCGGATCGGCCGCGGCTTGCGGACGTCGACCAAACGGGCTCCGTGGGCCTCCGCGAGCTTCACGAACTCCGGATCGTCGTTGAGGAACTCGTGCAGTCCCGCGACGACGTTCAGGCGATGCTCGATTGCCTCGCGGATGACGGGCCGGAACTCCTTCGGGATGTACCCGCCGAACGTCGCGACGCCGATGATCAGGGTCTCCGGCTGGCACCGTTCGATCGCTTCCTTCAAATTCGCGACGATCGGGACTCCGTTCGGTTTCCCGTCGAGCACGTCCCCGGCGTCCCGCCCGGCCTTCGTGTGATCGATGACGCCCGCGATCTCGTAACGTTTCGAATATCGCACGAGGCCGTTCGCCGTCTTTCCCGTGCTCTGACCGAAATATCCGTCGCACAGGATGACGGCTTTCTCCATGCCTCTTGTCCCCTGTGATAACAGCGGGCGAAAGTCCATAATCTCCTATTAAGCCTAAGCGCGCAGGCGACGCCTCATGGTCGCAGAATTCCGCGTCATTCAGAGCCCACGCGCTTCCCCCCTCCGCGATTCCGCCGAAGGGCGATGGGAGGCGCGCCCGTGACGCAGAACGTCGAAAACCTCGGCCCCTGCAGCTCCTGCGGCGGGAAACTCTTCCCGTTCATCTTGTGCGAATCGTGCGGCGCGGCGACGATCCTGCGCGAGGCCCGCCAGCTCGAACGGGAGGCCACGTGTCCGGAATGCGGCGCCCGAAACCCCTGGCAGGTCATCTGCGACCAGTGCCACTCTCGCTTCCGGGCGCCCGCCGCCGAGGAGGAACGGTCTCCCGCGGCCGCTCCAGGGGCGACGCCCGTGCCGGCCGCCGCGGGCCGTCCGAAGCGGCGCATCAACGGGGAATCGGACCCCGCCTCCCTCGTCCATCTGCTGAAGGTCCTCGGCCTCGACCCGTCCCGGGCCCAGGCGCTGATCGACCGCGGATACGATGCCCTCTGGAAGATCGCCCGGACCTCGGTCGACGAGCTCGCGCGGATCCCGGAGGTCGGGCCCGTCGCCGCGCACAAGATGCTCGCGTCCCTGCATCTCATCAAGTACACGCCACCTCGGCGCACGAAGGAGGAGATCGCCCAGGACGAGTACGAATGCCCGCTGTGCGGCTGCATCACCTCCATGTTTGCGCCGGCCTGCCTCGAATGCGGCGCCGCGTTCGACGAGGAGGAAATGGACGAGGCGATCCGTCAACAGTTCGCCGCCGAAGGCGACGCGGCGCTCATCGCGTTCTACGACGCCCGCCTCGCGGAGAAACCGGAGAACGCGGACCTGCTCTACGCCCGGGGTCTGCTCCTGCAGACGATGGGTCGGACCGACGAGGCGATGGCGGCTCTCGACCGTGCGGCCGCCGCCGCACCGGACGAACGAAAGATCAAGGTCGCCCAGCTGCGGATCCAAGCGAAGGAGCTTCGCAAACCGGACGCGGCCGAGAAGTTACGGTCCACCGCCAGCTCGCTCCTCGATGACGTCGCTTGGGACCAAGAGATCGCACAGCTCGACGACCTCCTTTCCGAGGAAGGACCCACCTGTCCGAGCTGCGGTTCCACGGTTCCGAGAAGTGTCGCTCTGTGTCCGTCGTGCGGCGCTCGCTTGGTCGCCGCCCTCCCGGAACCGGAGCACAAGCCGGCGCCGGGCGGAGCTCCGGAGTTGGACATCCTCGTCGACGACCTCCTCGTCGGCGAGTTAGAGAAGTCCCTCAGTCCAGAAGAACTCGAACTCACGAAGGCCGCGGTCCTCGATTGGCTCATCGAGGAACTCGAGGAGACGATGGGCGTCGATGCGACGATCAAGGCCGCCGCAGAGAAGCGTGACGAGACGAAGGCGCCGGCGGAGCCGTCGCCCGTTCCGCCGGCCATCGGATTCCTGTCCGGGTGGATCCGCGGGAGCAAGGGGCTTGTCAGTGGAGCGCGTCCCAAGACGACGACCCGCGGGGCCGGGAAAGTCAATGGGCTGGTCAACGGCCGAGGTCGGGTGAATGGCCTCGTCAACGGACTCGGTCGCACGAACGGCCTCGTGAACGGCGTCGGCCGGGTTAACGGTCTCGTCACTCCCACGGGGCGGGTGAACGGGTTGATGGGCGAACAAGGGCGGGTCAACGGAACGATTGGAGGGACGCGATCCGTCCGGGCGGGACGAAAGGAGATCCGTCTCTCTGTTCCGACGAAGCGCGTGCGGTACGCCGCAATCGCAGCCGCGACGCTCATCGCGATATTGATTGCCGGCTTCCTGTTCATCCCAATCCCGGGACCCACGCCGCGGATCGTGATCGACGGGTCGTTCGGCGATTGGGCCTCCGTGCCGATGTTCGACGCCGTGTCGGTCGCATCCGATGCGAACGTGTCGATCGACCATTACGCGAGTCTCCTGGATGACCACTCGCTCTACCTGTTTGCGTCGACCCGCGGCGGGATGTTCGGTGATTCGTCCGCGTACGACGGCATCTACTTCCTGATTGATGCGGACGGCAACCCGTCCACAGGCTACCAGTTCGACGGGATTGGGGCCGAAGCGGTCCTCGAGATCTTCGGCGGCAATAACTCGGTCGCAGGTTCTAGGCTCTATGGCTTCCCGAACAATGCCGAAGTCAACTGGAGCCAGCGGCAGTCGATTGGCTCACCGCCGGCGGCCGCCTCCGTTCAGGGCGTCGAAGCGCAGGTCTCGACGTACGATCTCACCGGATTCGACCCGGGGAATTTCCGCATCGCGGTCTTGGCCGACGACTTCGCGGGGGTTTCTAGTCGTAGCCTCGCGCCGCTCACGCCCGACGGTTCGGTTCTCCTCGACCTGCAGCCCGTCACATCCGTCGTCAACAGCACGACGGCTCCGTTGTTCACAATCCGGGTACATGCCCTTGGCCTACCGGCTGGGGCTTCATGGGGAGTCTCCGCTTTCGCTTACAACGCGACCTCGGGGCTGACGGTCTTCCTATCCGCGGCATCGGTGGTCTTGACCCAGGGTCAGCCACAAGCCACGATCACGGCGTCCGCCTTGGCCGCCGGGGTTCCATCGGGCGATGTCGTCCAAGTCGATGTGACCAACGCGACGGCCCCCGTTCCCGTCGTCGTTCGGGGAGGGCCGATTCGTGCGTACATGCTTGCGCCTCCGTCCACCGTGCGGATTGATGGCCTATTCGTGGACTGGGCTGGGAGGGACCAGATTGATTCGGATTCGGTGCCCGTGAAGAATCCCGACATAGACATCCTTCGGTACGGTGCTGCGGTCAACACGTCGACTGCATACTTCCATGTGGCAGTCGCAGGCGACCTAATGGCGGGACGCGTCCCCGATCGGTTCATTCGCCTGCCACCCGGGCAGGGAGGGAACGGGTCGGGCGGACCGCCCATCCCAATTCCACGTCGCACCGGCGAAGACATCCTCCGGGCCTACATCGATCTGAATTCCACCGACAACGTCGGCTTGCCATTCGACGGAATCTACGCAGACTACATGCTCGAAATCCGGGGCGTTGCGGGGCGGATCACGGCGCGGACTTTGTATGCCTGGACGGGGTCCTGGTCTCCTGTCGCGGCGCCCTCTGTGGCCCTGGCGAAGAACGACACTGAAATTGAAGGGTCCGTCACGATAGGCCCGTTCACGAACTTGACCCGGATGGCATTCGCTACCACGGATTGGGGCGGAATAGGCGATACCACACTCCAAGGCGGGACTCAAGTCTCAGCTTCGGCTTTGACGAAGATCTCTGGACAAGCGCCCCGTGGCGACCCCGGGCTGATCATCGATTCCGGCTCGAACCCGCAGACGGCCTACGCAACCCCCCTCGCGAACGAGCCCGTTGTCGACGGAAACTGCGGTACCACTTCCGGCGAATATAGTGGCGCTAGCGTGGCCAACAACGGCGATCTCCGGTTCCTCGTGGGACGCAGTTCGCTGGCTAGCTACGTCTTCGTGTGTCTCGAAGTGACAGCCGACGGGACGAACGACGGGACCTCGGACTGGGGTGAGCTTCTTTTCCGCCAGAACCCAAGCGATACTTCGACATTGCCTAAAACGGGCGATCGGCGGTTCCGAGCCACGAGTGGTGTGCCAGGTAGCTTCACACAGGAAATGGGAAGTGGAACCGTGTGGACCTCGTGCGCAGGGACCTGCGACACACTGAATACTGGAAAGGGCAAGTTCAACAACTCGGTCCAAACCTACGAATTCATGATTCGTCTTTCCGACGTCTGGGGGACGGACACACCTCTCCCGAGCCAGACATCCGGATTCGCTATCGTAGCGTTCAACAACACAGGTTCTGCGACCTATGCCTGGGGGTCTGACAATGTAGACGAAAACAATCCAAATTCGTGGGGCCTAGTTGAAATTCCGGAGTTCCCGAATGTTGTGTTCACCGCGGTTGCAATTATCGTCGTGGTGGGCTGGATTCGACGTCGACGCTCCTAAGGTACTTCTAAAACCACGCCGTTCACACTCCCGTGGAACTCGGCCTCGTTGGCAAGCCAAATGTGGGCAAGTCGACCTTTTTCGCCGCGGCTACCCAAGTCCCGGTTCAGATTGCAAACTATCCTTTCACGACAATCGAGGCGAATCGAGGCGTGGCTTTCGTGCGCAAGGCGTGCCCACACAAAGAGATTGGCCGGCCTTGCAACCCGAAAAACGCGCCGTGCGAGTCGGGCACGCGTCTCATCCCCGTCGAACTGCTGGATGTCGCCGGTCTCGTTCCAAAGGCGCATGAGGGCCGTGGTCTCGGCAACAAATTCCTCGACGACCTCCGTCAAGCAAGTGCACTCGTCCACGTGATCGACGCAACCGGAGGCACTGATTTCGAGGGAAACCCCGTACCTCCCGGAACTCACGACCCCGTAGCAGATGTGCAGTTCCTCGAAGAGGAGCTTGTACACTGGATTGCCGGAATTCTCTCCCGCAACTGGGAGAAGGAGGCCCGCCGCGCCGACCTCGAGGAGGCTCCGCCGGAGAAGATCATGTCCGCCCGGCTCACTGGCCTGGGGTTCACGGAGATGCAAGTCCACGCGGCGGTCAGGGACACTGCACTAGATCCGAAGATGGCCCGGTGGACATCGGAGGATCTCTTCCACCTTGCGCGAACATTGCAACATCGGGGCAAGCCCATGCTCCTCGCAGCGAACAAGGCCGATATGGTCTCCCGCGAACCGCTCCAGAATCTCTCGAAAGCCGCGGGCTACCTGGTGGTCCCGACATCCGCCGAGTACGAGCTCGCTCTTCGCCGGGCGGCGTCTGCCGGGCTGATCACATACCAGCCCGGTGGTTCCTCCTTCGAAGTCCTGCATCCGGAAAAACTGACCGCGGCTCAGGAAAAAGGTCTCGAGAAAATTCGAGCTTTCCTGAGAGAACGCGGGTCCACGGGCATCCAGCAGTGCATCGAAGAGGCGGTCTTCAAACTCCTCGACCTGAT
>VBMA01000080.1 GCA_005878985.1 Methanobacteriota archaeon
GTGTGAGATGGTGAGCTACGATGTGCGCATCATCACGGCCTCGTACCGGCGCGAGCCCCGGAACGGCCCGGAGCAAGCGCAGCTGCCCGTGATCCAATTGTTTGGACGGACACGGGAAGGGAAGAGCATCACGATCGAGTACTCGGGATTCCAGCCGTACTTCTTTGTCGTCGAGCCGCCGCAGTCTCTCCGCGGAGCGTTCGGCCGGGATTCACAGGTCGTCAAGCTCGAAGACGTGACGCTGCAATTCGAAGGCAAACCGACGCCGTGCGCCCGGGTCGTCCTCCGCCAACCTTGGAAGACGCCCGAATACCGCGAGAAGGCCCGGAGGTACGGATCCACCCC
>VBMA01000059.1 GCA_005878985.1 Methanobacteriota archaeon
CGGCATCGGCGACAACTCGGAGTATGGTGGGAAAAACAAATCCAATTTCGGATTCCAGGGCCGTCTCACGAACGCGACCGTGCGTGTCGGGAAGAAAGTTGTCGTGGACAAGGGACGCCTCGCGGCCTGATGGCCATCACGAGAACATCCATCGCCGTGGAATAGGTGTGATGAGCGCTAAGCCGTTCACTCTCAAAGGCGCGACGGGTGACCCTCAGCCTTAAGGCAAACCGCCGTCGTGGATGCGCTCGCCATGGTACCGACCTCCGTGGACCCGTCCGCTCGGGCGTCCATCGACGACCTGCGGGACCACGACCGCGAGGTGCTCGAGTTCCTCTCTCACGATCCCGATTCGCACGTCGCGTTCCAGGGTCTGCGGCGTCGACTCGGCATCCATCCGGAGCAACTCTCCCGGGCCCTCCATCGTCTCGCCGACAGTGAGCTCGTGGAGCGGACGGACCTGGGGTACCGCGTCTCGCGACGCGCGCTCGGCTTCCTGAGTCCGGTCGCCCTCAAGCCCGCCGGGCCGACCGCCACGATTCTCCAAACCTCGCTCCCGGCCCACATCGACCTGCGGGGGCTCGTGGGCGCGCTGCGCGGTACCTGGATCGGCCCGCTGCGTTGGTACGGGTTCTCGGAGTCGGACGAAGGCCTCCGCCTCGGCTGGGCCTTGGAGGACGACAGCATCGGAATCGAAATCCTTGTCCGGCCCGGTCAGCTCACAATGACCGCGAAGGTGGACTCTCCAAGCCGACTCGACGAAGCGACGCGACTCGGCTACGAACTGTTCCACCACGTGTCGCGAGAGATTTCCTCGAACACGGATCGTGGAATCAGCGCGTAAGCGCACGGGCCGTTCCCTCCAGCGACTGCTGGGTCAACTCGAGAGTCCCCGTTCCAGGAACCTTCAGGCCTGAAGATGCGTGGCGGATGACTTCAATTCCCTCAAATGGATTTGAACTCTAGGATAGCAAGGCACGGACCGTCCAGACCAACCTAAGGTCGGAGACATGCCACCAGTCAAAACACCGGTCGGGTAGTCGGCATTCGATCGCGGCGACCTCCTCCACGGGAAGAACCATTCCGAATTTGACCAGGTAGGTTCGCGACCAATATGCAGATCCGTTAATGAAGAAACCAACATAGGCGTATCCGTCGGCGTTCCCGAAGTTATGCAAGTCGAAGGTAAGATAAACGTGTAGCATAAGGTCCGGCGGGGGAACACCCACGTCCAGTTGGCTGATATCTGGATTCTCCAGGACTATGGCCGGCGATTTCGACAAGAACGCCCTCAGTTCCCCGGCTCCAATTACTGCGGCGAAAATAACCGCGAGCATCAAACTCGAAAGGGCGGCGTCTCGAACGTCACGTTCTCGAGTGCGAAACCTAGACCAGTTGCGGGGAATCTGAGGCTTCAACGAGCTACGGCGCATCTGGTCTCGGCATAAGAACATTCCAGTGTTGGCTAGATGCGAGCAGGGAAAGGAAGCAAACGTTTGGGCTGAACATTGGTTCGATCCCGACTCGGACGGCACAACTTAATCGAGCTGATCAATCCGATCGCGGTCTAGTCGTATTTGGGCAACCTCAAGAATTGGTCAGGTTTCGAAGGCCAGCAGCGGTTCGACGCCGAGAGCCCGCAGGTCCAGATGGTCGGATGGGGTGGCGGGTCCATTCCACTGGCTTACAGAGGGCACGTCACAAACGCTCCCGCGGACTCGCGCGTCGAGCGGCGCACCGGAAGGCTACCAGCCTCCTCCACCTTCCCATTGGCCCCAGCTCAGCTCGTGAGGCCGTGCCGGGAGGCGGATTCCCTACCCCCCGGCGATCGGGCCCTGCTCGTGGTTGACAGGCGGCACTCCGACTGTCCACACCTAATCCGACCTGTCTGGGACTTCGAGTGTGGAGCCCCTATGTGGCTTTCAACTCCGTTGGTGGAGAGTCCGAGATAAGCGGACTCTCTCCATGACCGCGCGGTCGATGGAGAGGAGACATCCCTCGGTCCGATCGATCGTTCCACAGGCCTCCTTGTGACTGGACTGCGGTCACTCGAATCAACATACCCGACCGCCCACATAGAGGTCCGAGGTTCAACATGACCACGACAGTGGGCATACGAAGCAAGGACGGCGTCGTCCTCGCGGCGGACAAGCGCGCCTCGAAGGGGTTCTTCGTCGGATCGAAGGTGGTCCAGAAGATCTTCTCCCTCGATGGCGCGACCGCGGTGGCGATCGCCGGTGCGATGTCGGATGCGGAGTACCTCGTGAACCTGGCGAAGGCCGAACGGCGGCTCCTCGCCTTGCGTCGCGGCTACCCCGTCTCCGTCAAGGAGAGTGCGAAACTGATCTCGAACATCGTCTACCAGTCGATGAAGAGCTACAACCCGTTCTACGTGGAGCTCGTCGTCGCCGGGGTGGACCAAGACGGCCCGCACGTGTACACGAGCGACATGAGCGGCGCGATCACCTCGGAGGACTTCATGTCCTCGGGGAGCGGTTCGCCGATCGCGTACGGCGTCCTCGAACAGGGATTCCGCAAGGAAGCCTCGCTCGACGAGACCCGGAAGCTCGCGGAAGCGGCCGTGCGCGCGGCGATGGAACGCGATCCCGGCAGCGGCAACGGGGTGGACGTACTCGCGATCCCGAACGGGCACTCGCTGGAGGTGAACTGAGATGGCGACGGAAATGGGACGGATGCCGTTCTTCTACAACCAGGAAGGTCGGCTCGTCCAAGTGGACTACGCCCTCCAGGCGGTCAGCCGTGGATCGACGACGCTCGGCCTGAAGACGAAGGACTTCGCGGTCCTCTCGAGCCAGGTGAAGCCCACGCGGCCCCTCATGGAGCCCGCGGAAAAGGTCTTTGTCGTGGACGAGCACATCGGGGCGACCGGAAGCGGGTACATCGGGGACGTGACGACGCTCCTCGACCAGCTGCGCGTCGCGGCACAACGCCACCGGCTCGTGTACGACGAGCCGATCGACGTCGGCACGCTGTCCCGTAACCTCTCGGAGTACCTGCATGAGTTCACGATGTACGCGGTGCGTCCGTTCGGCGCATCCGTCGTGATCGCGGGCGTCGACGCGCTCGGGGTGCAGCTCATCCAGGTGGATCCGAGCGGGACGACGTTCAAAGGTTCTGCGTTCGCAATCGGCCAGGCGGCCGACGAGGCCCTCGACACGATCGTGAAGGGGTATCGCCCGGACCTCAGCGTCGAACAGGCCATCGCCCTCTCCTCGCAGGCGATCGAGGGCGTCAACGGCGGCAAGACGCAGATCGAACACGGGGTCGTGACGGCCTCGGCGAAGCGATTCCAACCCCGAAACAACGGGAGCAACGCCGGGTAGCCCCCGGCCCTTTCCTCTTTTCTGCTCACGACTCAGCGCTTGACCGTGTACACGTCGTGCTTCTCTCCGGGAATACGCTCAATCACGCCGCGGGCCGCAAGGTCGAGCTTCGTCCTTTCCATGCACAAGGGGATCGAGCCATCGAACTTGCCTTTGAGCTTCTTTTCGAACGCCGCGGTCAGCTCGGCGGGGTCAGTTCCGCCTTTTCCAGAATCTCGAGAACGTCTTCTTCATCGTTTAGTAATTGCCCTTGCTGATGTTGACCCCGCGCTTTCCCTGGGGGTGGAGCGTCAAGATCTTTTCTTCCATGTCACCGAAGGAGGCTTCGGCAGCGATTTGGGCAAGTCATCTTGAGGCTTCGACTGAGCCGGCTTGAACAATACTTTTAGCAGTTGGGCGGCTATCGCCGCGAGCGGATCCGATGCGGATTGTATCGTTGCTTCCCGCGGCCACAGAAATCTGCTTCGCCCTCGGCCTCGGCGATGACGTCGTCGGTGTCTCTCCGGAGTGCGACTTCCCGCGCGCTGTCCGTGGGAAGCCTGTCGTGAGCCGTGCCCTGCTCGAGTACGAGGGAAAGACGAGCGGCGACACGAGCCGCATGGTCGGGGAGCGGCTGGTGTCGGGCGGAGCGTTGTATCAAGTGGACGAGTCCGCGCTTCGTTCCTCGGGCGCGGACCTGATCCTCACGCAAGGCCTCTGCGACGTCTGTGCTCCGACCCTCGGAGATGTCGAGGATGTCGCGAGACGCCTTCCGCGAACACCCGCTATCGAATCGTTTGATCCCCACCGAATGGAAGACGTGCTCGAGAACGTCCTTCGCGTGGGCCGCGCATGCGGCATCGAGGATCGGGCTTCAGAAGTCGTCGCCGTCCTCCAGGAGCGCATCGACCGGGTGGCCGAGCGCGCGTCGACCGCGGTCGCACGCCCCAAGACCGTGTGTTTGGAGTGGCTCGATCCGCTGTTCCTCGGTGGCCACTGGGTACCGGAGATGGTCGGAGTCGCGGGAGGAGTCGACGTCCTTGGCCGGACGGGAGAGAAGTCCCGCCGCCTGCAGCCCGACGAGGTCGTGAGGGCCTCGCCCGACGTCGCGGTGTTGATGCCCTGCGGCTTCGATCTCGATCGGACGCGGGACGAGGCACCTGTCGTCACCGGGATGCCGTGGTGGGCCAAGATCCCCGCATCACATGCAGGCCGGGTGTGGATCGTCGACGGCTCGAGCTACTTCAACCGCCCCGGACCGCGGCTCGTTGACGGCCTGGAGATTCTCGCCCACATCCTGCAGCCGGATCTCTTTCCGAAGGCGCCTCCCCCAGGTGCGGCGGCGCGGGTGAGCTGATGGCGAAGCTGTACACGCGTCGGGGCGACGCAGGGGAGACCGGCCTCCTGGGACCGGATCGCGTCTCGAAAGACGACCCGCGGGTCGAGGCGATGGGCACCGTCGACGAGCTCAACGCGGTCATCGGCCTCGCCATCGCCGCGCAGCGCAACCGGCGCATCCGCGACCTCCTGTCGAAGATCCAGGACGACCTCTTCACGGTAGGCGCAGAACTCGCGATGACCCGGTCGTCCGAAGGGACGAAGGTCCCTCGGATCGAGTCCGTCCACGTCGCGCGGCTCGAGGACGCGATCGACGCCTTCGACGTCGGCAAGATCACGGAGTTCATCCTCCCCCGCGGCTCGGAATCGCTCGCGCGACTCCATTGGGCCCGCACGGTCGCACGGCGGGCGGAGCGGCGAGTCGTCGCCCTCTCGAAACGGGACCAATTGAACCAGGACCTCCTCCGCTACATGAACCGCCTCTCCTCCCTCCTGTATCAGATGGCGGCATGGGAACAGCACAAGCAACGGAAGCGAGCCGAGCACCCCACGTACACCCGATAGCTCGGGCAAGAATTCATCTCGTAGCTCGACCATCTTGACGCCGGAGGGACCGTCTGTACGTCCGTCGCGTGGTCATCGGACTCTTCTTCACCGTGGCCGGAATCGCGTCTCTGATGATTCCCGCTCTCCCGTTCATTTGCATCGGCGCCCTCGTGTTCGGTCCCATTGAGCTCCTCATTGGATTGTTCGGGGATGCGCCCCGCCGCGGCCGGCCGCAGCCGCTGCCGGGGATGGCGGTCGGCGCGTCCGAAACCGCATCGATGAAACGCTGCGGATCCTGCGGAATGCGGACCGACCCCGCGGCGATTTTCTGCTCGAACTGCGGCTTCGAATTCCCGTAGGCGCCCGCCCGGACAAAGGGCTAAGGTCGTGGAGCCGTTCGCGTCGGGGTGGCCCTGACGTTCACGAACTTGCTCGAACTCGAGGAGATGGCGCGGGCGAAGGTCTCGCGCGCGACCTTCGATTACATTGCGGGCGGGGCGGAGGACGAGGTCTCGCTGCGACGAAACCGCGAGGCGTTCGGGCGTTGGGCGTTGCGACCGCGGGTCCTCCGGGACGTCTCGAAGCGCGACACTCGGACCGTCCTCCTGGGAGAGCGCGTGTCGATGCCCGTTTGCGTCGCGCCCACTTCGTTCCACGCCCTGGTCCACCCGGACGGCGAGGTCGCGACCGCAAGGGGCACGGCGGCCGCGGAAACAATCCTCATCGCGAGCACGATCGCGACGACTCCTTTGGAGGAAATCGCTGCGGCGGTGGAGGCTCCTCGGTGGTTCCAGTTGTACGTGTACCGGGATCGGGCCGTGACGGAGGAACTCGTCCACCGGGCGGTCAAGGCGGGCTACAAGGCGCTGTGCCTCACCGCCGACACGCCCGTCCTCGGCCGCCGCGAGCGGGACGAGCGTAACGCCTTCACCCTTCCGCCAGGATTCGGAATCGCGAATCTGCGGCCCGCCGGCTTGGACGGAATGCCGAAGGTGGACCACGGCTCCGCGTTCGCGACGTACGTCGCGAATCTCCTGGACGCGTCGCTCACCTGGGACGATGTCGACTGGCTCAAGTCTGCGAGCCCGCTGCCGCTGATCATCAAAGGGATCATGACGGCCGAGGACGCGGTCCTCGCAGTCGAGCATGGAGTCGCGGGGATTGTCGTATCAAACCATGGCGGCCGGCAACTCGACTCGACGCTCGGAAGTCTCGACGCTTTGCCCGACGTCGTCGCCGCGGTGCGAGGACGAATTGAGGTGTACCTCGACGGCGGCATCCGTCGCGGCACGGATGTGCTGAAGGCCCTCGCCCTCGGGGCGAAAGCGGTCCTCTTGGGTCGCCCCGTGCTCTGGGGGCTTGCGCTGGGCGGCGCCGACGGAGTCCGCGCCGTGTTGGACCAATTACGCACGGAACTCGACACCGCGATGGCGCTCACCGGCCGAGCAACCGTGAAAGACATCGACGCGAACGTGGTCGTGCGAACGCCCTAGCGGTTCTCCGCCCGTTCCAGGAACTCGATAAGGAATTCGACCGCCTGATCGTTGCCCATGGGCTTCGGGGGCAATCGACCGAGCGCGAGCTTCTGTGGAATCAACTCCTTCAGGCGATGAAGGTCCTCGGATCGATAGCCGAGCGCCGCGGCATTTCGCTCGGCCTCGGCGTGGCCCTTCGGAGGAATCGCGATGACGGGAGTGCCGGCCGCGAGCGCCTCGTTCACGGTTCCCTTGCCCGCCGTGGTGATTACGAGGTCCGCTGCCAGGACGTAATCCTGGAGGTTCGGCAGGAATCCGTAGGTGTAGACGCCAGATGCGGGATCGGCTTTCAACTTCGGACCGCTCACGACGACCATCGAGACCTCGTCCATCTTCAACTCACGGAACGCGTGAACCGCCGCACGGATGAGGAATTCGCCGACCGCGGTCCCGCCGACCGTCACGAGGACCGTCTTCTTCCGAAACACAAAATCCTCTCGGAGTCTCTCCCGCGAGGCACTGAACGAACGGACAATCGGTCCAATGTGACGTACGTTGGGCCAGTTCGGGGATCTCTCCGCCGCGAGGACGAGGTCCGCTCTTCGCGCAATCCGGGAGGCCCAGAAATTCGCGGGGCCTTCGATCAAGCTCGACAGTGGATCGCGGGCAAAGTCGTGGCGCGGAGCGTCGAGGATCAAGGCCGTTGGCACGCGATGATTGATCGCCTCGCGTGCAGAGGCCAGCTCGCTATCGGAGAGCAGGAAGCGATAGTAGTCCCAGTCCGCTTCGCGCTCCAAGAACCGTCGGGCGACGCGAAGGTATCGGCCGTAGTCTCGATACCATCGCCAGACCGGACCCAGGACCCCGTCGGTCGATCGCCAGTCCGGCGCGGGCGGCATCGTCAGCGCGTCGAATCCGTTCGCCACGACGAGGTCCAAGGCCGGCGAACCGGCGAGGAAGAGAAGATACAAATCCCGCCGACGATCGATGAGACCGCGGGCGAGCGCAACCCCTCGGGTCGCATGCCCGAGGCCCTGCGAGTGGACCGAGAAGTAGCCGCGGAATTCCTCCATCGTGCGACTCATTGTCCGCTTCCAGAAAGACCTTCGGATGAGACAGGAGCATCTGACTCAACAACCGAATCCGTGAACGAGCGCGAGCGGGGCGCAAGCGTCATTATATAGAGGGCGGCTCCTAGGGGCGGACGCTAGGGGATACCAGGAGGAGAAAAACATGGGAGAAGAGGAGAACAAAGCGACCGTGCGAATGTTCTACGATGAGGTCCTGAATCGCAGGAACCTCGGCGTGATCGACAAGGTCACGGCCGAAAATTACGTCGACCACACCGCGGCCCCAGGACTGCCACCTGGCCGCGAAGGGGAGAAGCTGTGGTTCCAGATGCTCCACGCCGCGTTCCCGGATGGCCAGACAACCATCGACGACATCATCGCGGAAGGCGACAAGGTCGTCGTCCGCGGGACGATGACGGGCACCCATAGCGCCGAGTTCATGGGGATTCCGGCGACGGGGAAGGAAGTCAAGATCTCGGGCATCGACATCACGCGGTTCGAGAACGGGCTAAGCGCCGAGCATTGGGGACAGTGGGACGTCGCGGGGCTGATGGTCCAGCTGGGCGTCGCGCCGCCTCCGACCGGGGCACCTGAGACCGAGTGAAGGTCCCACACGAATTCATAGCTCCCGTTTCGCGGGTCCCCGCGTTGGCCTTTTATGGCCCCGGGGCGTTCCTTCGGACGTGGAGCTCGCGACCCTTGCCAGGTACCCGTTCCTTCGGGAGTCGTCCGCGTTCATCCGCGCGGAGAAGGTCAGCCTCGAGGAGATTCTTCTGGAACCCGCGTATGCTCGCGCCCGGAGCCTCGGAAAGGCACGGGTCTTGGAAGCCCTCGAGCGCGGGGCCGCCTCGGACCGCGTCGCCATCGCACCGGCGGACCAGCTCGCTCAGCTCCTAGCGTATCCCGTCGCGCGGATCTTCGTCTCCGCGCTCGAAGACACGTATCTGATCCGACGGTTCGCCCTCCGGGAGGCGATCGCCGCGGAAGAACGCCTCGAATCCGAGTCCGATGATTTTGTGATTCACATGGCCTCACAGCTCGCGATGGACCTCCGACGGGAGGACGGCGGCTTCCGCCTCCACTTCACGGACTTCCTGCGTTTCACGAACACGATGCGCGACGCGCCGTGGAAACTGATCAACCAACGGGTGGACCGGGGGTACGTGACCTTGCAACGGGCCAAGGCGCTCCGGGTGATGCGCAACGCGATCCAGCGGCACATCGAAGAAGGCCTTCCGCTTCCTGTGAACGACGACATCGTCTCCGCCTTCCGAGCGGACCTTCGGGAGATCCGGGGCATCCTCGAGGCGAAGAAGGCGACGTTCAAGGCGGAGGACATCGGGAAGGTGAGCATCACGCGCTTCCCGCCCTGCATGTACAACCTCCTCGCGCAGATCCAGAACCACGAGAACGTGCCGCACATGGGCCGCTTCGCGATCGTCGCATTCCTCCATCACATCGGCCTGGGCAACGAGGAGATCTTCCGCGTCTTCGGAGACGTGCCGGACTTCGCGGCGGACGTCACGAAGTACCAGATCGAGCACATCACGGGGACGTCGAGCCCGACCGAATACACGCCGCCGGAGTGCGCGACGATGAAGTCATACGGCATCTGCCCAGGCCCCGATCGGATTTGCCTGACGATCAAGCATCCCCTGCAGTATTATCGGGTGAAGGGCCGCGAGCAACGGCCACGGGGCGAGAGCGCGTCGACGGCGACGTAGGGCCGTCCGTCTCGGACTTGAGTTCCATCCTAAATCGGATAATCGACTTGCAAGCCTCATATACCCCTGCCCCTCCTGGCCGTCCGCGCCCGGGGAAGCCACCGGGCAGCACGAGATGGCAAGGATGAAGCTTGGGATCGTCTGGTTGATCGGCTTTGCGCTGGGAATCGTATTTGGTCTGCTGACTTTCCTCGGCGCGGGACTGGGAGCGTACTGGATCCTCATTGGCGGACTCGTCATCGGGTTCCTGACAGGGTTTCTCCTGAAAGAGATGGGAAAATCGCTCGGGTTCGGATTCCTGGGCGCTTTCCTCGGCTTCACCGTCGGCGGGATCATCGTCGTCGTCGCCCTCGCGCCGTTCCTCGCAGCCGTTCCCTTCCTTGGGGGCCTTCTTGGGTTCTTGATCGTAATCGTTGCCGTCGTCTTCGGCATCGGAGCGGGGATCCTGGCGCTGATCGGCGCTCCCATCGGAGTCGTGGTCGGGAAGCGGATGGCCCCGCCGGCGCAGCAGCCGAGCGGCATCGCCCCCCCGCCCTCCATGTGAAATCCGCGGCGACACTCAACGAGGGGCCGCGAAGCCCCGCCAAATCCCCACGGCTCGCTGGACGGCCGTCGCATTCCCGAGGACCGCGAAGAGCACCATGAACCACTCCAACGGTCCGAAGGTCAGGACACCAACGTCGAAGGTCACGCCACCTGACGGCGCAACGATCAGCTGGATCAGGCCACCGAGGAACAGCAGCACGAGGCGATCCGCGCGGCCGAGAATCCCGCCGTACGCGCGGCCCTGACCGACGGCCTGCGCCTGGGTCCCCATGTACGAGGTCAAGAGGACGCCGAGGAGGGCGAGCGTACCGACCTCGAGACGGCAGTACATCGCGTTGAATGCGATTCCACCGAGCATGAAGACGTCCGCGTACCGGTCGAACACATGATCCAGGAAGTCGCCCCGCGCGGACGCCTTTCCGGCCATCTTCGCGATCTTGCCGTCGAGCGCGTCGAGGTACGAGTTGACCAGGACCAGCAGGAGCGCGAGGCCGAGGAACGCACCGCCCCCGAGGAAGAAGGCGGTGCCCGCACCGACCGCCGCGAGGAAGGCGATCCACGAGACCAGGTTCGGGTTGACGCGAAGCATCCGAGAGGCCACGGGGACGAGGAACCGGTCCGCGGCCTTGCGATACCGGTCTAGTACCAGGACAGCACCTCGGATGTCCAGTCGACGGACCCGGGTTCATGCCCTTGGGTCTTGCCTTGCACGATCGCGAGGATCGATACCGCGGTTTCTTCCGGCGTCGCATCGGTCGTGTCAATCTCGAACACAAACGGCAATCGAGCGACCGCCTCTTGCAGGATCACGTCGATCGCCTCGGCCTCGACGTTCTCACGGACTTTCGTTGAAGACCATCCGCGCGCTTCGAGCCTCATCCGGAGAATGGATGGCCGGCATCGCAGGACCACCGCGAGGTCGACGTCCATCCGATGGCTGTAATGGGCCTTCAGAAACGCGACCTTCGCGGGCGTTCGAAACCCACTCCGGAGTGCTTCGACGTCCACCTCGTCGGTGCCTCGGGCTTCATCCCGTCCCACGATGAGGCCTTGGGCCCGCGCGACGTCGTCCAGGTCCACGACGACATAGCCGCGACGTGCAATGCGTTGGCTCGCAGACGACTTCCCGGTACCCGGGGTGCCCGTGACGGCCACCAACACGGTGGACGACAGGGAACCGACCCGATAAATGGGTTGTGGCGGCGAACGTTGATAAGAACCGTCGCGGTGGTCGATCAGATCGATGATTCCTGAGCGAGCCGGGCGATCGCTACGAGAACGAATCCGTTCCACGCTTCGGGACTACCGGAGCGTCGTGGCCCCGCTCATCGTCTTGATCGTGGGCCTCGGCATCGCGCTCGCCTCGCTCACGCCCGACACCGAGGCCGTTTACCAGACGTCGTTTTCAGGAACCGCGGGGCCGGGCAATGCCACGTTTTCGCTCGATCCGAGCAACGCCCAATACGTCCAGACGAACCTGACCGTTGGAGCATGCGACCTGCGTGTCTACCTGGCAACGTCCGCGGAGTTCCAACTCTTCAACTCAACCGGTCAGCTGCCGTCCCGGTGGATCGGCTGCTCGAACCGCGCGACCACGACGACGAACGAGGTGAGTCATCTCATTCTTGCGAACGACGGGGGAGCCTCGGAGCCCTACAACATCACGGTGTACGCGTTCTCGATCGGCACTCCATACGGATGGCTCGCCCTCCCGGGAAGCGCCATCGCCCTCACAGGCCTGATCTTGTTCGTCCCTCGGGTGGTCCTGCAGAAGACGCTGAAGTTGCGCGACGAGTTTGAACTGAAGAAACCAAAATGAGAAGGGTCGGGAGCCCGGGCGGGCCCCCGAATTCACGCCTACAGCTCTTCAGGGCCCTTGGGCTCTTCGTCGCCCGTCATGCCACCGCCGCCGCCACCACCGCCGCGTTTCGGCAAGCGCCGCGCGAGCACGGCGGTGCTCACGACGGCAACGACCACCGCAACGAGCGCGACGGCGATCGATGCGTACAGCAGACCGGTCAGCGAATTGATCGTCGACTGTGCCGACGTCAGCTGGGCATTCGTCGAGTTCAGGCTATTCTGCAGGTTGGAAATGCGGTTGTTCGCTTCTCCCAACGCCAGCGCGAACTGACCCTGGAAGTATGCCAGCTGCGAAATCGCCGTGAACGAGGCCGTCGAGAAGGACGGCACCGCAGCTTCGGCACCCACAGTAATTGTTTGAATTGTGAATGCCCCTGGCGAAAGCGCGGCGGTCTGCGCACCGTTCAAGGCGATCTCCCACTTCCCCGCGGCGGTCCGTGTCGGCGTGCCCGACAGGGCCACTGAGTGCGTGGCCGGGTTGAGCACAAGGTACGACGAGCTCACGGCGTCGTAGGGCGCCCCCTGCAAGGTGGTCGTCAGGTTGAAGGTGGCTGGCAGGCCCGTCAGAATCTGGGATGGGCCCGCGAGCGCAGTCGCCGGAACCTTCGGAACGATCAGGCTCGCAAAGTGGTCGGCAAGGAACGGGTAGTCGCCGTGCGCGCCGTTCGCGGTCGCGAAGTTGCTGAACTCGATTGTTTTCGCCGTCGTGTCGATCCGGTGGATGTAGTACGGCCCGTTGCTCGAGTAGTACGTCCCAGACTCCGAACGGAAGCCCGCAGCTGGGTTGCCGAGGGCCGTCCACCGCGCCGTGGCGTCTGCGGCGCTGATCGCGAACGGGCTGCCTGTTCCGAAGCCAGGCGGGATCGAAACGGTCGGTCCTGAGACTGTTACGTTCGCGTTCAACTCGCGGTCCATGAAGCCGATCGTCGCACCTTTCGTCAGGTCCAAGCTCGTGGTGCCCTGCAGGTTCGCGGTCGTCGTACTGACGACGGTGTTTCCGTGAAGGACGGTCGCCATCGCGAGTTCGCTCTCGTCCCACGATGTGCTCGGGAAGGTGAGTCCGGGACCGTCCGCGGTTGCCGCAATCACCGTCGGGTCCACATGCCAGTAGTTCAAGTAGATCGCGAGATGGGTCGAGTCGATGACCTCCAACCCCTTGAACGTCTGGTTCAACAACTGTCCTGGGAACGCGGACGCGAGCGGATCCTTCGCGAATATGTCACCGTAGTTTCGCCTGGCATTCAGAGCGAGCGCATACAGGACGTCACTCATGTCCATCGGAGCGCCGTCGTGCCACGGTCCGAAGGTGTAGTTGAAGACCACCTTCGACGTCGCGGTGACACCCGAGCCCACGGTCTGCCACGTGTTCGAGAAGACCGTCGGGGCAACCTGACTTGCGTTGAACCAGTACGCCGTCGCTGGGACGGGGAGGGTTCCCGTGGGACCCGCGGTCGTCACATCGAAGGTCGAACGGATCGGTATGTACAGACCCGTGTGCGGGTCGGGGAACACACCGAAGTCCGCGAAGTCGTAGAACG
This sequence comes from Methanobacteriota archaeon, assembly GCA_005878985.1. Taxonomy (GTDB): domain Archaea; phylum Thermoplasmatota; class Thermoplasmata; order RBG-16-68-12; family RBG-16-68-12; genus RBG-16-68-12. The sequence goes on from VBMA01000059.1 coordinate 13,421, forward strand.
GCAGGATGTCGTACAAGAACGTGAACCCAGACTGCGCCCAAGGCTCCCAATCCGAGACGAACTGTCGGCGGTTTCCGATGTTGAGCTGTCCGCCGACGATCGGATTGCCGCTCGCATCCAGGAGCTGCGTGTTCCTCGTGCTATAGAAGGACCACGGCCCGCCTGCTAGGTCGTACGTGAACGGAGCGGTTGTCTTCTTGGCGTACGGGAATGTCGCACCGGCAGCCAGCCAAACTCGGACACTATCTGCGATGCCGAGGGTCGATGCCGACTCGAAGAGCGATTGCCGGTCCGCGACGCTCACGTACTGTCCGGCTAGGAGTCGGTTGCACGCGTCGTTCAGCGTGGCGGGCGGTGCATAGAGTCCGCCGTTCGCGGTGAAGAACGGTTCTCCATTTCCACCGCAATAGAAATAGTACGGATCGGAGTCGGGCCACGCCGTGAGGGCGGTCGTCGCGAATCCTTCCGTGTATACCATCCACGCGCCGCCGGTCGGGTCACCCGAGTAAACGACTTGGTTCGCGGTGTTCGAGTTGACCACTTGCTCGTTGACCGTGAACCCGATGCTCCGGAGCTGAGCCGCCACGTAGTCCCCGATTTGGTGCCTCTGATCTTCCAACCGCGCCAGCAGCTGGATTGTGATCGGAGTGCCCTTGTACGTCCACTGGCCGCCCGTGAACGCGACGTTTGGCACACCCGTGAGCGCGTCTGTCACCATTTGACTCGCGACCGCGGGGTTGTACACGTACTTCGCCTCGAGCCCCGCGAAGAATACCGGGTTACGTGCGTACTCCGGCGACTGGGAACTCTCGACGGCGGTCTGTGGGAATGCGGCCCCACCGTAGACTTCTCGTGAAATGTAGGACCGATCAATCAGATAGTTCATCGCCTCGCGGACCCCCCGAACCTCGAATGGGTTGAAGAGAGTCGCCGACGCTGCTGCGCTCAGGGGCGACGGATTGAAGAGCATGTCCTCATAGCTCCCAGCCACTGTGATCAACCCGAGATTCGGGTCGGACTGGGCCGCTTGGAGCTGGGCTTGCGTCGAATAATAATACAGCCACATGTTCATCGTGCCGGCATCCATGGCCTGTGTCGCCAGAGAACCGTCACCCTGCAAGGACCACACGATGGAATCTGCCCAGCCGCCGTGACGGGTCGTCGCCGCGGTCGCACGACCGGGGAACAGGACGAACAGTCCGGCGAAGAGCAGTCCCACGATAACCAATATCGCGAATAACCGCTTCATCGATCTCTCACTCCAAATCGCCGAGATTGAAGAAACTCCTCTCCCCCAGCGAATCCGGAGCCAAATCCGCTCATCCGTATTTATGCCTATCTCCAACTCAACCTTCGGCGTGACGGTCGCGAGACGCAAGTTCGAAAAGCGTCTCAAAGAACGATGTCGATTCGAGCCGCGTCCTATGTCGGTGCGCCTATTGCTCGACTCTACGCAATCGACCGGTCGGCCGGCTGGCGAAGACTTTTCTCTCGGAGCGAATCTTCATTTGGCCCGCGAGCTTCGTATCGCCGATGGCGCCGAGGCTCATCGAGAAACGACGAGGCTCGCGCGCGGGACACCTGTTTGCGATTCTCGCAATGCTGGCATCGGCCTGCACCCTCCCCGGTGTGCAACCCCTAGTTGTCGACGCAGGGCCTACAGCCGCCCCGTTCGCTTGGGCGATCGAAACGGCGGATCCCGGTACCGGGACAGGCTTTCACACATCGATTGCGCTCGACGGACTCGGCACTCCGATGATCTCGTACATCAACGTCGCAGGTGGGACCGTCCAACTGGCCCGTCGAATCGGCGGCCACTGGAGTTCGGAAATCGTCGCCGGGCCGGGAATTTTTTCCGGTGACGCGAGCGTGGTGATTGCTTCGAATGGCACGATCGAAGCGTCGTACTTCGACCAAGAAGCACGCGCGGTCGTGTATGCGGCAAGGGGGACCGGAGCCTGGCGAGCATCGACCATCGATTCCGGATTTTCAGAAGGATACAATCGAATCGCCCTCGATTCCTCGGGACGGCCTGCCATCGTCTACACGGGTTTCGATGGATCGTTGCGCTATGCGGCTTGGAATGGGACCGAATGGTCCGTCGAGGTCGTCGACCACGCAACGCTTACGTCCCGGTACCCGGACCTCGCCTTCGATCCGCTCGACCGGCCAAACATCGCGTACTATGGCAATGGGACACTCCTCTTTGCCAAGAAGACGAGCGTCGGATGGGCTCGCGAGGTGGTGGATGCGACGCCAAACGCAGGCTGGTTTTCCCGGATCCGGGTCGATTCCCGCGGGGTGGCACATATTGCCTACTATGCGAGTTCGAATGAGAGCCTCATGTACGCGACTGAGGAGGGGAATGGCTGGAGCCGCAGCGTTATCGACTCCGAGGGCGACGCCGGGGGATTGCGACTGACCCACTCGGCTTTCCGCACATTTCGTATTACGATTGGAGCGATGGTGATCTAAGATACGCGGAAGGCAAGATCGGGCTTCAGGTTCGCAGCCTCGCGGCCTCCGCAGTCAATGCCACTTCCGCCCTTCTCCAGGGAGAGCTCGTCGCCCTGGGAAACCATTCGCGCGCTTTTGTTGAGTTCGCGCTCCGTGCGGTCGGCACGGTCGTCTGGGCCTACCGGTCCGCGGGGAATCTGACGAGCGCGGGGTCCTTCCGTCTCCTCGTGACGAATCTTACCGCAAACATCACTTACGAGTTTTACGCAGTCGCCCTCGCCGGGGACGAAAGTTCGCAGGGCGCGACTCGTTCGTTCCACCTCTCCCCCGCCGTGCCTCCCGCTGTTTCGTACGGCTTGTTCGCAAGC
>VBMA01000175.1 GCA_005878985.1 Methanobacteriota archaeon
GAAATGGCGGAAGACTACCTCGCGAAAGAGGAGGAGTTCAAGAAGCGGATCATCGGGCTCGAAGAGGAGGTCGGGAAGCTCAAGATCGAAGACAAGGTCCGCGCGGAAGCCCGCTCCTTCGAAGGCAAGCCGAAATCGGAGGTCCAGGCCGCTTTCTCGAGGAAGGAGCAAGAGGTCCTGCACAAAGAGAAGATGGTGCTGCTCCGGGAACAGGAGCTCCAGCGCCTCCAGGCGGACCTGCAAGCTAAGGAGGACGAGATCAAGAAGGTGAAGGAGCCGCTCACCTACAAGGAGGAAGAGTTGCTCCGGCGGGAAGAAGACCTCGTCTACCGCGAAAAAGTCATCCAAGCGGAGCAACGCAAGATGGAGGAGGCGAAGGCCCAAGGTGGCTCCGTCGAGGAATTGGACATGAAGTCACGCCTCGAGGAACTGAAGGGGCAGATCAACACGAAGGAAGAAGAAGTCCGCACGAAAGAGCGGTACCTGCAGCAGAAGATGGAAGAACTCCGGCTGCGGGAGCAAGGCCTCATCGCGGAGGACATCGAGGCTCGGGAACAGGATCTCCAGGTTGAGGTGAAGCAACAGAAGGTCAAGCTGGGAATCGCCCGGCTCGACGACCTGCTATTCGGCGGCATCCCGTTCGGGACGAACGCCTCCGTGTACGGCCCCGCGTACGTCGGGAAGGAGGTCCTCGTGAGCCTGTTCATGGCGGAGGGTCTCAAGAAAGGGGTCCCGGTCCTGTGGATCCTCACGGACAAGGGGCCGGCCGAGGTCCGGGAGGAGATGGCGTTCGCCCTTCCCGGTTACGAGGAGTACGAGAAGCTCGGGCTCGTCCAATACATTGACACGTATTCGAAGTCGATGGGCATGACCGCGGAGGCGTCGGATGCGCACACGACCTACATCGACGACCCGACGGACCATCAGGCGATCCTGAAGGCGGTCGACGCGCGGGCCGCGGAGTGGAAGAAGAAGTACCCGACGTACCGGATGGCCTTCCGCAGCGTGTCGACGCTCATCGCCTACCTGGACCCGACGACGACCTTCAAGTTCCTCCAGCCCTTCGTGGGTCGGCGGAAGCGGGACAAGGCCGTGGCCTTCTACGTGATCGAGAAAGGGATGCACGAGGAGCAGGAGATCCAGATGCTCGGCTCGCTGATGGACGGGAGCATCGAGTTCAAGGTCGAGCAGCTGAAGTCGTTCCTGTGCATCAAGGGCATCTGCGACGTGCAGAGCCGCGGCTGGATCCGGTACACGTACACGAAGTCGAGCTTGTCGATCGGGTCGTTCTCGCTGGACCACATCAAGTGATCAGGCGATTTCCGGGGAACGCCCTTTCCCGGGTTTGGGCGGTTGCTGCGGGACGTTGACCTGAGGGATCGGCACGGGCGGTGGGAGGCGGAGTTCCCGGGCGAGGATGACCGCTTCCGGGATGCAATTCGACATGATGACGGTATGAATCTCCTGGGCGACCTCGGGCGGCATCTGGCCTCCCGCAGACCAACTCTTCACGAGCCCCCGGGCGTCCCCTTCCCAGAGGAGGTTCCCCTCGATCTGGATGAGGCCGACGACTGCCTCCGAGGCATGGTAGTTCGCGGTGAAGCGGAAGTCGACGGAGGCCTGGCGGTCCCCGAGCTCGGAGATCAGGGTGACCGTGCTGTTGTGATCCACCCGCAGATTCAACCAGCGGTCCGTCGGCTTCACGAACCGTCGGCCGTCCACGCTGGAGAATTCGAACGTCTTGATGGGCATGGATCCGAGGCTTCGAAGGAGCCGACGCTATTTGAATGTTCGCGGGAGCGGAGATTTTAGCCCCTGGCGAACGTTCGGAGGTCGCGATGGTCCTCTGGATCGGCGTCGACGACACGGACAGTCTGCGGGGGATGTGCACGACGTTCCTCGCGGCGGAGCTCGTTCGTGATCTCACCCGAGACTTCGATCTGGTCGGCTATCCGCGGCTCGTCCGTCTGAATCCGAACATCCCGTGGAAGACGCGCGGAAATGCGGCGGTCTGCCTTCGGATTGGTTCGGGTCGGGGAGAGCCGATGACGGTCGGAGAGCTGGGCGGGAGGCCGATTCAGACGTTTCCACGGGGCCGTTGCGACGAACCGCCGGCGCGCGTGCTTGACCGGGTGTCCCGGCTCGTCGAACGATGGTCCCGGATCGACGATGAGACGACCAACCCGGGCTTCACGATCTCTCCGACTGCGGCGCGCGCGTGGCTCTACTGGCGTGCGGTCCGCCGGATTGTCACGATGGACGAGGCGGTGGCGGCAGCCTCGACATCCGCGATTGTCCGCGGATACAAGAACGGGCGAGGCATCATCGGGGCCCTGGCGGCAACCTCGTGGCGGCCGCGGGACCGGACGTATGAGGTCCTCTGTTACCGGAAGGAATCCAGCTGGGGGACTCGAAGGGAGATCGTTCCCGAGTCTGTGAAAGAGATGGACATCCGGTTTCCGTCGACGTTCAATAGCTACGATTACGACAACGAGCGCGTGGTGATCGCCCCGCACTCGCCCTGTCCGATCCTCTTCGGGATTCGCGGAGACGAGCCGGGCGTGCTGCCGGAGGCGATGCGATCGATTCGGGGCGAACGCCCGGCGGGCTGGCTTCTTTTTGAGACAAATCAGGGGACCGATGACCATGTCGTGCCTCAGCCGGTGATGGAACCGCGCCAGACCATCCGGGTCGAAGGACGGGTCGAGCGTTTTCCCCGAATTCTCCGGGGTGGGCATGTCGTCGTGTCCTTGTCCGGAGTCGACGTCACGGCGTACGAACCCTCGAAACAGTTCCGGTCCGTCGTGGCGGCTCTGTGGCCCGGCGATCGGATCGGCGTGATT
>VBMA01000176.1 GCA_005878985.1 Methanobacteriota archaeon
CCTCCCCCGCGAGGAGCGGGAACGCGTCGAGGCCGGATTCAAAGGCGGAGACATCAAAGGGCTCGTATCGACGTCCACCCTCGAGCTCGGCATCGACATCGGGACGGTCGACCAGGTCGTCCAGTACAACTCGCCCCGGCAGGTCACGTCCCTCATCCAGCGGGTCGGGCGATCGGGCCACAAGCTGGATCGAACCTCCCGGGGGCTGGTCCTCGCGGTCTCATCGGACGATGCGATCGAATCCCTCGCGGCGGTCCAGGCAGCGCGAGACCAGGACCTCGAGCCGTTGCACGTCCATCGCCTCGCCCTCGACGTCT
>VBMA01000178.1:0-1192 GCA_005878985.1 Methanobacteriota archaeon
CAGATGCCGGACCATCCGGAATGCGCGAACTGCAAATCCCGCCTCCTGACCGTCCTCGGCTGGGCCGCGTGGACAGTGCGGGACGCCTATGCGAAGCGGATGCGGAAGCTGAATCTCACGGACGAAGAACGAAAGCTCCTCACGCGCTCGAAGCAGGTTGCCGACCTCGTGGCGGTCTACGGAAAGCGGGCCGTTTACGCGAACTCGGTGTACGGCGTCGGACCCACGACCGCGAGCAAGATCCTCGCTAAGATGCAGGACACGGAGAAGGAATTCCTGAACGACTTGTTTGAGGCGAAACTCAAGTACGTGACGACGCGGCCATACTGGAACGAGCCGCAGGCGAAGCCGAAGTTGTATTGAGGGATCCTCCTTCTGGAGGCCGGCCTTGGATGCCCGAAAAGCCCATGCATTAGATCAGTCATGCCGATGCATCGGGCGGAGCCTTGGAAGCCTTCGTTGAGAGCCAGGAGTCCCAGCCCCCGGGAAATTCAAGGCGCCGTCTCGGTGCAAGAAGGGTCCAGGCACTCGTCCTGGAAATTCTGACCACCGCCCTGATTGGGATCTCGACTGTCCTTTCGTGGTGGGATCTCTCCGCGACGAGTGTCGGCAGCACATCAGGCTTCTACCTAAACAGTACCTGCAATGGCCCTTCTTGTGGAAGCTACGAGAGCAACCAGGCGTTAGCTGCCGCTTTCGCCGTGACGTTCGCCTTGGTGATCGGATCGCTCGCTCTTTCGGTTCTCGCCCTCTCTTTCTTGCTCATGTCCACCCGGAGGCCGGGACTCGCCGGGGAAGCCGTTTTCACAGGCGTAATCGGTTCGGTCTTGCTGTTGGCGGCGCCTGTTTATTTGTACTTTGCACTGCCCGCAGCAATAGGGCCATCGGTGAGCGGTTTCTTCGGTTCATATAGGTTCAGCCCATCGAGTGTATTTTCGTGGGGCGGAGGTCCAGGCTGGTTCATGGCGTTTGTCGCACTCTCGTTCTATGTGGCCTCGACCTTGGTCGTATATCGCGGCTTCTCGCCGCATCGTTCCCCTGGGCACCCCTGAGTCGAAACGCTCGGAGAAATCATCAAGCTCCGCGAGGCCGCTTTGCACATATCGGTTGACGGGAGCGACGTGGAGGGACCCGCACGGTCAATGCGTACTTGATCGGCTTTGCTCCGGGCTCTGAGAGCCTGCCGCGATGA
>VBMA01000178.1:1248-1811 GCA_005878985.1 Methanobacteriota archaeon
GGTCACTTCTTCTTTTTCAGCGGCTCCATGACCTTGACGTCGCCGAGTTCGCGCAGCAGGATCGCCTGGCCCTGCCCCGGAAGGAAGAATTCGCTCGCTTCCTGCCCCAACCGGTCCCAGACCTCGTCCTTGTGCTCCCGGAGTTTGTCGAAGTCACCGTACTTGCTGCACTCCATGATCAGTGCGCTGTCGTAGTTGCCAAATCCGAGCACCGCACCGAACGTCCCGCGATACGCCCAGCCGGGCGGCGCGTGCTTCTCGAACTGGCCCTCGTTCTTCTTCGTCCACTCCTGGAAATCCTTCATTCGGCCCTCTTTCACGTTCCCAAACTGAATCCATAACATACGCGTCCCCCGCCATCCGATGCACGGGTTCCGAGATAGTGAACTCGTGCGTCGGGTAGCTCGGTCATTCGGTGGCTTGAGGTTCGTTCCCCTCGCCCACGTACGCTTCCTCGCCGAATCCCGAAATGTCGAGTCCGGCGTCTTCCTCGGCCGGGCTGACCCGCACCGGGGTGAAGATGTTGATGATGCGCAGGATCACGTACGACCCGGCGAAGGCGA
>VBMA01000178.1:1918-7227 GCA_005878985.1 Methanobacteriota archaeon
GGCCGGTCGCGAGCGTTCCCCAGATTCCGCCGGCCCCGTGGCATGCGAAGACGTCGAGGGAGTCATCGAGCGTCGTCCGCGCCCGCCAGCTCCCCACGTAGTTGCACAGGACCCCGGCGACGAGGCCGATGATGATCGACGGCATCGGGCCGACGTATCCGGAGGCGGGCGTGATGGCCACCAGGCCGCAGACGGCCCCGACCGCGATTCCAACGGCCGACGGCTTCTTCTTCCTCACCCAGTCCGTGAGCATCCAGCTGACGGCGGCCCCGGCGGCGGCCAGGTTCGTGACGACGAGAGCGTTCACGGCCAGTTCATTCGCTTTGAGGGCGCTCCCGGCGTTGAAGCCGAACCAGCCGAACCACAGCACGGAAGCGCCGAGGATTACGTACGGGATGTTATTCGGCCGACTGTCGAGGCGTTCGATGCCTTGGCGTCGCCCGATGACGAGGGCGGCCGCGACCGCGGAAACCCCCGCGGCGGTGTGGACGACCAAGCCGCCCGCGAAGTCGAGGACTCCGAGGGACTTGAGGAAACCGCCGAGGCCCCAGTTCCAGTGCGCGATCGGAACGTAGACGAACGTCGTCCAGAGGACGATGTAGATCAGGAGGGCCTTGAACCGGATCCGCTCCGCAAAGGCGCCGATAATCAAGGCGGGCGTGATCGCGGCGAACTTCAGCTGGAACGCGAAGTACAGGAGTTCCGGGATCGTGTCGGAGTATCCGAGGTTCGGAGCCATCCCGACGTTGTTCAGTCCGAAGTCGTCCAGGCTCCCGATGAACGCATTGAAGGGCGGACCGAGGGCGAGCGTGTACCCCCACAGGGCCCAGACCAGGCTGACGACCGCGAAGATGGCGAAGCATTGGGCGATCGTCGAGACGAGGTTTTTCCTCCGGACGAGCCCGCCGTAGAAGAAGCCGAGCGCGGGCGTCATGATCATGACGAGGGCCGTGGCCGCGATGACCCACGCGATGTCTCCGTGGTCGAGCGCCAAGTTCCGCTCTCCGCCGAAACGGATTTCGGCAGGCAATCCGACACGGCGTATAACGCTTCGCGTCCGTCGCATCGGGCCTTGCGGGATGCGAGTTCGGCGGGGTCGGGGCCACGATGGCGGTTACGCGAACAACTCGATCCAAATGCCGTTCGGATCCTCGACGTACGCCCAGCGGTTCGTCGCGGTCTTCATGTCAAGGACGACGGGGTGACCCGCCCTCTTCGCCTCGGTGAGCGCCTTGTCGAGGTCCTCCACCTGGAATGCCAGATGGTCGAGTCCCTCCCCGACGACGTAGTCCGTCGCGAAACGGCTCCCCTTCTCGTAATAGTTGAGCTCCAGGACGAAACCGCCTTCTTCGGTAGCGAGGCTGGCAGACCGGCCTTTCGTCGCGTCGACCGTACTCCGCCCCAGGTCCTTCATCCCGAGGACCTTCGTGTAGAACGCGACGGACGCGTCGAGGTCTTTCACGCGAATCCCCGTGTAGGTGAACTTCGTCTTCATGGTCTCGGGGAGGGCGGACCCCTTCGAGGCCTATAAGCGATGGCCCTTCGTACGTCGGATCTCGGCGGGCCCAATCCCTGTCCTCTAGAGCCATCGGTGACGGTCCGGATAGAATACGGGCCTCCCTTCCGGATGTCGCCGCTTGTATCGGACGTACCGCTCATGCCACCGTTCATAGCGCTCGTCCGATGTCCGCAAGGGGCGGTGAGGCATGCGGATCAGAGCCTCCTGAACGGACCACACATTCCGTGTCGAGAGCCGCCAGTTCACGCGGAGCGAGCGCAAGTCGAGGACCCCATACCCTTCGACCCGACCCGTGAGATCCACGAATGGGTCCACGTACGAGAAGACGAGATCCCGGACCGAGCGGAACACCGGTTTGCGACCGTGGAGGCCGGGATCCCGCGATCGCGCTACCGTGCCATACTTGGAGCCGCGGCGGAACAGCAAGACGACGTGGTCGAGGTCGTCCTGCGATTCCATGTCGGCGAGGATGGGAGGATATCCGTGTTGCTCCAGGATCGTCGCCGCACAGAGTGCGCCTTCGAGGCAATGGACCTTGTTCGCCCGGACGACGCCGCGAAACGTGTGAAGCGTCTCTCCATGCTCTTCACGATTGTAGGGTAACGACTCGAGCCATCGCTGCACCTTTTCCGGTGTGTCGGCGGCGTCGATGATGGCTCGTTCTCGTGGCGTGAATGCCGACCGGGGCGGGGCGGGATGCGTGCAACGTTCGAGGGCCCCCGCTCCTCTTCTAGATTTCGTGGTCGTTCCGTTCCGGGTCCACACGCCCGCGGCTCAGGTCCGCCCGCTCGCCGCGAATCGTTCATCGAACCGCTTGTACTTCCAGTAGCCGACGGACAGCGCCCAGGCGACGACGAACAGGGCGATGATCGAGACTCCGATCGTCTCGAAATTCAATCCCGCCAGCGCATCCCAGAAGGGACCGGTTAGGTGAAACTGACTACCGATCAGCGTGAGGATTTCGATGCCTCCGATCCCGAACGCGACCGCCACCGAGACGATCGTGACGGTGAGGTTGTAGTACACTTTGCGGATCGGGTTGACGAATGCCCAGCCGTACGCCGATTGCATGATCACGCCGTCCGTCGTGTCAACGAAGACCATTCCGCACGTGAACATCAGAGGCAAGATCAGGATCGTCCAGATCGGGACTGTGGACGACACGCCGATTCCCACCGCGATTGCGATGAGGGCGATTTCGGTCGCGGTGTCGAATCCGAGGCCGAAAAGGACACCTACCGGAAAGATGTGCCACGGTTTCCGGATGAGTCCGAACAGCGGGCGGAACAAACGGTTCAGGACGCCCCGCTTGTTCAGCAGTACCTCCAGCTCGGCCGCGTTCAGCTTCTGATTGCCTTTGTTCAGCTCGACGAACACTCGGTAGATGCCGACGACGATCAGGACGTTGACCAGGCCGATGACGATCAGGAACGTGGCGGAGACCGCAAGCCCAATGATCTGCCCCGCACTCTGAACCGCCGGGTCGGCGACAACCACCCGCGTCCCGACGACGAGCGCGACGGTCAAGATGAAGACGATCGCCGAGTGCCCGAACGTGCCCACCGTGAATGGACGCTGACCATCCTGGAGCAATTTCCGCGTCGTATTGTCAATGGCCACGATGTGATCCGCGTCGACCCCGTGTCTCAGGCCGAACGCGTAGGCGACGAGTCCGAGTCCCGCGAGGACGGGCGAAATCTGGCCGATGATGAACGCCAGAATGAAACCGATGGCGGTGGTGCCAAGGATCAAAGCATAAACAATCCCAATCCGGATCCGCTCAATCCGAGAAACCCCGAGGGTGGAGGCGCTATGGTTCCCCGCGGCGGCCCTAGGAGCAGTATGACGCACGTTTCAGAAGTAACACCCGTGCGGCATTAACACTTTGTGAGCTCACCGTCACCGGGGGACCGCGTCCTTCTTGTGGCCGAGGCGTCTTCGGGGCCTGAGGTCGACCATGCCCGTTGCTCGAATCGGCGTCTCTCTCGAAGGACCGCTCCTGAAGGCGTTCGACCGACTCGTGCGGGACGGCGGTTACCGAAGCCGTTCGGAGGCATTGCGGAACCTGATCCGGACGTCGCTCGCGCGGCGCAAGGTCGAATCGGGAGGACACGTAGTGGGCACGGTCACCTTCCTCTACCGCCACGACGTCGGGATGGTCACCCACCGGATCCTGCATGGCCAGCATGCCTTCCTCCGCTCCATTCGCGCGAGTGCGCACGCGCACCTCGGCGAGGAGACCTGTCTGGAGGTCGTGATCATGGAAGGCACCCCACAAGAGATCCAGAAACTCACCGACCGCCTCAAGGCGGTCCGCGGCGTGTTGTTCGCGGAGGCGGTCACGACCTCGCCCGACCTCCCGTGAGGATCATCCGAGGATCTGCTTCGCCTCTCGAACGGTCATCGGCCGACCGTAGATCCGGGATCCGGGCTGCTGACGACGGCCACCCTCTCGGAGCGAGCCCGTGTCGATCGACGCGAAGCCGATTTCGTCGATGAGTTTCGCGACCGTCGCCTTCGCGGCGGCATCGTCGCCCGCGATGAAGACGACGAGTCGTTCCTCGTGGGCCGACCGGGAACCACTCGCCAAGGTGTTCCAGCCTATCGTGTTGAAGGCTTTCACGAGGCGCGCGCCCGGCATCCGTTTCGCAACTTCCTCGCTCGACGAGCTCTCGCCGAGGTCCATGACGCGGCCGACGGCGCTGTACGGATTCATCGCATCGATCACGATCTTCCCCCCGAACACCTCGGCGGGCGGAAGCGCGTCCATCTTCCGATACGGGAGTGCGAGGAGGACCGCTTCGCCGAACTTGGCGGCCTCCATCGTGGACATGGCCTTGGCACTCGGCCCGATGGAGGACACCAACGAATCCAACGTCGCGGGCCCTCGGGAATTGCTGACTGCGACCTGGTGCCCGGCCTTTGCGAACAGCTTCGCGGCCGTGCCTCCGATGTGTCCGGCTCCGATGACTCCGATCCGCATCACGACACCTCGAGCCGCCCGAACACGTCCGCGGGCTATGGGTTTTCGGATGGGGCCTTTCGTCTGCTTTGTCTACCGGAAACTAGAAGCGGCGGCCGCGGATGCCCCGCACCCTTCCCGGAACGGACTGGTATGGAGTCGCCCGAGCCGCCCGCTGGCAAACCGCGTAGCCGCTTCGGTTTCTCCCAAGTCCCGCGAAAGGTCCGATGGATCGTCTTCTCGAACGCGTTCGGCGCGATTGGCTTCGGCTACATCACGGTCTTCATCACGGCGTACTTCCCGGAGATCAACGTCTCGACGCAGGTCGTCGGGCTGCTCCTGGGCGCCCTCGGGCTCGCGATGGTCGTGAGCGCCGCGCCGCTGGGCGTGTACTCGGACCGCCGCGGGCGGAAAGGCCTCCTGCTGGTCGGCAGCGCGATCCTGCCGCCATCGATCCTGGTGTTCGCCTTCACGACGGACGTGCGGTGGCTGGTCCTCGCCGCCGTCGTCGCGGGCGTCGGGGAAGGCGCCTTCCTGTCGTCGTGGAACGCGATCATCGCGGACCAGACGACGGCGGAGCAGCGAGGCGCCGCGTTCGCCCTCTCGTTCGTCCTGAACAACGTCTTCTCCGGGATCGGGTTCGCGCTGCCCTTGTCGTTCCCGTTCCTCCAGGGGCGGACCGGGATCGATAGCCATACGATCCACGTGGCCGCGCTGGTCATCACGGACAGCCTGGGGTTCGTCATGCCGATCGCGTTGTACCTCCTCCTCCGGAACGTCCACGAGACGATCCGCACGCGCGAGACCCGGCCGAAAGGGATGGATTGG
>VBMA01000177.1 GCA_005878985.1 Methanobacteriota archaeon
GGACCTCACGACGCAGCGGCAGGTCGGCATCCTCGGCGAGGAGTTCATGATGATTCAGGCCCGCGAAGGATTGCACTTCATCGTCCGAGGACGGCCATGGAAGATGGAGAAGATCGGGAAGGACGGCATGGTGTACGTGACCCCGGTCTCGGATCCGAACGCGATTATCCCCGGCTGGGACGGCGAGATGCTCCCCGTCCCCTTCGGCCTCGCCCAGCGCGTCGGTCGGATCCGCAAGGAGATCGACGCTCGCCTGGAGCGAGAGAGCGTCGCGAAGACGGTCGAGCACTTCGAGAAGGCGTGGCCGATCAACAAGACCGGCGCGAAACG
>VBMA01000168.1 GCA_005878985.1 Methanobacteriota archaeon
CATCTGCTCGATCTTCAGGCAGTACGAGTACATTTTCGAACCAGACGATCGCAATCTGAAAGTCGTGGAGGAGACGTGCAAGTCCGGAGAACGCCTGTGCGGCGATTGCAAGGCAGAGCTGTGGGAGAAGGTGCGGAAATGGCTCAAGGCTCATCACGCAGCCCGGGAAAAGGCGAAGGACCACGTCGAGGAATTCGTGATCCGCGACTGACTACGCAAATCCGCGTGTGACCCGGAAGCCATTGTCAAAGACGAGCGCGTGGTAACCAGTATCGTGCCGCGTGCCTCGCATCTTGACGACCCGCAACTGTCGCTGCATCCCGAACTCGCCCTGTCGCGCAAGCCGGAGGTGCAAGATCCCGTCCGCGAGATAATCCTCCTTGTGCTTCGCGTACGCGGCGCGACGAGGATCCGCACCACCCGTGCGGTCTGTCGGCAGTTCTCCGAGGAGGAACGCCGTGCACCTGAGATCCCGAAGCCAACGGATGAGGGAGAACATCTCCCGTCGAGGCTCTCGGAACTTCGCGAGGATTTCGAGTGCATCCAGCGAGTCGAGGACGAGGAAACGGTAGTCGAACGACTTGCGGATGCCTTGCGTGTAGAGCTTGAACAGGTCCAGCCACGGTTGTTCCGCCGATCCGGTCAGTTTCTTGCGGAGCGCGCCGAGATCCAGGACGCTTAGGTTGCCATGCGTGTCGTCGAGCCGGTAGCCGAGGCCCTCCGTGTGGTCGATCAAGCTCGCCCGGCCTTGCTCGAGCGAAACGTACAGCCCGCGGGAGCCGTCCAGGGCGCTCGAATGGAGGATGTGGTAGGTGAGCGAGGTCTTCATCGTGCCCGGCGCTCCGGAGACGAGGACGACGTTGCCTTCCGGGATCCCGCCTCCGAGGACCTCGTCGAGCCCCTCGATGTGCGTCGAGAGTCGCTTCATTTTTCATCCTCCACGATGAGTTCCGCAGCCGCGAAGAGCTCCTCCATCTCCTTGCCCTTCCAATACTCGGCGGCGGTGACGAGGAGGTCCGGATGCGCTTCGGACCCGATCCGGGAGGGCCACTTTCCGCGGGCCACCTCCTCCGCGCCCTGGGCCGCGAACGAACGCAGGCCGCTCGCGGCGGCTTCGAGTTGAGTACGCAGACCGTGACCCGCGGTCCCCCCGACGATGCCGGAGAGTTCGGTGAAGGCGCGCGTGAGGAAATCCAGGAGGGCAGGCACGTGATCGGTGGTGAGTTCCTCCCGCCGAAGACCGTGGGCCCGGCTGAACGACGCGAGGAGGCGAACCGCTCCGCTGCCGAACGATTGCTCGAGGATCGCTTCGATTTCGCGCGCCGGATCGGGGAGCGACCACCACGTCAACCTCAAGTCCCTCAGGGCGCGACGCTCCGCGTCGGTGAGGAGAGACGTCGAAAAGATCACAGTGGACCCCGTGCCGCGGGCCACATGTCGCAGCCGGACCACTGCCTCAATCGTGGGCGGCCACTCGGAGAGGGCCGAGAGGTCGGCCAGGTCCTCGATCACCGCCAGGCCTTGGCGGGAAGTGGCGAGGAATTCGGATGCGGTCGTCAGGGCTCTCAAAGATGCGTGGCGAGCGGGGAGGACCGCGGCGAATCCCGGTCCACTTGCGGCGGTCGCGGGGGCGGTCCGGCCCAAGATGAGCGTAGCGCGTCCACGGGAAGCCTCCTCGTGCGCTGTTCGGAGCGCATACTTGGGGCGGATCTCCTCGAAGACGATCGCGTCGGAAGCCGGGAGCGTTCCGAGCTTCGCCTGTCCTTTGGACGGACGCCGTGCGATTGGGAACGGGTCTGCTTGGACCGCAACGAGAGCGAAGCATGCAAGTGCGATCGGGGACGCCAGATTCGCGCCCGCGAGCGATGCCTCTCCGAGGAACTCGAGTTCGTACGCGTAGATGGGGCCCGCGACGATGAGTGCGATGACTCCGACGCCGAGCCAGAACGAGTGCGCCGCAAGCAACCGGGAGGAGTACCGGGCGTAGACCGTCTCCGCGAGCGCGATCCCGAGGCATACGACCAGGAACCCGCCGAGGACGTTCCCCTCGTATGCCGCGGCGGCCGTCCACCCTTCAAGCGGCGCAAGGTACGCGAGCAGCGGGACCGGGATCAGGAGCAGAAAGGCGACGGATCTTCGTCGCGGTAATGTTTCTCCATGAATGAGTCCCAAAACGAGGATCGCTGTCAGCGCGTGCGAGAGGAGCAGGATCCCCAAAGCCACGTCGTTGCGAAGGGCCGCCAGGACCCCTTCGTTCGTCCCGACGAGGGCCACCCCGAGCGCAAGGTAGGCGAGACTGCACGCGGCGTATGTGGCTTGGAGCCAAGGACGTCTGCCCCGAATCGCGATGAAGGCAACCAGCCAGGCATCCACGGCAACTCCCGCAAGGATCGCCGCGCTCGAAAGGTTCATCGGGTGGCCCCCAGAGTTCGAACCCGCAGGACCGTCACGGTGTCGGAGGGACGCCAGCGCCACCGGGTCGCACCCGTTTCGCGGAGTTCCACCGCGGAGCGAAACCCGGCCTGCCGCGCGTCCGCATCCGTGAGATCGGAGAGGAAGGCTCGCCTCGCGTCCTCGATGAACAGCCGCCCGAATTCGGGGCCGGTCTCATACAGGGCCCGCACAACGTGGCCCACACCAGGCACGGTCGTCCCCTCCGACGGACGGACGACCAGCCGCGTCATCGCCTTCAGGAGGCGGTCCCCTTCCTCGACGGAGAACGTCAGTTCGCCCCGAGGACGACCGCGGGGCAGTTCGCCGGACAGGGCGAGTCGGGCGGCCCAGATGACGAGGAACGTGACGAGGCCGCCGATGATCAGCAGGTTCGTGAAGCCGATCTGGTAGAACTCGCGGTGGTACCAGAAGCCGGCGACGAGCACGAGGGAGATGAGGAACAGGAATGCGGAGCGGATCAAGAACGTCCGGAGGCGGGCGTCCATCCGCTCACCCGATCGCCCGCGCGACCTCGAACCGACCGTTCTCGAAGAGGAGGGTGTGGTCGTCG
>VBMA01000169.1 GCA_005878985.1 Methanobacteriota archaeon
CGGCAATCGAGATTTGATCGAACGGCTTCGTTCTCGGTTCGAGAACATTCGGCGCAAGGCCTCCGGGCGAACCGACCACTAGTTCCGTCGGAATGTGGCGAACAGGGTCTTCGGATTCGGTTTCAGCGTCCCCTGGAACGTGCTGTCCGCAATGGAAAGGATCTCGAACTTCTTCGCGAAGTACCCGCGGAGCTCCTTCGAGGAAATCCGATATGGTCCGAATGTCCCTGGCTGCTTGTCCGAGAAGCACTTCAGGAGGAGCCATCCGTGCCGCCGGAGGATCCGGTGGACGGCGTCCACATACACCGACCGCTTCCCCGGCGGCAGGACGTGGAACACGCCCCGGTCCATGATGACGTCGACGAAACCTGCCGGCAGCTTCGACGTCAGGATGTCGTCCACGCGAAACTCGATCGCCAGGCCCGCCGCCTTTGCGGCGGCCTTCGCCTTCTTGATCGCGCTCGGCGAGATGTCCGTCCCGATCACGTCGAACCCGCGCTTCGCGAGGTTCATCGCCTGCGTCGCCGGTCCGGTCCCGAGGTCCAGGATTCGTTTTCCCTGGAGGCGGTGCCCGGTCAACGCCCGTTCGAAGTCTTTGTCGAGGTCGGGCGTATACCACGGAAGGTTCTCCACATCGGACGTCGCGTAGAGCCCTTCCCACCAGGCGGTCCGCTGCGACACGAGCCGACGATGGAGTCCGTCGGCTAAAGGGGTTCGCGTCAGAACAGGCCCTTGATCCGCCCTTGGTCGTCGATGTCCATCGACAGGGCGGCGGGCTCCTCTCCGAGGCCGGGCATCCGCATGATGTCGCCCGCGAGGACGACCAGGAAACCCGCGCCTGCGGACGGCCGGAACCCGCGGACCTCGAGCGTCCATCCGCTCGGAGCGCCGAGGGCGCGCTCGTCATCGCTCAAGCTTAGCTGCGTCTTCGCAATGCACACCGGGAGACCATCGAGGTGCGCCTCCTTGAGCCGCTCGAGGTCGTCTAGGGCCGCGGCGTCGTACTTCACGTCGTCGGCGCCGTAGATCGACGTGGCGACTTTCGCAACCTTTTCCTTCAGGGAATCCTCGTCCTTGTAGGCGAACCGGACGCCATGGGTCGATGCGTTCGTCGCTTCCAGGACGAGCCGGGCGAGTTCTTCGCCGCCCGCGCCGCCGTCTTCGTGGCAGGTGTGCGGCGCCGCGCGGACGCCGAGGTCGCGGCCATGGTCCACGATCGCGTCCACCTCCCGATCCGTGTCTGACACAAACCGGTTCACTGCGATGACCGGCGTCATGCCGAGCGTCTGGAGGATCTTGAGGTGGGCGTCCAGGTTCGCGAAGCCGATGTGGAGGGCCTTGAGGTCCTCGCGGGCAAGGTCTTTCTTCTTCACGCCGCCGTGGTGCTTGAGCGCCCGCACGCTCACGACGAGGACCGCGGCATCCGGTCGCAGGCCGCTCTGCCGGCACACGAGGTCCACGAACTTCTCGCCGCCGAGGTCGGAGCCGAATCCCGCCTCCGTGACGACGATGTCCCCGAGGCCGAGCGCGAGCCGGTCCGCCAGGACGCTGCTGTGCCCGTGCGCGATGTTCGCGAACGGCCCGCCGTGGACGAACGCGGGCGTGCCCTCGAGGGTCTGCACGAGGTTCGGCATGAGCGCGTCCTTCAGCAGGATCGCAGAGGCCCCGTGCACGTAGAGGTCGCCTACGCTCACGGGATGTTCCCGGCGGTCGAATGCGACGATGATCCGTTCGAGGCGGGCCTTGAGGTCGTGGATGCCTTCCGTGAGGCACAGGATCGCCATGACCTCGCTCGCGGCCGTGATGATGAAGCCGTCCTCCCGCGGCACGCCGTGCTTCGGGCCGCCCAGGCCGGTCACGATGTTCCGCAGCTGGCGGTCGTTCATGTCGAGACACCGCGGGAACAGGACGCGCGTCGGGTCGATGTCGAGCGCGTTCCCGTGGAAGAGGTGCGCGTCCATCACCGCGGCGATCAGGTTGTTCGCGGCGCCGACCGCGTGGATGTCTCCCGTGAAATGGAGGTTGACGTCCTCCATGGGGAGGACCTGCGCGTGTCCGCCCCCGGTCGCCCCGCCTTTCGTCCCGAAGACCGGCCCGAGGGACGGCTCGCGGACCGCGATGATCGCCTTCGTGCCGATACGGTTCAGGGCTTGACCCAGGCCGACCGTGGTGAG
>VBMA01000060.1 GCA_005878985.1 Methanobacteriota archaeon
GACCGCGGCTGTAGAAGTTCGCGAGAGCGTCCAGAGCCGGGGCGACGATGCCGATGCTGTCGACCGCGATGACATTGGGGTAAGCCCCCCGGGAATGTGATCGCGCCTGCCGTCGGCCCTCTGTTCTCCGCCGACGCGACGACCATCGTTCCGCATGCCCGCCGATACTCTCTAAGAAATCGACGGTTCCATTTCGTCGCACCGGAGGCAAGGGCAACGGTGCGAGCATCGAGGCAGTCAGCAAAGGGCTCCGACACGCGTCCTCCAAAACGACCGAAAAGTACTGCGCGCGGATGCGTCACGAGGCCGCGTTCTGGGAGCTCGAGACCGACTGGAACCGTCAGTCAATTCCCGGCAGATTGATTTTCCTTCCACATGGAGTGAAAGGGCTTAGGTTCGAATCCGCACGGTGGCGCCCTCTTTCGCGGAAGGCCGCGTCAAGCGGCCTCGACCGCTTCGATTGCTTTTTCGATTTCCTTCTGTAACTTCGCCCGCGCCGCGGGCTTGGACCATAGGTCGGCTAGGTCCGGGCGCGTCGTCCGGCAAATCGTGAGCATGTCATCGAGGCTCGTGCTTCGGAGCGTCTGAAGGACCACCGATTTGTAGGAGTGCAGTTCGTTGGAATGCCGCTGAATGACGGACGTGTACAGCCACAGCTCGCAAGCCATCCACTTTTCCACATAACTACGGGCGAGAGGCCGGACCCGCTTCGCGATTTGTTGCCGGAACGAGTCCTTCGCCAGCTCGAGCAGGAGCGCACGTTCGGTCGGTTCCGTGGCCACGCGCCGGGAGTGGCGCGCGTCCTCATAAAGAGCGTCGCTTGCCCCGGTTCGGGAGCGCTTGGGTGCCGGTTTCTTTCCACCTTGCCGCCAAAACTCGAAGATCGGAGGTGTGGCGTACGTGCCGCTTCCCTTCAAGAAGTTCCCGTTGCGCCCGACCGATCGGACCGGGAATCCGAGACTTCAGTCGGTCCATGATTTTGAAGAGGGTCACCTCGGATCGGTCCGCCGTGTTCCCGATCGCCGCAAGGTCGAATCCGCGGACCGGTCCCGAGAACGCGTAGATATGAAGATTTCCTTTGAAGAAGCAACCGGTGTAAGGGATCGGTAGGAGCCCGGCCGCGCGAGCGTTTCGCCGGAAGCGATCAACGGAGTCACGAGCGACGCGAACGGGCTGTACGACTTCGGTCAGTAGTTCGATCGTGGCGACGTACTGAGTCCCTTTGCGGTGGGTGTCGAAGATGTACGGCAAGCCGTCGAAGAAGCAGATTCCGTACGAGGTCTCCTGCGTGTCCGCGTCGAAGACGGTCAAGCCGTTCTCCGAGGGAACGAGTCGTTCGAGGGCCCTCACGTCCGCGTCGGCTCCAGGCACAATCCCGGAACGCCGGATGGCCGTATTAGGAATCCTAGCGGACACACTCCTTAAGTAACGCGCCGCGGTTCCGCGGCCCGGGGCCCGTAGCTTAGTCCGGTGGAGCGTCTGGCTCATAACCAGATGGTCGTCGGTTCAAAAGGTCCCGCGGTAGCCACGGGACCGGAAAGTCCGGCCGGGCCCATTCCGACGTCTGCGGTCTCAGAGGAACGAGAATCCCGGGAAGGGCTTCCCGACGGGCCGGAGCAGGTACTCTCGGATCAGGTCCCGGGCGCCGGCGACCTTGTCCATGTCTCCGTCCCAGTCCTCCAGCACCCTGCCGTACGCGGTTTCGATGTGATCGAGGACGGAGCGCACCTTCCGTCGCACCGAGGCGAACCCCTTGCCGGCGTACACCACGGCGAGGTACACGCGCTTGCCGCGTTCGATCAGGATCCGATACTGACCGAAGTCCAGGTGGTGGAGCTCGCGGTGCTCCCCGTAGACGAATGCGTCGCGGACGAACTCCTGAATGGCCGTCAGCATGCCCCCTAGGACGTCCTCGTCCTTGTCTTGGGACAGGCTGCGCGAGAGGTGGTAGATGAGGACTCCATCGCGGTAGACGAGGAAGACTTCCTCCACCTGCACTCGCCGTCGGCGAATGAGGAGGATCGCCGCGAGCAGGCCGAGCGGGAGGCCCGCCGCCCCGATGTAGAGGAGCGGGGCCGGGTCGTCGGCAACGAGCACGTCTTGGCTATCGGATCGACTCGAGCCGACCACCGCCCCTTCGCCGTTCGTGTATCGAACGTCGAATGCGTTCGAGATGAGATCCCTGGCCCTCGCATTCCCGTTGATCCGGAGGACGAGCGAGATCGTCTCGCTTTGGTTGGGTTGGATGTCCGTGAAGGACCAGTTGCGCGGGTTCTGGCCCGTCACCTGCACCCGGGCGGAGGACGAGACAAAGTCGAGTCGCGGATCCAGCGCATCCTCGATCCAGAGGTTTCGAATCGTCGAGTTGCCGACGTTCGTCACGGTGAGGGAATACCGGATCGTATCGCCCGGCCGGCCGACGAGTGGCGCCGCCGTGAAGTCGAACTGGATCTGGGGGGCTCGGAACCGGATCGAGGCGTTCGCCGTGGCCGCCGGCCGCAAGTTCCCGTTCGCATCCGTGTAGTCCGCACGGAACAAGAGTTCCGCGAACGTCCCGTTCTGGACGGTGGCCTTCGCCCGCAGCTCGAGGGAGAACGACTTCGATCCCGGGCCGAGATTGGACCAGTGCCACGTGTATCTCGAGCCGACGGAGGACCGGGTCCCGTCCGAGCTGTCGTTGTCATAAACAAAGCCAGCGGGGAGCGGCAAAGTGAGCCAGACGTCGCCTGCCACCCCGCTCCCCGCATTAGTCTGATAGACGTTGAAGAAGGCAATCGTGCCCGCCTCGAGCGAGGCCTGGGTCGGCGTCACGCTCAGCTGGAGGGCGGGGACAGAGGTTTCAATCGAGTCCGGTGCGAGCGCGAGCGGTGCCAAGACATTTCCGTAGCCGTCCGTGTAGGCGAGGGTGCCCCCGAGGACCAGGTTCGCGTGGTCGGCGACCGTTGCCGCGACGGTCACGTTGAGGTATATGACCGTCGCACCCGGTCCCTGGCCCGCGAGGGCGAAGCGGACCACGTTCGGTGCAAGGGTCGCGGGGACGCTCGCATTGACGAAGAGGAGATTCGGATCCAAGGTCAGATTGGCCCACGCGTCTCGCGCGGGCTCGTCGCCGATGTTCGTGAAGGAGACCCTCGCGGCGAGGAGGTCCGAGGGGGTCGCTTGGGCCGGTGCAAACGTCACCGATCCGGACGGGATCAGGGGCGCGCGGACGCCCACCGACCACGAGGCCGTCTGGGGAGGCAACAATGCGCCGATCGTGTTTGTGTAGTTCAGGGAAACGAAATTCGTGAGCGTCGATCCGCGCACGAGCGTCGGTCCGGCGACCGCGGTCAGCGTGAACGACCAGGTCGCGAGCGCCGGCATGTTCGAGAACCGGAAGTAGAGGTTGCGCCCGGAGACGATGGGCGCCGACGACGCCGTGTCCGAGACGTACGTCAAGCCCGCGGGAAGCGTGTCGTTCAGCCAGAGATTCTGCGCCACGTCCCCGGTGTTCTGCATCGTGATCACGTAGACGATCGGCTCGTTCGCGTGGATGATGCTCTTCGCGCTCGTCTTGGACAGGCTGATGACCGGCCCGCGGAAGATCACGTCGGAGTAGGCGGAGCGCATCGGCCAGGAGAATCCTTTTTCGTCCGTGTAGTTCAGGTACGCGTTGTTCCGGAAATACGGGACGGGGGGGAGGCCCGACTTGACCTCGACCTCGATGCTGAGGAGGTCGTTCCCCGGGCTGACGGACGTCCACGTCCAGTTGTACGGACCCATCATCGCGATCGGATCCGACGACGACTGGAAGGTCACCTGGTCCGGCAAGCTGTCGTTGATCCAGACCTGCCCCGCGGTGCCGAGTCCCGTGTTGTTGAACCAGACGTTGTACGTGAAGCGGTCGCCGCCGACCACGCTTGCCAGCGTGGCGCTCTTTTCGAACGTGAAGTGAGGCAGGCGGACCAAGGCGGTCGCGTCCGCGACATCCATCACACCGTTCGATTCGATTGCCGTGATGCGCATCGAGTAGGTGCCCTCGGCGAGCGGCGGTGCGTACGTGAACCGGTACAGCTTCCATTCGGACGGGATTCCCGGATCTGTCGCGACGAGCGCCATGGACGTGTAGTTCACGACGACCGATCCCGATGGAGCGGTCAGATTGATGCGCGCCCCGCTGAGTTCCGAGCTCCCGAACGGATCGGAGACATTCGCTTGGACCACGAGCGTGTCTTTCGCCGACCAGACGTTCGTCGAGGTCCGCGCGTCTCGCAGGTCGAGCAGGTCGATCCGGACATACGTCGTGGTGTCGAGGTCCAGCCGGGAGGCGGCGAAGGTGGAGTTCATCGCGACGATCGCGTCGGTGGCGCTCGATCCCATGTTCCGGAGCGTGAGACGGATCCGGCCGCCGGCGGAGAACGTGTGGTTGATCCCTGGGAACGAGAAGCCGAACGCCTGGTAATCGGCGAAGTTGTTCGTGCGGACCCGCTGCTGGACGGAAGCCAGCGGGATGAGCGTCACGCCGTTCCAGTCTGACAACGTGAGATTGATGTCCAGATTCCTCACGTCATGGGTCGCGGAGTCGATGTACAGGGTCGCATTGGCTCCGTACATCCGGAACGGCCGGGAGAGCACGGGTGCCAAGTCAAAGTCGTGCGCGGACGCGTCTTTCCGGAGGGTCTCGTTGTACTGAGACGTCGCATCCCCGGTCGGCTTGGGCGGGGCCAATCGCTCGGCCGATCCAACGACCATGGGATTCAGATAGAGTTGCTTCGTCTGCTTCCCGACGAGCACGCTGGCCTGGCCGCCGGGGGCGGTCTTCGGGACCGAGGTCGCGTTGAGGTAGGCGAGGGTGATCCCTTTCGTGACCATCGTCCCCGGTTCCACCCCGATGGCGATCCGCGCGGTGATGTCGAACGTGCGCGGGCCGTTCGCGACCCCCGCGAACGTGAACGAGGGCCACGGGGTCGAGGATCCGGCGGCCCCGGCCGTGTCGGACAGATACGCAAAGCCCGGGACCTGGGTGTCGTTGAGCCAGGCCCGGACGGCGCTGGAGGATCCGGTGTTGTTCAGGTAGACGCGGAAGGTCACGGGGTCTCCCGGGTTCCCTTCGGACACCAGGCCGACGATCGTCCCGGTCAGGTTTGCGTCGACCTCCTGTCCAAACGTGAGGAAGTACATGTCCGTCGGGCTCGCGGGATTGACCCAACCGCCGCCCAGATTGAGGTTGATTTTTGCCTGGCCGGACGCGTACGTGTCCGCCGCGCTGTGATACCACTGGTAGGCGTTGATGATCGCGCTCGCGCAGGTTGCGACGATCCAGTATCGAGTCCCTCTCACGAGAGAGGGAGGGCTCGTGAACCGGACGCTGTACGTTCCGAGGTTGTTGTTCCCGATGACGATCGTGGACGCGGCCAGGTACGAACTCGATGGGACGCCCCCCGCGTCCGCCCGAATCGTGACGTTCAGCACATCCGTAGTGTCGCCGGTGTTTCGGAGCCGGAGGGTGACGTTCTGCAATCGATACATTTCCGTCGCAACGAACGATTGGGCCACGCTCTGGCCCGTGTAGACGTTCAAGTTGCTCCCCGTGATCACTTGATTCGACTCGTAGGGCCGTTCGCCGAAGCCCGCCGCATGCGTCGAGAGGAACGGGGAAAGGGCCGTCGCGATGAACACGAGTATCAGGATGCCCACTAGGGGTGAGGTGGGCAGGCGACGGCTCACTCTAGGACCTCGGGAAGAGCTCTCCCCGGCGCAATAGATGTACCCCACCTCCCCGGTTATCCACCATGATTTTTTTTGTCAGGGGTCGGCGGCCTCTCGAGGGGCATACCGGGCGACCCCGGACGGCAACTTTTAGTCCCAGCGACCCTTGAAGCGGCGGGCATGGAGAGCCTTGGCCTGGACCCGCGGATCATTGATGCCGTCCGGGCCCTCGGTATCGAGACCTTCACCGAGCCGCAGCAGCGCGCGATTCCTCGTATTCTCGCGGGCGAGAATGTCCTCCTCGTCGCCCCGACAGGGATCGGGAAAACGGAAGCCGCTCTCCTCCCGCTCCTCGATCGAATCTTGCGGGACAAGCCGGAGCCGACCTCGTGCCTGTACATCACGCCGCTGCGTGCGTTGAATCGGGACATGCTCCGCCGGATGACGTTCTTCGCGGACCGGCTCGGCGTCCGCGTTGCGGTCCGTCACGGCGACACGACGCCCCAGGAGCGCGCGGCGATGACCCGGCACCCTCCCGACATTCTCATCACGACGCCGGAGACGTTCCAAATTCTTTTCACCGGTCGCAAGCTCCGGGAGCACCTCCGATCCGTGCGGTGGGTCGTCGTCGACGAGATCCATGAACTCGCCTCCGACGAGAGGGGCGCGCAGCTCGCGGTCGGCCTCGAGCGGCTGAGGGACCTGACGGGCCGCGAGTTCCAGCGCATTGGGCTCTCCGCCACGGTCGGCACCCCGGACGAGGTCGCGGCGTTCCTCGGCGGCGTGGGTCGGCGCGTCGAGGTGATCCGCGTCCGAATCCCCAAGGGCATCCGCATCCGAGTCGAGATGCCCTCAACCGCGAAAGGGGACTCCGAGATCGCGGAACGGCTTCGAGTCCAGCCGGGTCAAGCCGCGGCCCTTCGCCGCTGTTACGAACTGATCAAGGAGCACCAGTCGACGCTGTTCTTCGTGAACACCCGTGATACCGCAGAGTTCCTCTCGTCGCGCCTAGCCGCCTGGTACCAGGATCCAAAGATCGGTGTGCACCACGGGAGCCTGTCGAAGGAGGTGCGCGTCCAGATGGAGGACGAGTTCAAGTCCGGCGGCCTCCGGGCTCTCGTATGCACGTCGTCTCTGGAACTCGGGATCGATGTGGGGACCGCGGACTTCGTCCTGCAGTACAACTCCCCACGGGAGGTCTCGCGGCTTGTCCAGCGGATCGGGCGATCGGGCCACGGGGTCGGCGAGGTCTCCGACGGCGTGATCCTGGCGACCCACGAGGACGACGTCGCGGAGGCGTGCGCGATCGCCCGTCGGGGCCTCGCGGAGGAGATCGAGGATCTCGTCGTCCGGAAAGACAACCGGTCGGTCCTCGCGAACCAGCTCGTCGCCCTTGCCGTGTCCGAACGCTTCGCCTCGCTCGACGAGGCCTACGAGACCGTGCGCCGGAGCTGGCCGTTTCGAGAGTTGAAGCGGGCGGACTTCGACGAGGTCGTCGCCCAGCTCGCGGGCCTTCGGATCCTCTGGTCCCGGGATGGGCGGCTCGGTCGGAGTTCCAATTCCCTTCCATACTTCTTCGAGAACATCTCGATGATCCCGGACGTGAAGACGTACCGGGTGATCGACCTGTCGTCGCGTCGCGCGATCGGCACCCTGGACGAATGGTTCGTCGCCGAGAACGCGAAGCTCGGGGAGAGCTTCATCATGCGCGGCTCCGCGTGGCGGTTTGTCGATTTCAAGGAGGACCACTTGCTCGTCGAGCCGGTACGCGAGATCGGCGATGTGCCCTCGTGGGTCGGCGAAGACATCCCGGTCCCATTCGACGTCGCCCAGGAGGTCGGCCGGATCCGGCGGGAGCGCGATCTCTCCGCGTACCCGGTCAACGAACACGGGGCCGCCACATTCCTGGGATACCTCGCATCCGTCGGCGACGCGCCGCTCGCGACGGACACCCGCATCACGATCGAGTCCGCGCGGGACGTGCTGATCGTGAACGCATGCTTCGGATCGAAGGTGAACGAGACCCTCGCGCAACTCATCTCGTCGCTCATCAGCGCGCGGTTCGGGCAGAGCGTCGGGGTGCAGACGGACCCGTACCGGATCGTCCTCGAGGTGCCCCGGTCCGTGAACCCGCAGCAGGTCGTCGAGATCCTTCGCCCGGAGGACCCGGATGCCCTCGAGCCGCTGCTGCGCGTGATCCTGAAGAACTCGGCGTTCCTGCGGTGGGCGTTCGTGTACGTCGCGAAGAAGTTCGGCGCCCTTCGCCGGGATGTGGACTGGGAGAGCGTCTCGATCCCGCGGCTCTTGAAGACGTTCGAGAACACCCCGCTGTTCGAGGAGGTCCTCGACAAGGTCTTCTGGGAGCGGATGGACATCCCGCGGACGGTCGAGGTGCTGCGGCGGATTCAGTCGGGCCAGATCGAGATCGTCGTGACGCGCATGACACCGATCGGCCGTGCCGGCCTCGAAGGCGGTCGGCTCCTCGTGACCCCGTCGAGGGCGGACCACGCCACCCTGATGGCCGTGAAGGCCCGCTTGGAGAAGGAGACCGCGACGTTCCTCTGCCTGAACTGCAAGATGTCGTGGCGCGAGACCGTGCGAGACCTCCCTGCGAAGATCCGGTGCCCGCGGTGCGAGGCCGTGATGGTCGCCGTCATCGCCCCGTACGAGAGGGAGAAGATCGTGAAGCTCGACCTCGAAGGGACGGACAAGGAGAGTCGCTCGAAGGCGAAGCGATTGTTCACGAACGCGAGCCTCGTCATGGCGCACGGGAGGAAGGCGGTCCTCGCGCTCATGGCCCGCGGCGTCGGCGAGGACACGGCCGCGCGGATCCTCCGCGGGTACCATGAGACGGAGCAAGACTTCCTACGCGACGTCCTCGCGGCCGAGATCACGTACGCGCGGACGAAGCGGTTCTGGGACTAGCATCCCGGTCGATGGTTTCACGGGAGAAACCCAAGACGATACGTTTATCGCGAGGCGGTCCGGTCGTCCGAATCGGTTCCATCCTTGAGCGACCAGACGACCGTTTCGTGTTCCATTTGCGGGCATGCGAACCCTCCGGATGCAACCGTGTGTGGAGCGTGCGGCTTCGCCCTGAGCAACCTCTCTCCCGAAGAGAAAGTGGACGCCATCCTCGAGGACCTGCTCGACCTGTCGCAGGCGCCCCTGGCCGAGGCGAAACCGGAACCGCCGCCCGCGCCGGATGAATCCGAGGTGGACGAGAGCGCCGCGGAGGAGTTGTTCGACTCCCTCCTCGTCGAGATCCAGCCCTCGCCTCCCGCGGAACCGGCGGAGGACCAGTCTGCTCCGGACGTCGAGGAAATCCGGCCATCCGCAGTCGCGACCGTGGACACGGAACGGATCCCCGTGATCGCGACGCCCGCAGAGACGGAAGGCCGGAAGATGATCCGGATCTCCGGACGGATGTTCGATGGGGTCACCTACGCGTCGGTCGGCGTGTTGCTCGCGGTGTTCATTTTCTTCCGGATGTACATCAACCCGTTCGACCTCTCGGCTCCCCTTCCGATCATCCTCTTCGCGGCGGTGGCCGCGGGCGGGATGGTCGCCGCGCTCACGTTGTTCCGGATCTCGAACAGCGCCGTGGCCCAAGGAGATCGCCTCGTGAAACAGGGACGGTACCAGGAGGCGCTCGCGCATTACGAGCGAGCGATCCGGCTGGTCCGGCGACCGTCGTACGCCTGGACCTCCCGCGGCGTCGCGATGCGGTACCTCGGGCGGATCGACGAGGCGCTCCGGTGCCATGAGAATGCGATCCGCCTCGACCCGGAGAACGAGGTCGCCTGGTGCAACCTCGGCACGGTGTATTTCAAGAAAGGCCTCTTGGCGAAGGCCCTCGACTGCTACGACAAGGCGATCAAGATCCGGCCGAAGTACGCGATCGCGTGGAACAACAAAGGCGTCGTGTACGCCCGGATGAACCGGTTCGAGGACGCGGACAAGTGCCACGCGAAGGCGACGAGGCTCCGGCCCGAGTATGTCGCGGCGTGGCTGAATCGCGGAGAGGTGCTCGCCCGCCTCGGTGACCGCGAGGAAGCCCAAAAATGCCTGGAGCGAGCCCGGTCGATTTCGCGGAGCGCAGCTGCCTAGAGACGCCCGACCCCGAGGACATAGATCTCCGCACTCGTCGGGGCGGATGCGGTCGGCTTCACGCCTTTTGTCGCCTCGAAGCGTTCGCCGAGTCGGCGAACGAACGCAGGGTATCCGTCCCCCTGGAATACCTTCACCAGGAACCGCCCATTCGGCCGGAGCGCCCGGACCGCAAAGGAGAGCGCCACATCCGCGAGGTCGAGGGTCCGCGCCACGTCGAGCGATCGGTTGCCGCTCAGCTTCGGGGCCGTGTCGCTCATCACGACGTCGGCGGGCTTCCGGAGCGTCTCGAACAACTCGGCTTGGATCTCCGGGCGCGTGAAATCGCCTCGCTGGATCTCGACCCCCTCGATCGGAGACATCGCGGCGAGGTCGACCGCGAGGACGCGTCCCTTCGCCCCGATGCGCTCGC
>VBMA01000170.1 GCA_005878985.1 Methanobacteriota archaeon
CCGGCCCTCTTGAAACAAGGCGCGTGCCTCACCGAGCTCCATCGGTACGAGGAGGCGATCCCGGTGTACGAGACGGTCCTCGCCAAGAACGCGAAGGAGACGACGGCGCTCGCGGGGTTGAGCACCGCTCTAGAAGCCCTGGGACGGACGAAGGAGGCGTTCGCCGCATCCGTCCAGTTGAGCCTCGCCGAGCCGCGGGACGCGAACGCGTGGGCGCGGCGTGCGCGACTCGCGAAGGCCGCGGGCGACGCGAAAGACGCCCTGGCCGCGATCACGAAAGCGTGCTCGATCGCACCCGACCACGCAGACCTGCTCCGGATCAAACGCGACTTCCTGCACACCCAGAATTCCTTCAAAGCTGCGGTCGAGGTCGGGGAGCGACTCATCGAAATCGATGCGCGGGACGCAGATGCGCTGCGAGAACTGGCCATTGCGTTCGAAGGCCTCGGGAAACCGGATGCAGCGATCGAAGCGCTCGATCGGGCGGGGCGCGTAGACCCGATGGACCGTCGGACGTGGAATGCCAAAGGCGCAATCCTCGGGCGGCTCGCACGGAAGGACGAGGCCCTCGCGGCGTATGATCAATCGCTGAACCTGAATCCGGGGGACCGCGTCGCGCTCGCGGCGAAAGGGCGCATCCTGTTCGACCTTGGACGGATCCCCGAAGCCCTCAAGGCGTTCGAGGACGGGTTGATCCTAGAACCCAACCATCTCGAGTTTCTCAGCGGCAAGGCGATGTGCGTCGCGCACGAGTCCCACTTCGACGACGCGCTGTCCCTCCTTGCCCTCGTGTTCCAGAAAGATCCGAACCATTACGACGCGTACCGCACGAAGGGGCTGTGCCTTCTGCGGACGGGGCACCCCGCGGACGCCCTCCCGTGCTTCGACCACGTGCTGAAGGCGACGCCGAAGGACGCGCGCGTGCTGACTTGGAAGGGCGAGGCATACGAAGCGCTCGGTCAGAACCCGGAGGCGTTCGCCGCGTTCGATTCGGCCATCGAATCGGATCCGGATCTGGGCGACACGTGGCGGAGCAAAGGTCTCCTCCATGTGAAGAGCGAGGATTTCCCGGCGGCGGCGGACGCCCTGGCGCACGCGACGGTCGCACGACCGGCCGACAAGGCGCTGTGGTTCATGCGCGGATTCGCGGAAGAGCGGGCCGGCGAGTTCGATGCCGCGGTCGGGTCGTACGACGAGGCGCTCCGTCTCGACGCGCGCGACAAGGTCACGTGGAACAGCAAAGGCCTGGCCCTCGTCCACCTGAAGCGCTTCGACGAAGCGCTCCGCGCGTTCGACGCGGCGCTCGCCCTCGATCCCGCGTACGAGCCCGCGCAATCCGGGAAGAAGACCGCGGAAGAAAGGATCCACATTGCGAAGATCGAAGGCTTCGCGGAAGCCGTCGTGCGGTTCGAAAAACATCTCGCACGCCCGGCGACCCGCGACGAGGTCTTCCGGTACTGCTCCGTCCCTCTCGAGGACCTCGATGAGGTCATCGCGTACGTCAACGAACCGGCTCCCTTGGCCCCGGATCGGATCGAGGCGGGCGACCTACGCAAGTACGAAGCCGTCGGCGCCGCCGTCCTTCGGACCGTGGAGAATGCCAAGAACCTCAACACCCTGCGCCTCACCGACGTCAGTGCAGTCCTGCCCCACGTCGACCTGGAAGAGGCCCGCACGATCTGGGGCTACATCGACTGGGTCCGCGACGCGCCGCTCGAGCCGACGGCGGAATGGCACAACGACGAACTGATCCGGCAGGCGATGGACCTCCCCAAGGAGGAATGGAACCTCGTGGACCTCGCGAAAGAGCTCCACCTCGGGCCGTTCGAAGCGAAGAAGCTCGAGGTCTCTCTCAAAATTTTCGAGGGCGGCGCCTACAAGATCTCGACGCGCGCCGCACCGGAGATCAAACGAAAGAAAGCGAAGCCCGAAGCCGTGCCAGAAACCGCGGTCGAAGAGGACGACGGGCCGGCACCGGCGGCGAAGAAGCCGCCCACGCCGAAGGCGGTCGGAAAAGTTTCCGAAGACGCACCGCCGGCGAAGTGCGCGCCGCACCATGCGCCAGGCGTCGAGCGTCACGCGTGCGGAGCCTGGCTGTGCAAAGGTTGCGTCGATGCCGGAGGCAACTGCCCCGGTTGCGACGCGCCACTCCCGAAGGCCGAGGAGCGCGAGGCTCGGAAGAAAGACCGCGAGGCGGACTTCAGCCGCCTCTGAGCGACGTCTCTGCTATGGTCCATCCGGTCGACGGACGATGTCGACGTCACTCGAACGTCCAATGGTCGCGTTCCCGCAACAGGTCTCGCAACAGGTGGGTCGCCTTTCCGCGGCCGACTTGCATGAGGAACGCGCCCAGGTGCTTGCACATGAGCCGCCCGGTCGCCCGGTTCGTCTTGAAGTCTACGCAATCGTGTTCGAGCCGTTTCTCCTGCCGGTCGATCCGCACGGAGTATTCCTTGACCCGACCCGCCAGGAGCGTTTCCGTATCCTTGTCCACGGAGACCAACGTCGGATCGATGGCCTTGGCCGACGCGAGGCGATTCCGTCCGAGGAACACCAGGAGGAGTTCGTCGAAGGACATCTTGTCGATGTCCTTGTTCATCGGGACGTCCGCCTGGATCGTGCCCGCCTCGTCCTCGATCTCGCCGCCCTTGATCTTGACCGCGACCCCGAACCGTTCGAGCGCCTCGTTGATCTTCTTGTCGATGTACGCCTGCTCCTCGGGCGTGTACTTGGCGCGATTCCGTGGCTCGTTGAAGTACCGTCGCGCGGCGCGCGCATGGAACGGCGTGTGCACCGGATATTTCCAATTCGCCGGATCGCCGTACTTGTCGGGATCCTTCGGATAGCCCTGGGGCGGGCCGAGCCGACCGTCTCGCTT
>VBMA01000179.1 GCA_005878985.1 Methanobacteriota archaeon
TGCGGGCGTTCCGCGCCTCACCGACGCTTGGCCCCCCGCTCCTCCTTCTCCTCTTTCTCCGGCTTCGTCGGCCGCATGAGGCGCTTCGCCAGCACGCGTTCCAAGATGACCTTCATGTACATCGCGTCGTGCTCGAGCAGCGGGGACGACGAGACGATCGTCAAGTCGTAGTCCTCATCGAGGAGGCACTCCGCGAGCGGCTCGAACCGCAGGTCTCCTTTCTTGATCGGGGTGTACCGCAACTCGTTGCCGTCCGCGTGCTCGACGCCGCTGAAGTGCGCGTGGATGTGGCCTCCGTCGGAGACTTTCTCGACCTTCGTGAGCACGTCGTCGAAGTCTTCCGGCCGTTTGAACAGGCCGAAGCCGCGCGCGTGGACGTGGGCGAAGTTCAGGACCGGGAGGACGCCCTTCGCGTTCTTGACCAGGGTGAGCAGTTCGTCGAGGCTCCCGACGACTTCGGTGCGTCCGCTCGCTTCGATCCCGAGCCGGGAGCGAATCTTGCCTCTCTTGTACGCATCGCGGATGAGACGCAGGTTCTTCGCGATGCGGTTCATCGCCTCTTTCGGCTCGAGCTCCCCGAACATGCCGAGGTGCGTCACGACGATCGGCGAGCCCATCGCGGCCGCGAGCATGCCGCCCCAGATCACGCTCCGCACGCTTTTCTCCGCCAACCCGTCGGCGTCGGCCAGGTCCATGTAGTACGGCGTGTGCAGCGAAAGCTCGATGTCCATCTCCCGGGCGAGATCTCCGAGCTCCTCGAGTTCGTGGTAATCGCTCGCGATCCCGGAAGCCAGGCTGTAGAGGACGTCCCCTTTCTCGATCTTCGCGTCGAGGGAGGAGATCAGGACTTCCTTGCGGTCTTCCTTCCGGCCAATTTGAACGACGAGCTCCCCCGGAATCTCCCGCGGGGTTCGACCGAGGTCCTCGTCGCCCGCATAGCGCTCATTGAGGTTCACGCGGACGAGCTGGACCTCCATCGCCGTGAGGCCGAGGTTGTGGATATCCTCGATCCCGTCCCTCAGCGTCCGGCCTTTGCACGACAGTGGGATTCCCGAAGGCCCAAAACGAATCACGAACTCACCCCTGACGAAGAAGGCGACACTCGACTATTATTCTGGCCTGCCTGATATTAATATCTTTGCCTCGGCGCCAGGCTTCGGAAGGGGCCGGGGCGCGGTGCCCGACGAACCGGCAGTGGTTCCGCGAGGCCCCAATCGTCTGTGGCTGCCTCCTCTTTGGCGCCCCCAAACGTTTAAATCGCTCAGGTCTTTTGGCGTCCGTCCGAGGCCCCATTTTCATGGCTAAGACCCCTAAAACGAACCCTCACCTCCAGCAAGTCGTCCGGGAACTCCGGGAGGTCTCCCGCGAGGCCGATGCGCCGATCTGGCGGGATGTCGCGGAGCGCCTCGAGCGGACGCGCAAGAACTGGTCGGAGGTCAACCTCTCCCGTCTGAGCCGGTACGCGGAGAAGGGCGAGCAAATCGTCATACCCGGGGTCCTCCTGGCCACCGGCGAAATCACGACGCCACTCACGGTCGCGGCCTTCCGGACGTCCAGTGCGGCCCAAAAGAAGATCGAAGCCGCCGGAGGTCGCGCAATCACCCTCCTCGAACTCGCGGTCCAGAACCCGAAAGGATCCGGCGTCCGGATCATGGGGTGACAATGCCGACGATCGATGCGACCGGTCACGTCGTGGGCCGATTGGCGTCCATCCTCGCGAAGCGACTCCTCAACGGAGAAGAAATCGTGGTCGTGAATGCCGAGAAAGCGATCGTGACCGGAAAGCGGAGCGTCGTATTCAACGAGTACCGGACCCGCCACCAGCGCGGCAGCACCACGAGCCGCATGCGCGGGATCGGGCCCAACTATCCGCGCCGACCGGACCTGATGCTTCGAAGGACGATCTCCCGCATGATGCCCTATCAGCAGCCCCGCGGACGAGAAGCCTTGAAACGCCTCCGCGTGTACCTTTCCGTCCCCGAGGCGTACAAGGACAAGCCCCTCGAGATCGTCGAGGTCGCCAAGAGACCGCCCCAAGGTCCGTTCATGAGCCTGGGCGAGATCTCGAAACTCCTGGGTTCCAAGTTCGAGGTGTCCCCATGAAGGCGATCGTCGCGAGCGGAAAGCGAAAGACCGCGGTCGCGCGGGCGACGCTCACGAAGGGGCGGGGCGTCGTGCGAATCAACAGCGTGCCGGTCGAGATCTATCCGTTCGAGCTGGGGCGCCTGAAGATCCTGGAGCCGTTGAAGCTCGCCGGGAAGAAAGTCGACTCGATCGACATCGACGTGAACGTGCAAGGCGGCGGCGTCATGGGCCAGGCCGACGCGGTCCGCACCGC
Organism: Methanobacteriota archaeon; assembly: GCA_005878985.1. GTDB lineage: Archaea > Thermoplasmatota > Thermoplasmata > RBG-16-68-12 > RBG-16-68-12 > RBG-16-68-12. Next base: position 2,339 of record VBMA01000179.1, read on the forward strand.
GATCGCGCGCGGCCTCGTCCAATATCTGAACGACAACGATCTCGAGACCCTCTTCCGGGAATACGATCGGACGTTGATCGTCCCCGACACACGCCGCAAGCTCCCGAAGAAACCGCTCGGACGCGGCGCGCGCAAGAAGCGGCAAAAGTCGTACCGGTGAGCTCATGATCATCCCCGTCCGATGTTTCACGTGCG
>VBMA01000188.1 GCA_005878985.1 Methanobacteriota archaeon
GGGGGGTCGGCGAGATCGCGGTAGGGATCGCCTTCGGGCCGGTGACGGTCCTCGGGGTGTACTACGTCCTCACGCGCGCGGTCGATCCGCCCGCGGTCATCCTCTCCCTCTCCCTCGGTCTCCTCGTCGCCGGCATCCTCTGGATCAACGAGATCCCGGACATCCCCGCGGATGCCGCGGTGGGGAAACGGACGCTCGTGGTGCGTCTCGGGGTTGCACGCGCGACGACGGCGTTCGGCGCGATCGTCCTCGCGGCCTACGCGATCCTCGTCCTCGGCGTCGCCCTGTTCTCCCTGACCCCGTGGGCCCTCCTCGCCCTCCTGGCGATTCCCCTCGCCATCAAGCCGATCCTGGGACTACGGCGGGCCGGAGCCGATCCGCACGCCTTGATTCCGTCCAACGCGGGGATGATCCTCGCGACGGTCGTCACCGGCATTCTCCTGCTCGCCGGATTGGCGATCGAAACGCTCGTCTAAGGAAGCTGCACGTGCCGGATGTCGGAGGCCGCGACGACGTCGCATGCCCGCTGACCGCGCGCCCTCATTCCATGGGAATCGATTTCTCGGGAGCGCGGTAGACCTTCGGAGGCTCCCAGAGTTCGATTCGGTTGCCCTCGGGGTCGACGACCCACCCGAAGCGGCCATATTCGAGCTCTTCGATTTTCGGATCGACCGAGACGCCTTCCTTCCGGAGCGCGCGGATGACGGCGTCCAAGTCCTTCACCCGATAGTTGATCATGAACGAGGCGCCGTCCTTTCCGAAGTACGAGGTGTCGTCGGGAAAAATCGACCACACGGTGTGCCCGGTGCGCCGACCGTCCTTGCCGCTTCGCCATGTGAACAGGGCGACCATGGCCTCGATCGAAATGCCGAGGTGATCGCGATACCATCGGGCGAGCGCCTCCGGGTCCTTCGCTTTGAAGAAGATGCCTCCGATTCCGGTGACGCGATCCCGACGCGTTCGCGCGGCCATGCGCCGCGCATGGCTCTCGCAAGGTAAAGGGGTTTCCCACGCCGATGTCTGAGGTGGCCACCTTGCGGGCTCAGCTCCCGGCCGCGAGGTCGGAGAAGATCCGCAGGTATTCGCGCAGGTACCGCGTAATCAGGAAGTGCTTGCGGACCCGCTCCCGGCCCGCCTTTCCCATGGCCTTCCGCTTCGCGGGACTGCGGAGAAGCTCGATCGTCCGGTCCGCGCACTCCCTCACGCTGGACACGAGGTAACCGTGACGGCCGTCCTTGATCTGGAGGCGGATTCCTGTGACATCGCCGCCGACGACGGGGACGTTCTTCCACAGAGATTCGCTCACGATGAGACCGAATCCTTCGCGGAGCGACTTTGCGATCGACACGTCGGTCTGTCTCTGAAGGACGTTCACCTCGAGCGCACCGACTCCACGGAGGTCGGTCAGGAAGTGGATGTCCGGATCATCGCCCGCGTGCCGGGCGGAGCGCTCGAACCACATCCAGCCTTCGGGATCGTCCCGAGCCATCGAGGCGACGAGCAAGAGCTGCACCTTCGGAATCTTCTTCTTCACAAGCCGATACGCGTCGATGACGCCGAGCGGATCTTTCCACGGATCGAAGCGGCCGACCTGGGTGATGACGGGACGGTCGAAATCGACCTCGAAGCGAGGCAAGATCGTCTCCAGCTCCTCCCGGTACACGTGGCGGTTCTTCGGGCTCGTCGGGTCGATTGCCGGCGGATTCACGTAGATCCGCGGGAATTGCACCGTCGGCGGGGCGTACTCGCGGGCGCTGAAGACGGCGGCGTCGTAGGCTTCCAAGTGAGGCGCGAGGAGCCGCAGCACGGATGGGTTCGGGGACGTCAGGTCGATGTGGCAGCGCCAAATCCACTTCCCCTTCCGCTCGCACAGGTTCGCGAACGGAGCCGGTTGGGGATCGTGGATGATGACGTAGTCGTACTCGTCCTTGAAACCCGCGGCGTTCAGCTCGTTGAAATGGCGATACGTGGCCTCCATGTCCGGCGTCAGGCCCACGTCGGAGCCCTGGAGCGCGTTGTGCATCGTCTTCGTCGCCGTGAAGAACGCGTTGGAGCCATCGAGGACGAACCAGTGCACGTCGAGGCCGACATCCCGCTGCAAGGGGACGAGGCTGTGGAGCAGCTCGGCGACACCGCCGCCGTATCCGGTCGCATTGACGTGGGCGACCCGCTTTCCTTTCAGCTTGCTCGCCAGCGCGAGGATCTCCGCGAACGCCGGCCCTCCGATGATCGCACGGTAGTCGGACAGACGTTTCTCCGCGACGCGAACCTCTTCCATGGAAATCCGTACGCTCCGAGACCGCGACGAGGACCCGTAAGCGAAGATTATTTATCCGTTCTTCCCCGTCCAACGTCTCCTTGGCCCGAGTCAAGTTGAGGGGACTCACCAAATCGTACGACGGAGCCCTTGCGGTGAAGGGACTCGACCTCGAGGTGAAGGATAAGGAATTCGTCGTCCTCCTTGGGCCGAGCGGCTGCGGGAAGACGACGACCCTGCGGTGCGTCGCGGGCCTCGAGTCGCCGGATGACGGGGAGATTTACATCGGCGACCGGCTCGTGAACGACCTCGATCCGAAGGAGCGGAACGTCGCGATGGTGTTTCAGAGTTACGCGCTGTATCCCCACATGACCGTCTACCAGAACATGGCGTTCCCCCTGGAAAACGCGAAGGTCCCAGAGCGCGAGATCATCCAACGAGTCACAGGTGGAGAGCCTCCTGGGCCGGAAGCCAGCGCAGCTGAGCGGTGGCCAGCGGCAACGCGTCGCGGTCGGCCGAGCGATCGTCCGAGAGCCTCAGGTCTTCTTGATGGACGAGCCACTGAGCAACCTCGACGCGAAACTCCGGGTCTACATGCGGGCGGAGCTCAAACGGCTCCAGAAGGACATCGGCGTCACCACGATCTACGTGACCCACGACCAAGTCGAGGCGATGACAATGGCCGATCGCATCGCCATCATGGACAAAGGGATCCTGCAACAGTTGGGGACGCCGGAACGGATCTACTCACGTCCCTCGAACACGTTCGTCGCGGGTTTCATCGGCAATCCGCCCACGAATTTCGTCGAAGGCACGCTGGCAGACGACGGCCGGGTCGAAACGGTCGACTTCGCCTATCCCCTGTCCGACCTGCTCCTGAAGCTGGCCCGAGGGGCTTCGTCGAAAGAACTCGTATTGGGCATTCGGCCTCAGGACGTGTTGGTCTCTCGCGAGTCGAATTCACCTTCCGGCGCGATTGAAGCCGAAATCTTTACGACGGAACCGCTGGGAGACTCTACGATCTTGGACCTCAAGATCGGAGAAACGCGGATGAAGGCGGTGGTGAGCCCCGACTTCCACGGAGAGATGGGGAGTCGTGTGTGGACCCAATTCCGACCCGATCGAGTCTATGTCTTCGACAAGAAAACCGGCACCGCCATGGAGTAGCCGCAACTGGCCATCGCTGCGTCTACTCTCGGAGAGGCCGGCGGAGTGACAGAGCGGACCATGGAGATTGGACAGATCCGGGAACGCCTACAGAAGGACATCGCACACCTGCGAGCCCCGGAAGGATTTCTCTACGCGGGCCACCCGAACTTTCACACCCTGTTCGGGCGAGACTCGATCATCGCTGCGTGGCAAATGCTCGGGATCGAGCCCGCGATCGTAAGGGCCACCCTGACGATTCTCGCGACCCATCAAGGAAGGTCCCTGAATCTCGCCAAGGAAGAGGAACCCGGAAAGATCCTTCACGAACACCGGTTCGACGTCGAATCCCGCCGCCAGCTTCCCCATTGGGAGTTCCCGTACTACGGGAGCGTGGACAGCACTCCGCTCTTTGTTTACCTAGCGGGAATCTATGACGAACAAGCGCGAGACGACGGATTTCTCCGGAAACTCTGGCCGAGTGTTCTCTCTGCCTACACCTGGGTCAATCGATGCGCAGAAGTAGGCGGC
>VBMA01000061.1 GCA_005878985.1 Methanobacteriota archaeon
GTACGGAAACGACTCGATGGGCGAGACGGCCGAGAACCTGCGAGAGCGAGGCCCGGAGATTTCCCGCGAGGACCAAGATCGGTTCGCGTTGGAGAGCCATCGACGGGCCGTCACCGCGATCGAGTCGGGCACGTTTGCGTCCGAGATCGTGGCCGTCCCGATCCCGCAAAAGACGGGCGGGCCTCGCCTTGTCTCTCGGGACGAACCGCCGAGGTCGGACACGTCCCTCGAGACCCTCGCGAAACTGCCTCCGGTCTTCCAGGAAGGCGGGACCGTGACCGCGGGGAATTCGAGCGGCATCACGGACGGCGCCGCGGCGGTCCTGATGACGAGCGATCGCAAGGCGCGTGAACTCGGTCTACGTCCGCTCGTGCGAATCGTGTCCTCCGCCGCCGCCGGGGTCGAGCCGCGGACGATGGGCCTCGGTCCCGTCCCTGCGACGCGCAAGGCCCTCCGCCGGGCGGGCCTCGACGTCGAGGACCTCGGGCTGATCGAGCTGAACGAGGCCTTTGCCGTCCAGGTGATTGCCGTCATGCGCGAGCTCGGCCTCCGCGCGGACATCACGAACGTGAACGGCGGCGCGATCGCGCTCGGTCACCCGCTCGGATGCTCCGGTGCCCGGATCGTCTGCACCCTGGTCCACGAGATGGAGCGACGCGCGCCCCGCGAACGGCGGCCGTACTATGGCCTGGCGACGCTCTGCGTCGGCGTGGGACAGGGAGAAGCGACGATCGTCGAATGGGTCGGCGAATGACGCGGGCGACACACAATCGAGTCGGGAGTTCTCTTGGAGCGGCTACGCGTACGTCGGGAGGCTCGACTCGAGGAATTCCTTCAGGGATGCGAGCGCTCCATTCCAGTAACCGCTCCAGTCTCCCGGGACCGGCACGGGGGATCGATGCAGGAGATGGACGAACGTCTCGGGGCCTTTCGGGCTGAGCTCATAGGCCGCGCTCGTCTCGACCGGTCCGCTGTCTTGGGCGACCGGCCACATGAACGACAGCGTGCCGGGGCCGTCGATCGCCGTGATCGAACCTTCGACCCGGCCGTCGGTGAGCGTCCCCTCGTACCGACCGCCCAATTCGGCCTCGACCCGGGGATCGTCCGCCCACCACTGGATGAGCTGCGCCGGATCCAGGAGGGCCTCGAACACGCGCGGGATCGGGGCGCGAATCGTGACCTTCGCATCGGCGAGGAGGACGCTGCGCGGGGCGGGCGGTTTCGGGGCGCTCGGGGTGGCGCTAGGAGCGGACATGCGCTCGGTTCGCAAACGCATTCGGCGTATAATGTTGGCGGCGCGATTCTCTCAGAGCGGATTCTTGCACCGGGCGCAGACGAGGCGGCAGTCCTGCTTGCACTCCAGACACGTGCCGTGGAGGAACCGCTCTCGGACCGGCGCGTGATGGCAGTCGCTCACCGCGGTGACCATGTGTCCGCAGTAGTCGCACAGGTGCTGCACCGGTTTCTTGCCGGCGACGTACCGCTGGTAGGCCATCAGGATGCCGAGGACGAGGACCAGGGCCCCGATGATCAGCCCGACCATCCAGCACTGGAGGCTTCCGTCGTCCTGGAAGGGGAGCATGGACCAGGATACGGGCACGTTCCCCGATGTCGGGTTCTCGTTCAAATACTGAGCGGTGGGAATATCGGCGGTTAGACGAAAGCCGAACGAGAAACGCGGTGTGATATGCTCCGCGCCATCTACGTCGGGCGGTGTGAAGATGATGCTGACGGGTCGAACGATCGTCTTGCTCGTCACGATGGCCCTGGCCTCCGGGGGCGCGGCCTTCGGCTTGCATGCCCTCATGGGTGCGGCCGGCGACGTCGGCACGGACTACGGCCTCGACACGAACGGCAACGGGACGTTCGATTGGCTCGTGGTCGAGGCACAGGTGGCGATCCCGCAAGCCGGGACCTGGGACATCTCGGCGGACCTGTCGAGTCCCAATCCGCCGCCGAGCGGATCGTGCGGGTACGGCGCCCCCCTGCCGATGGCGGACCTCCCCGGAGGATCTCTCTCCCCCATTCCCTCCGTATACCCGATCGCATGGGCGTACGAACGATACTTCTTCACGGACGGGACCCAGACCGTGCGGATGGCGTTCGCGGGAACCGATATCGCCCGCAGCGGGATCGATGGACCGTACCGGGTCCACGCCCGTCTGTCGATCGGGGGCCTTCCGTACATGACGCTGCGACCGATCGGCGATTGGGGCGGCCCGGTCGTGGAATGGAACTACACGACGAAGGCGTACGCGGCCTCGCAGTTCGAGCAGCCCGTGCGGCCTGCGACCTTCACCGGAGGCCACGCGGATTCCGCGGTCGACCTCGACGCGGACGGCCTCGCCGACTTCCTAGAATTCCGGGCCGATGTGCACGTGAACCTGGCGGGCCACTACTCGTTGAGCGGATACCTCTCGAAGGGCGCGGGCACGAACGTCGTGCAGTTCATCGCGTCCGCGTATCGGGATTTCGACCTCGCGACGACCGACACGAGTGTGGTCTTGCGGTTCCGCGGGGATCAAATCCTCCAGGCCGGCGTCGACGGTCCGTGGGACTTCAGCCTCACCCTGTACTACGCCCCGCTCGCCTATGCACGCGGCAACGTGACGCCGGGCCCGATCGGCACAATCCTCCCTCCGCAGCCGGCTTATTATCCGGAAACGCTGTGCGGGACGACGTCGACCTATCGGGCCTCGGACTTCGACCCGACCGTGGAGCTCCTCCGGTACACGGGCCGGTTCGAGGAGCTCACCCCCGATCGGAACGGAGACGGGACGTTCGACGCCCTCATCATCCGGGCCGAGGTCGAGGTGTTCGCGACGGCGGGCTTCGATTTGTCCGGACTGCTCGCGGCCTCGTCCGGGTCCCCGGGAATCGCCAAGTCCTTCAGCCAGGTGTGGTTGCAAGAGGGAACGCAGTGGGCGGAATTCTCGTTCGCCGGACCGGACATCCGCGCGGGCGGGATCGACGGTCCGTACCAGGCGACATTGTCGATCATCCCCGGGGCGCGAGGCATCGACCCGACGACGACGTACACGACGATGGCGTATCACGCGACCGACTTCGACGCGAACGCGACCGGCCCCGCGCAACCCTAAAGCGCCCGGAGTCCGTCCGCCCGGCGTGGACGAGGCTCCCCGCCGCGTACTCGACCGGCTCGGAATCCGCCCGAGGAAGAGCCTGGGTCAGCATTTCCTGGTCGACTCCCGCGTGGCCTTGCGGCATGTGGACCACGCCCGGATCGGTCCGTCCGATACGGTCCTGGAAATCGGCCCGGGGCTCGGCGTCCTCACTCGCCTGTTGGCCGAGCGGGCGCGACACGTCGTGGCGATCGAGGCCGATCGCCGTTTCGCGGCGTACCTGCGCGAGAGCCTCCCCGGCGTCGAGGTGATCGAGGGCGACGCACTGACCATCCAATGGCCTCGCTTCGACATCATGGCCTCGAACCTGCCGTACCAGATCTCGTCCCCGCTCACGTTCCGCTTGCTCGATAAGCCATTCCGCCGTGCCGTCCTGATGTACCAATGGGAGTTCGCGCGGCGGATGATCGCGAAGCCTGGGACCGCGGACTACTCGCGGCTGAGCGTCGGCGTCTACCGGCAGTCGTCGTGCGAGATCCTGGAGCGGGTGCCACGGAACGCGTTCCACCCCCAGCCCCGCGTCGATTCGGCGCTCGTGCGGCTCGAACCCCGTCCCGCCCCGTTCCCGATCGCGGATCCGGAGCGATACGATGCGGTCGTCGACGCTCTCTTCCAACACCGGCGGAAGACGGTCGAGAATGGCCTGCGCTTCGGCTGGAAGGCCGTGGCGACCTCGCGGGTGGCGCTCGAAGCCGTCCTGCCGGCCGTGCCGTTCCGAACCCGTCGGGTCGAGGAGTTGTCCCCCGAGGAAATCGGTCGCATCGCCGACGCCATCGGCATGGCGAAAGGTTAATGGCACATCCGTCAATCGCTGCATTCCATCCTGCGCGGGGGACCCGATGGTCCGGAAAAAGACCCTTTCTGAACTCGATCAGGCGGAGATCAAGCTCCAAAGTCTCCTGGAGAAGCGCGACGCCTTGAACCAAGAGGCCGCGCTCCTCCGCCAGGAGCGCGATCTCGTCCATGAGACGAAACGGGAGATCGGCGCAAAGCTCCGAGGACTCAAGGACCGCCGGGCCTCGTTCGCCGGGGAGGCCCGGAGGCACCGCGAGAAGCGGGACGAGCTCCAGGCGAAGGCGAAAGCCCTGATCGAAATGAAACGGAAGCTCCGCGGTTCCGGCCACGCCGACGTCGGCGCGGAGTTGCGCGGCTTGAAACGGCGGGTCGCCGCGATGGAGATGCGGCAGCAGACCGCATCCCTGACGCTCGGCGCGGAGAACGAGCTGCTCGGCGAACTCAAGGAATCGATGAAACGCCTCAAGCAGCTCGAGGGGCTCAAGGCGGAGCAAGACAAGATCGCGAAGGAGATCAAGGACATCGATTCGGGCATCACCGAGTTCTTCGGGGCGGCGGGGAAAGAGCACGAGGCCGCCGTCGGGCTCAGCGAGAAGGCCCGGGCCGTGCACGAGGAGACCCTCGGGATCGTCCACCAGATCGCGGCGCTCGTCCGGGACGGAAACGAGAAGCACGAGTCGTTCCTCGCCGCGCGCGGCAAAGCCGACGAAGTCCACGCGAAGGTCGTCGAGATGCGCGAGAAGGTCCTCTCGATCAGAGGAGCAAAGCGCTCAGAGGCTCGCGAGGCCCGGACCCTGTTGCGCCAGCAGAACCGCGCGGTCCGCGATGCCCTCCTGGACGAGAGGAAGCTCGAAGCCTCCGCCGACGCGGCCCTCAAGGCGTTGTTCGAGAAAGGGAAAGTGGAGATCGGCCGATGAAGGCGGTCGTCCTCGCGGGCGGCGAAGGCACGCGCCTGAAACCGCTGACGTACAAGCGACCGAAGCCGCTCATCCCGATCGCGGGACGGCCGTGCATCGATTACGTGCTGCGCTCCCTCGCAGGGTCCGGGTTCCACGAGATTATCGTGACGACCGCGTACCTGTCGGACACCCTGATCAAATCGATCGGCGACGGCCTCGACTACAACGCGTCGATCGTGTACAGCTTCGAGGAGAACCCGGCGGGCACCGCGGGCGCCGTGCGCCGGGTCGGCATGTTCATCGACGACACGTTCCTCGTCGCGATGGGCGACATTCTGTGCGACGTCGACTTCAAGGCGCTGTACGATTTCCACAAGCGGAAAGGCGGCGTCGTGACGATCGCCCTGACCGACGTCGAGGACCCGACCCAGTTCGGGATCGTCGGCCTCGACTCGAAGGGCCGCATCCAGAAGTTCAAGGAGAAGCCGCGGAAGGAGGAGGCCTTCTCGAATCTCGCGAACGCGGGCATCTACGTCCTCGAGCCGGAGGTCCTCGAGTTCATCCCGCCGGACCAGAAGTTCGACTTTTCGAAAGACCTGTTCCCGAAGCTCCTCTCGAAGGGCCTGCCGCTCTACGGCTCCCGGATCGATGGCGTGTGGATGGACATCGGACGTCCGCACGACCTCTGGAAGGCCAGCATGGAAATCGTCCGGCGGGAGGGGAAGCCGCTCCGCCGCGCGGGCGTGAAGAGCGAGGGACCCGTGATCCTCGATCCGACGGCACGGGTCGACGAGGGCGTCACGATCCGCGGTCCCTGCTATCTCGGCCCGAATGCGGTCCTCCGGTCCGGAAGTCTGGTGGACAACGCCTGCCTCTACGAATCCGCACGGGTCGAGGGGAACGCGGTCGTCCGCAATAGCATCGTCCTCGAGGGCAGCGTGATCGGAGCCGCCGCGGAAATCCTCGACAGTGTGATCTCCCGCGGCTGCGTCATCGGGGAGGGAGCGCGAATCGCCTCGAGCATCATCGGGGACATGATGACGATTCGCGCGGGCTCGCGGCTCGAGAACGCCACGGTCTCCCAGCCGCCCTAGGGTGCGTCCGGTCGGCGCGCCTATCGCAATCCGTCGGGCGACATCAGTACGTCGTAGTGGGTGACGGTCGGCTCGAATTCGAGGAGGAACTGCTTGTCCTCGGGATAGTAGACCGCCCGCTCCGGATTCGGCCCCGCGAACCGGCGGATCGCATCGAAGGACTCCCAGAACGTGATCAGGAGGAAGTGCGTCCGGTCGCCTTCGGTCCGGCGGAGGACGATCACGCCCTGATTGCCTGGCGTCTCCCGATATTCCTTCAGCCCTGACTCCTTCAGCACCTCGAAGTACGCGTCGGCTTTGGATGATGGCGTCACGCCGTGCCATGTCCTCGCGATCATGCAAACCTCCCGAGCGGCATCGGACGCGGACGGAAGAATGCGTCGCCATCGATGGACGGGCCCCTCTACCGGAAAGGGCCGCCGACCCGGACGTCGCCTCGCTTGATGACGACGCGCGCCGCGTTCCCGCCGATGCGATACCCCAGGTGGCGATACGAGGGGACACCGAGGATCACGAGGTCCGCCAGTTTTCCGGGCTCCAAGCTCCCGACGTCGGCTCCCAATCCGGTTGCGTGCGCCGCGTTGATCGTCGCGGCGACCACCGCCTCCGCCGGTAGGAGGCCATTGTGGTGGCACGCGAGCGCGATCGTGAGTTGCGTCGACTCGCACCAGCAGTTCGGGCTGAAGTCCGTCCCGAGGGCGATGGGAACGCCCGCCGCAATCAGCCGCCGACCGTCCGCGAACGGAAGATGGGAGACCAACGACGTCGCCGGGAGCAAGACACCGACGACCGCGGTCCGGGCGAGCGCGTCGATTCCCTCCGGGGATGAATGGAGCAGATGGTCGGCCGATGCCGCCCCGAGGTCCGCGGCGAGTGCGGCACCTCCGGAGTCCGCGAGTTCGTCCGCGTGGACCTTCGTCGCGAGGCCCGCCGCCTTCGCGCGGCCGAGGATTCGCCTCCCCTGTTCGGCCGTGAAGTATCCGTCGTCAACGAACACATCGCAATACGAAGCGAGCCGAGCCGCCGCGACCGCATCGACCATTTCACCGCCCACGAGATCGACGTACGCGTCGGCCTGACCTTCGAATTCCGGGGGAATCGCATGCGCCCCGAGGAGGGTCCGGACGACATCGATGCCGGCGGCCCGGCCGGCCTCCGCCGCGGCGTGCAGGATTTTGAGCTCGTCCGCGGTCCGCAATCCGTATCCGCTCTTCACCTCGATGGTCGTCGTCCCGAAGGCGAGCATCGATCGGAAGCGCTCGGCAGCGGTACGAACCAGGTCTTCGTCGCGGGCCTCCCTCGTCGCTTGCACGGTGTGGAGGATGCCGCCCCCGCGAGCCGCGATTTCTCGATACCCCAGGCCTTGCGCCTTCCAGTCGACCTCGTGCTCCCGGGTTCCGGCGAACACGGCATGCGTGTGCGCGTCCACGAAGCCGGGCAGGACCGTCTGTCCCGTCGCGTCGATCGTCACACTCGCGCGGGGATGTCGACCGAGGACGTCCGCGGTCGAACCGACGTCAACGATCCGCTCGCCCTCGGCGTACAGGGCCCCATCCTCCACGATCCCGAGTTCGCCGGCCGCTTCGTGTCGGCGGGGGCCCGCCGGGCCGCGTAGGGAGAGCAGTTCCGTCGCGTGGACCACCAGGAGGGACCGGGGTTCGGACGCTCGCTCTTCGGGGGTCGCGCGGATCTTGTGGGCCTGGACCCGTCTCATGAAAGGCTCGCCACTCCGATCGGGTCCGACCTGACGACGAACGCTTTTCCTCCCGCGGCGCGAATCGCTTCCGTGGTCTCCGCGGGACGATCCGAAAGGGCGACGATGCTCCCGCCCCCGCCGGCCCCGGTGAGCTTCGCGCCGTAGCTCGTCTTCCGCGCGGCGTCCGCGAGCCGGTCGAGCATCGGATGACCCACGCCGAGCTGCGTGAGCAGCGCGTGGTTCCGATCCATCAGGCGCCCGGCCGAAACGAGGTCGTTCCGCCGAAGCGCGTCCAATCCGTCAAGGGTGATCCGTCCGATTTCGCGTACGGCGTTCGCGGCCCGAGGGGATCGGTCCACCCGCTCCTTGAGGTTCGCGACGAGCGGTCCGGTCGCGGCGCTGATCCCGGTGTTTCCGATGACGAAATCGAGGGGCGGCAAGTCTGTCCGATGAAGGCACCACCGGCGCGCATCCCGTTCGATCGTCCACAGCAGTCCGTCTTGAGGCGTCGGGAGCACCAGGAGGCCGCCGCCGGCGCTCGCCGTGCTCGTGTCGATGGGGCTGGCGCGCCCCTGGACTTCGTGCTCGACCTCGAAGCCTTCACGCGCGATCGTCTTGGCGTCGATCGATCCGACCATCCCATGCAGGGCCCCGAGCGTCGCGACGGTCACCGCCGCGGAGGATCCCAGCCCCGCGCCGCTCGGGACCATCGAGCGGACCTCGAGCCAGAGCGGGCCGGACGTCTTCACCTTACCGATTGCGGCCTTCACATAGCGATAGCGGGGCTCGTCGATCGAACCCCCGTCCGCCCTCCATTCCGCATGAGGCCGGGCGAACACCTCGGCCCGGAGGTTGATCGCGGTGCTGAGGGCCGGCTCCCCGAAGACGACCGCATGCTCCCCGAAGAGGATCAGCTTCCCGGGAGCGGAGGCCGCCATCGGCGGCGATTCCCCCCGACCCGGCTTAATCTTTCGGGCTCAGCTGACTTCGGGGCTCGACGGGAATCGGGATGGCAGCCGACTGTAGAGAGACGGGTCTCCCGTCTGCGGCTGGACCTTCTTCAACGCGGCTTCGAAGTGGCGCTTTTCGATTGTGACTTTCTTCAGCGTCGCCTCGTCCAGGTCCGGATACTTCGTCGCGGTCTCGCGGATCGCAAGCATCGCGGCCTCGTTGCACACGGCGGCGAGTTCCGCCCCGGTGTACTTGTCGGTCCGTCGCGCGATGTCGTCGAGGTCGACGTCTTTTCCGAGCGGCTTCCGTCGCGCGTGGATCCTGAGGATCGCCTTGCGCGTCGCGAGGTCCGGCGGCGCGATGTAGATGTGCCTGTCGAAACGCCCGGGTCGCAGGAGCGCCGGGTCGACGAGGTCCATGCGGTTCGTCGCAGCGATGACGGTCACGTTGTGCAGCTCTTCGAGCCCGTCCATCTCCGTGAGGATCTGAGAGATCACGCGTTCCGTGACCTGCGAATCCTCCATGCCGCCGCGGACCGGCGTGATCGCGTCGACCTCGTCGAAGAAGATGATGCACGGAGCCGCCGTCTTCGCCTTCCGGAACGTCTCTCGGACCATCCGCTCCGATTCGCCGACCCACTTGCTCATGAATTCCGGGCCGCGGACGGAGATGAAGTTCGCCTCGGACTCCGTGGCGACGGCCTTCGCGAGCAACGTCTTCCCGGTGCCCGGAGGCCCGAAGATGATGATGCCCCGCGGGGGACGCGCGTCGAAGTGGGCGAACACCTTGTTCATTCGGAGCGGCCACTCGATCGATTCGCGCAGTTCCTGCTTCGCCTCGTCGAGACCGCCGATGTCCTCCCATCGCACATTGGGCTTTTCGATCAGGACCTCCCGCAGCGTGGACGGCTCCATCTCCCGGTAGGCCTCGAGGAAGTCGTCCCTCGTAACGGTGAGCCGATTCAGGATCTCGGGCGGGATCACATCGGCCTGGAGGTCGATGTCGGGCAGGATGCGCCGCAGGGACCGCATGGCGGCCTCCTTCGAGAGGGCCGCGAGATCGGCGCCGACATATCCGTGGGTGAGGCCCGCGAGTTCCTTCAGGTCGACGTCCTTCGACAAGGGCATGCCGCGCGTGTGGATCTGGAGGATCTCCAGCCGGCCATCCCGGTCCGGGACGCCGATCTCGATCTCGCGGTCGAACCGGCCGGGCCGGCGCAACGCCGGATCGAGCGCATTCGGGCGGTTCGTGGCCCCGATCACGACGACCTTGCCGCGCGCCTGGAGGCCATCCATCAGGGCGAGCAGCTGCGCGACGACCCGCCGCTCGACTTCCCCCATGACCTCGTCTCGCTTCGGCGCGATCGAGTCCAATTCGTCGATGAAGATGATGCTCGGCGCGTTCTCCTCCGCCTGTTTGAAAATGTCCCGCAGGTTCTCTTCGCTCTGGCCGTAGAACTTGGACATGATCTCCGGCCCGGAGATCGAATGGAAGTTCGCGTTCGTCTCCGATGCGACGGCCTTGGCGAGGAGCGTCTTGCCCGTCCCCGGGGGACCGTGCAAGAGGACCCCTTTCGGCGCTTCGACGCCGAGCCGCTCGAACAACTCCGGATGCCGTAGGGGGAGCTCGATCATCTCGCGCACTTTGCGGACCTCGCTCCCGAGGCCGCCGATGTCCTCGTAATCGACCTTCGGGACTTTCGCCTCTTCCTCTTTCATCGGCTTCTCGGCGATCTTGATCTCCGTCTCGGCTTCGACGAGGACGGCATCCGCGCCGGGCGAGAACGATGTGACGACGAAATCGAACTTGCGGCCCATGACGCTCACGCTGATCACGTCGCCGCGGGTGATCGCGCGGCCCTGCAGGA
>VBMA01000163.1 GCA_005878985.1 Methanobacteriota archaeon
GCCCTCGCGGATCGTCTGGATATACGCCTGGACCGCATCGCGGACCAGCTGCGAGCGGTTCCCGTGCGACGTGCTCCCCTTCAGGAACGCGTCGATTAGCTCGAGGTTTTCTTTCTCGAGTCGTAGGGTGATTCGCTCGTTTTCGTCCATCCGAATCCCTCGCCTGAACCACGGGAAAGGGTATGACGAGGTCATACACCATTCCGCGCAATTTTTGGCGTGTTGTTCGCCGTATCCTGGGGCACCGTACATATACTTGTTGTCAATTGTCATACGACGTAGGACAAAGGGCCTCCATCGTCGCTCGGAATCGTGCCTGGAACGGACCTTTGATTCTTGATTTGTATGCCAAATCGAACACGCTTCACGTCGGTGACGAACGAGGTCGATTGGCGCTCCGGATCCGCCGCGAAAAGCTTTACGAGAATCGTCTCTATGTGCGCGCGTGGCTAGGAAATCGCGTGGACCCAGCGGCCGGCGGAAAAAGGCCCGACCCCGCCGCGCCGCCAAGCGCGGTGGTCGCCCTCGACCGCGGCCCAGGCCAAAGGCGCGTCGCTTACCCAGGCAGCGTCGGAAGCCGAAGGAGCAGGCTCGCTCCCGCCCGGCGAAACCACTTCGTGGCCACGCGGGATCGGTCGATCTGCGGCAGATCGAGGCCAAGTGGCAATCCGCGTGGGAGCGCGAGCACGTATACGTCGCGCGCGCGGACGCCGGTCGGCCGAAGTGGTACTCCACCGTCCCCTATCCGTACATGAACGGGTACCAGCACCTAGGATTCGGCACGTCGTTCCTGAGGGCCGAGTTCCAGTCCCGATTCCGGCGGATGCTCGGTTACAATGTCCTCCACCCGCAGGCGTTCCATTGCACCGGCCTCCCGATCCTCGGAGCCGCGAAACGGATTGCGGAGAAAGAGCCGAAGCAGTGGGAGATCCTCCGGGCGATGGGCATCCCCGACCGCGAGATCCCGAAATTCGCGGATCCGATGCATTGGATCGAGGTCTTCCCCGCCGCGACGATGGACGACCTGAAGGCGCTCGGCGCGGCGGTCGACTGGACGCGTTCCTTCATCACGACGCCGCTCAACCCGCCGTACGACGCGTTCGTGCGCTGGCAGTTCCACCGCCTGAAGGACGGCGGCTACGTGCGGATCGACAAGCATCCGGTCATCTGGTGTCCGAAGGACCAGGCGCCGATTGGGGACCACGATCGCCTCGAAGGCGAGGGCGAGACGCCGATGGAATACACGCTGCTGAAATTCCCTCTGGCGGACGGCCGGTTCCTCGTCGCGGCGACGATCCGGCCCGAGACCGTGTTCGGGCAGACGAACCTCTGGGTCGATCCGGACTCGGAATACGTGGTCGCGCGAGTCGGCGACGAGCGGTGGATCCTCAATGACCTCGCGTCGAAGAAGCTCTCGGAGCAGGGGAAGTCGGTGGCAATCGAGGCGAGGATCCTGGGAGCCGATCTGCTCGGCAAGGATGTAGTGGCTCCGGCGATCAACCGTGCGATTCCGATTCTGCCGGGCTCCTTCATCGACCAGGGCCGCGGCACCGGGATCGTCACGAGCGTGCCTTCGGATGCGCCGGACGACTACGTCGCCCTGCGGGACCTTCAGCAAGATGATGCTCTCCTGGCCAAGTACGATCTGGACCCGGAGCGAATCCGGGCCATCCAGCCGATCTCCATCATCCGCACGCCCGGATGGGGGCCGTTGCCGGGGGTCGAGATCGTTGATCGCCTCGGGATTCGGAACCAGCGGGACCGGGAGAAACTCGAGCAGGCGAAGGCCGAGGTGTACAAGACCGGCTTCTACCGCGGCGTCCTGAACGAGAACTGCGGCCCCTACGCCGGCGTCCGGGTGGAGGTCGCCAAAGACGAAATTCGGAAGGAGCTGACGTCGAAAGGTCAGGCCGACCTGATGTACGAGCCGAGTGGGGTCGTCATCTGTCGGTGCATGACGCCCGCGATCGTGAAGGTCGTGGACAACCAATGGTTCCTCTCGTACGCCGATCCGGCGTGGAAGGCGAAGGTCCACGAAGCGATTGCGTCGATGGACCTGTATCCGCCGGCGCTGCGGAAGTGGTTCGACTACGTGGCGGATTGGCTTCGAGACTGGCCGTGCGCCCACCACCGCGGCCTGGGCACGATCCTCCCATGGGATTCGAACTGGGTCATCGAGTCCCTGAGCGACTCGACGATCTACATGGCGTACTACACGATCGCCCACGCCCTCCAGGATGGGCACCTGCGTTCTCAGGTCCCGTGGGCCCAGCGCCTCGACGACGCGTTCTTCGACTTCGTGTTCTTCGGGAGCGGCAGCGCGAAGGCCGTCGCGTCGCGCCTCGGCTTGGACGTGAAAGAGGTCGAAGGCCTCCGACACGAGTTCGTGTATTGGTATCCGCTCGATCTACGGAACACCGGGAAAGACCTGGTCCAGAACCACATGGCATTCTGCCTGTTCGGACACACCGCCATCTTCCCGAAGGAGCTCTGGCCCCGCGGGTTCGGCGTGAACGGGTGGGTGCGCCTGGCGGGGCGGAAGATGTCGAAGTCTCGCGGGAACGTCTGGTATATCCGCGAATCGGTGCGCGAGTGGGGCGCTGACGTCATCCGCTTGACCGTC
>VBMA01000180.1:0-1007 GCA_005878985.1 Methanobacteriota archaeon
CGTACAAATTCACGAACAAGGCGCTGATGATCGGCTCGTTCCAGCTCGAACGAATCCGCTGAGCCCCGCTCCCGTCACGTCGAGCGTGTCCGGAGCTGCTGCGCGAGCACCACGCCGGCGATGACCATCGCTCCGCCCGCGATCGCGCCGACCGTCAGGGATTCTCCGAGGATCACGATCCCGCCGATGACCGCGACGAGCGTGCTCGCGTAGATGTACGCGCCCGCCGACGCCGCGGGGATTCGCTCCAACGCGCGGAACCAGATTCCGTACCCGATAAATGTCGGGAAGATGCCGAGGTACAGGACCGGGATCCAACCAGCGAAACCCATCGTCTGCAGGTCGGCCAGGACGCTCCGTCCCGTCACGACCAGGAGCGGCACCAGGAGGACCGTTCCGATGAGGAGGGTCCACGCGACAAATGTAAAGGGAGGGTACCGCCGGAGGTAGCTCTTGCCGAGGACCGCATAGAGGGCGGAGAAAATCGCGGGCGGGACCACCGTCAGGGCGCCTTCGGAAGCGCGGAACGTGAATTGACTCTCCGGCCGGACGAAGAAGATCATCACCGCGAGGCCCGCGAAGGCGAGGGCGATCCCCGCGGATTGCCAGCGCCCGATCCGTTCCTTCAGCAGGGGGATCGCGAAGATCGCGATGAACGCCGGGGCGGAGGCGATGATCAGGGCCGCCGTACCCGCGCTAACGTTCGGATCTGTCTCCCCGAGGTTCAGGAAGAGATGATAGCCGGTGAATCCGAAGAACGCGAGGAGGACGAGCATCGGGAGGTCTTCCCGCGCCGGCGGATGGCGCACCTGACGGGTGGCCACGAGATACCCGACGAACAGCGCATCGGCGACCGCGAATCGGAGGAAAGTGAGCGTGATCCAGGACATGAACACGAGAGCTTGCTTGATCGCGACGAACGCGAGCCCCCAGAAGAGGATGATGAGGATCAACGAGGCGTGCACGGTCCATCCCCGGTCCGGCCGGCCCCGGAACGCCATATCCGC
>VBMA01000180.1:1094-3982 GCA_005878985.1 Methanobacteriota archaeon
TACTTCGGCCTTGAAGAGGTTCGGGGCGTCGGCCGTCCGGGCCGCGAGACGCCGGCTCAGTTCCGCCTGCCCGCGCTCCAGCATCTCCGGGTTGTATGAGTACTGGATCCGCACGTAGTTCGTCGCCCCCACGGACGTCTTGCGATTGAGGAACTTCCCGAAGTCCTTCCATCCCGGGGGCTGCCGCGAGAGGACGTTCGCCATCTCGACCGCGAACCGTCCTCCGATGAAGAACGCTTTCCACTCGTTCACGTTCCGTTCGTCGAGTCGGCCTTCCACGAGTTTCGCGACGCCGTCGGCGTACGTGGGATTGATGTACTGCCGGAACGCCTCGAGATTCGCCAACGCCTCCTCCAGGTTACCGACGTCCTCCGGATTCATGATCGGCTTCGGCGGCGCGTTGTACCAGGCGGCCTGGTACGGCGCGTATTTCGCGGCTCCCTCCTGCGCCTCCCATTCGGCCGCGGCGCGGTCGACCAGGAAATGGATCCGGTTGTGCGCGAGGAGGTAGTCGAGGACCAAGGTCGTCTCCACCTTCTCCGCCACGTCGTCGACGTTCCGATCCGCGTACTTGCCGAGGTCCCGCCAGATGATCCGGTGGTATTCCTCTTTCAACGCCCGGAGCGCGCCTTCGCGGACGTAGATGCCCCATCGATCGGGGACCAATCGAAAGCTCACATAGAACGCGACCGCTTCTGGGCCCATCTTGAGCATGTTCGGGAGCGTCGCCGGATCTTTTGGGACGTTCACCCGGTACGCGGACAACGCATCCGCGGTGAGCTCGAACGGACGCGCGCCCTCGAGGGACGGGACGGCCGCGTGGCCCGGCACGCGCACCGCTTTCGAGTCGCAGAACTCGGGGTGCGCGGTGGCGAAAGCCGAAAGGTCCTCCATGGCGGCCCGATGGCCGGGGCCGACTTAAGCCCTTGTCCTATCAGTAGAGAAGGCACTCGACGAGTCGACCCTCAACTTCTTTCGGCTCGAGCGGTGCGGGTGGCCGGAATCGAACGACGACGCCCTCCTCCTCGACCTCGACGGCTTCGATTGCTTGGATCATCGGAGACTCCACGTCGGCAACGATCGCTCGCACCTGGCCGGCGAGCGCGCCCGGATCCGCATCCCGGACGCGTCTTCGAGCAATCAGGCCATCCGTCGTCCACTGTTTAACCGGGCCTAGCGCGGTCTCCGCAGCCGCGGTCTCGGGGGAAAGCCACCGCAGCTCGAGGAAATCGACGAAGTCGCGGCCTTCCCATCCGCAGGTGGGCATCGCGACGGGACACCTCGGATGGAACCGACACCCGGACGGCGGGTGCACGGCATCCGGCACCTCGCCCCGGGGAAGCACTTTCCTCCCACGGCGCATCGGGTCGGGAACCGGCACCGCCTCCAGCAGCGCCCGGGTATACGGATGCTTCGGGTCGGCGTAGATACCTTTCGAAGGGCCCATCTCGACGATTCGGCCCAGGTACATGATCGCGATTCGGTCGCAGATGAATTTCGCGGTCGCGAGGTCGTGGGTGATGAACAGGTACGTGGGGCCATACCGGCGTTTCAAATCGATTATCAGCTCGAGGACCCGGGAGCGGATCGACATGTCTAGCATTGCGACCGACTCGTCCTCGACGATCAGCTGCGGTTTTAGGATCATCGCCCGTGCGATCACGGCCCGTTGCTTCTGGCCGCCACTCAGGTCCCCGGGATACTTCGCGTACATCTGCTCCGCCGGTGAGAGACCGACCTCCGTCATGATCTCCAAGGCTGCTCGCTTTGCCTCGCTCTCGTCGGCCGCCTCGTGGATGATCAACGGGTCCGCGATGCTCTGGCCGATCGTCATACCGGGATTCAGCGAGGCATGGGGGTCCTGAAAGATGATTTGCATTCGCTTCCGCAGGGGCCGAAGTTCCGGTTCCTTCAGATGAGTGATGTCCGTCCCCTCGAAACGGATGGTCCCCGCGGTTGGTTCGAGGAGACGAAGGACCGTTCGACCGACGGTCGTCTTCCCGCACCCGCTCTCCCCGACGAGCCCGAAAATCTCGCCCGGTCGCAGGGAGAACGAAACGCCATCGACCGCGTGGACGGCCAGATCACCCCCCCAAAGGATGCGTGCGATCCCGGGGAGCTTCACGGGGAAATGCTTGACAAGATCTTGCACTTCCAGGATCGCGTCGGTCACAGGAAGTCCTTCCCGAAGTGGCAGGCGGCGAAATGCCCCGGGCGGTATTCGACCCACGCGGGCTCTTCCGTACGGCAGATTTCCTTCGCGTAGGTGCACCGCGGGTGGAACCGGCACGCCGGAGGGGGATCGACGAGATCGGGCGGGAGCCCGTCAATCGAAAACAGCTGTTTCGATTCGAGGTGGATTGTCGACGCGAGCAGCGCCTGCGTGTACGGATGGACGGGCGTCCGGAATACATCGCGCACGCCGCCGAGTTCGACGAACTTGCCCGCATACATGACCGCGAGGCGATCGCACACCTCAGCCACGATTCCGAGGTTGTGGGTGATGAGGAGCAGCGACATCTTGTACACCCGGCGGAGATCCTCCAGGATCTCGAGGATCTGGGCCTCCACGATCACGTCGAGGGAGGTCGTGGGCTCGTCCGCGATCAGGAGCTTCGGGTTCATCACGAGCGACATCGCAATCATGATCCGCTGACGCATCCCCCCGCTGAACTCGTGGGGATAGTGCTTGAGACGACTCTCTGGAATACCCATCGAGGCGAGGGCTGTCACGGCCCGGTCAATCGCTTCCTCCTTCGAAGCGTCCTCGTGGGCGCGGATCGTCTCGACGAAGTGATCCTCGATCGTGAACAGCGGATCGAGTCGCGTCATCGGATCTTGGAAGATGAGGGCGATTTCCTTTCCGCGGATCTTGCGCAGTTCTTCTC
>VBMA01000048.1 GCA_005878985.1 Methanobacteriota archaeon
CGAGGACCCGCGGCGTGAGCCCCGGATTGTTACGAAGGATCTGTCCGAACCGAGTCAGCTTCAGGAACGCCATGTCGCGCAGGATGAGCAGCGTCCACTTGCGCCCTAGCCACTTGACGCTCTCCCGGATTGGATCGGCTTGGTATGCCAGGAGCGGATAGATCCTCCGCTCGTCCTCCGCGTGAGTCCGCGTTCGCGCCACTATCCGTTCGGCCCCTGCCAGGCCTATATACTATCCAATGGATATCAGTTTGCGCGACCGCGAGAGAGTCGACCATGGCACGGAAGAGGACCGCGAAGGAAGCGGATCGGGACGGATCGATGGCGTTCTCGGAGTTCTCGAGCACGGAACCCGCCGTGACGCGGAACTTCTTGGAGAAAGTCTTCGGCTGGCGGTTCGAGTCCGTGAAGTTCCCGATGGGCGAGTACCTGTCGTTCCGGACGCCGGGCGGCGGCCAAGGCGGGATCCGGCCGACGCAGGCGAAGGAATCGCCGGGAAGCACGAGCTACGTGCGCGTCGACGACCTCGATGCGGCGCGCAAGAAGATCGAGCGGGCGGGTGGCGAGATTGTCCTTCCCCGCGTGGACGTCCCGGGCATGGGGAGCTTCTTCTGGTTCCGCGCGCCCGGCGGTCCGATCCTCGCGGCATGGCAGGACGCACCCGCGTTGCCGACGGAGCGTGAGTGAATGGCGAATGCGAAAGAAATTGTGATGGCGTATCAGAGAGCATTGGGGAAAGGCGACTTTGCGAGCGCGCGGCGGTACATGCACGACGATCTGTCGTTCGTCGGTCCGTTCGAGTCGTTCAGCCGACCGGAGCCGTACCTGGACGCGTTAGGCAAACTCCACCACATCATCGCGCGGGTCGAGCCGCGGAAGACATTCGTCGACGGCGACGACGTCTGCTTGCTGTATGACATGGTGACGAACACCCCGGCCGGGACCGCGTTCATCTGCGAGTGGTATCGCGTCCGCGGGGACAGGATCGCCTCGGTTCGCGCGGTCTTCGATGCGCGGCCGTTCGCGCCAATGTTCAACCGATGAGACGCGATGCCTGTGGAGCGGGGTCCGAACCGATGGCCGAGAGATCGAAATACTTCACGCCGGAATTCTTTGCGTTCTTCGGCGAGCTGGCGAAGAACAACAACAAGGAATGGTTCACGAAGAACAAGGAACGCTACGAGAAGGCCGTCCAAGAACCGAGCTTGCGGTTCATTCGCGACGCCGGCCAGCGGCTGCAGAAGATCAGCTCCTACGTCGTTGCGGACGCCAAGCCGTTCGGCGGATCGCTGTCCCGCATCTACCGCGACATCCGGTTCTCGCCGGACAAGAGTCCGTACAAGATGGAGGTCGGAATCCACTTCTGGCACGCGAAGGCACCGGGGCCGGAGGAGATGGCGCCCGGCTACTATCTCCACCTGTCCTCCGGCGAGACAATGGCCCACTCCGGCGTCTGGCATCCCGACGCGCCGACCCTGAAGAAGATCCGCGATCGGATTGTCGAAGAGCCGGACGCGTGGAAGAAGGTCCTCCGAAGCCGCGTCTCCGTCGAGGGCGACTCGCTCAAGCGCCCTCCGCCCGGCTACGACCCGAATCATCCGCTGATCCAGGACTTGCGGCGAAAGGACTTCGTCTCGAGTCGAAGCTTCCGCGACAACCAGGTCACGAGCCCGGAGTTCTGCGACTCCTTCATCGAGGCGTGCGAGTCGATGGACCCACTGAACCGCTTCCTGGCGGGAGCGATCGGCCTCCCCTGGTAGGTCCCGCAAACAACGCGTAGCATACACCGGCGCGTGCGTCCTCATTATCGGAAGAGAAACAATTCACACTGATTCAGCGACCTTTATGCCTCAGAAACCGAATACCTATGCGGGGAGGCGGAGGACCGATGAAGAACGGTCCACAAAGGGGCTCACATGCGCCGCCGCGGGCACCATCGCCTTCGGCGGTCAACGGTGCACAAGGCGTTCGGCGATTGGCGCGACTGAAGGAATGGTTGTTCCACAAGCCGAAGCCGCCCGTGGTCCATCCCCTGCCCCGGCCGCCGGTGGTGCGCCACGAACCCGATCCGCCCGCCGTCGTGCTCTCGTGTGAACGGTGCGGCTTCGACTACAGCATCACGCGAATCGAGATCAGCGGCAGGCCGGGGGTCGTCTGGACCTGCGAGTGCGGCAGCGAATTCATCCCTCCCGGAGGGCCCGAGTCGTACGACCTCGTCCGGCCCTGATCCGCATCACGGCCGCGGCGTACGATAGACGCCCTGGAGGGCCGGCCGGTACCGCGGGGTCGTCCAGTAGAGGCCCGCGCCGATGTAGACGAACAACAGGACCGCGATCACCCCGGCCTCGAGCGCGACGACGATGGAGCCGCTCATGTCCCGCAGCGAATATCGGTACAGGAAGTACGAGAACATGACCATCGCGATCCCGCCGAGGAGCGCGCCGAGCGTCCGGATGCGCGAGCGCGTGAAGAGCCATCGGAGGAAGGCGATCCCGAAGTTGGAGACGCCGAGGAGTCCCCAGAAGAGCCCGGCACTGACGATCACGCCCTCCGGTGGCCGAAACGCGCCGCGCCCGGCGAGGACCTGATCCCACCAGCGCCGGAGTTCCGTGAGCAGGTTGCCATTCAGATAGAAGACGATCCCCAGGACGAGCAAGAAGAAGGCGACCCCGAACAGGGCCACGTAGTCGGGGTAACGCGGCCGCGGCACATACACCGGTCGGAGCGGGGCCGCGCGGGGAATCGGCGGCGTCGGCGCGGGCGGCGCGGGAGTGGAGGTCGGCGGCGCGGTTTCGGCGCCAATCGTCGTTAGCGACGCGCCGCAATACAGGCAGAACCGCGACGTGTCTTTGTTCATCGTGCCGCACGCGTCGCAGCGCATTGAACGCTCCCGGGCCCGCATACCGGCCTCGGGGCTTTGAACTTTGGGTCACCGCCGAATCGTGCTATCGCAATAGAAAATAGTCGACCGCGGCGCGCCCCAACACGGCCACGACGCCGGTCAATGTGATCGCCGCAATCCGGGTCATCGCGCGTGTCTCGAACGGCCACGTCGGCAGGGCCTGGATTCGGCGTTCCTCCTCCCGGTGGACAAGAATCCCGTGCGTGCGGAGGAGCAGGTCTCGCACTTCATGGAGGCTCGGCTCCGAGGTCGGGTTTCCGGCCGTGAGCGGCGCGTAGACACCGCCTGCCCGTGTACTCGCGTCATCGATTGCGCGACGCTTCTCCGCCACCATGAGTCGATGGATCGAGACGAGCGGGAGGAACAACAGCCCCGCACCGAACAGGACCAAGACGATCAGGAGCGCGAGGTAAGCCGGGCGGACCGGGTCCGGGCTGAGGGTCACCTCGGCGATGATGATCGCGAGCGCCCCGAAGAAGTAGAAGGTGGCTCCCAACGGGACCGATCCGAGAGGGCGCAGCCCGAGCATCGGATCTTCGTAGAGGGGTCGGAGACGAAGCGCCTGTCGTCCGATTCGATGGACACCCCAGATTGTCGCAGCGTAGTTCCAGATCACCTGCGCATCCACGAACGGCAGGAATACAAGATTCACGCCCAGGATCAAGAAATCCAAGACCCCGAAGGCGGGCGGAAGCGGTTCGAGCAGCAACACAAAGAAGAACAGCCCGAAGGCGGCCGCGAGCCCAATCACGGGGAGCCGCCAGTAGAGGTGGCCGAAGATTCGACGGACGTCCGCATCTCCTCCGGGCAGGAGTGGAGCGATCTCCTTCGCGTAGCGAGCGATGTGGAGTCGCGAATGTCGCACGAGCCACAGCAAGTACAACTCGAATCCGACGGACAGGATGATCAGCGGGACCGATCGCCAGAGGGGGAGTGCGAAGGCGTCACCGAAGATCGCCGCAACCGTCTGATTCCAATCCCCGCCGGTCTCGATCAGGTGCGCGAGGAAGTAGCCCGGCCCGGTCACCAGGAGGGCGACGATCGTGCACGTCATGAGGTACGGGAGCGGGATCGCGGCAATCGCACGCTCGACGAATGTGGGCCGCTCCAGACCGATGGCCCCCTCTCCCCCGGAATTCCCGACCGAAACGATACGGCTCGATGGCCATCCGGGAGTATAAGAGCGTGGCGGCGGCGCCCCATCGTATCTGAATCTATGTTCACCCGCCGAGCGACATCAGGTTCTAGACAGAGTTCGGCCGGTTCGACGAACGTCCCAACACGGTCAAGTAGCCTCGGCCTTGCGGCGGTCCGAGGTGAAACAACATGGCAGCAACCGAAATCCGATCGTGGCCGGCGCGGGCCGCATCCTCGTGGCGCGCGTTGGGGCGGATGCCGGCGTACCAACTGCCAATCGTCCTCGGCGGGGCGATCGCGGTCTTCGCCGGTGCGGTGGCCTTCGCTGCCGCGATCGTGGCGGAGCGGGTGCTCGGCGTCTCGTGGGTCCGGGCTCTCTTGCTCATCGCCTTCGGCGCCCTGGCCCTGATCGGGCAAAAGGTGACGCGAGCGAACCTGCGGAATGGGGTCGCTGTCGCGGCGATCGCGGGCGTGGCCTTGCTCGCAGTTGCGGGCGGCACGGTCGGCCTGTTGACGGGCCTGCTCGTTTTCGCGGGCGCGATGTGGGGGCTCCTGAAGTCCTTCTGAGGACTTCTCCCCTTTCATCATTTTTCTCGTTTCACGGCGGTGAACCGACGCAGCTCGAGTTCATCCCCATTTCGGGAGACGCAGGCTTCGCGGATCCTACCGAAGGAAACCCTCGCGCTCCGCGTGTTCTTGATCGTGTTCGAGCTGCCTCTGCCGTTACCGTTCCCATCGGGGCCGAACGCGATCAGGTAGGCGTCCGACTCGCGATGTCGGCTTTCGAGGTCCCGTGTCGGGCCGTCGGCGATTCCCACATGAGTCCGCGCCCGACGGGACGACGCACGACGTCGTCGCGGCCCTCGAGCTCCTCCAGCAGGATTTCCGCGTCATCGTCTGTCGTCCCAAGGATTGCCGCGAGTTCGCAGGTGGCCAGGCTTCCATACCGCTGGAGGAGACCCTTCGCCGTGTCTTCATCGGCTTTGAGAGACGCGGCTTCGAGATGAGGGTCCACGTCCCGCAGGATTTCCTCGAACCCGTCCCACGGCCTCCAGCCGTCCACGTGGCGCGTTTCGTCTCCGCGACGGATCACGAATGTCGGGAAACCGCTGATCCCGAGAGCCTGGCATTCGTCGCGATCTCGTTGGAACGCGTCGTTCGCGGAACCGTCTTCCAAGGCCCTCGCAAATGCCTCGACGTCAAGGCCGGTTTCCTTTGCGACCGTCGCTTGGACGTCTTTCCGGTGAATGCCTCGTCCCGCGAGGCACCACGCCTCTCGTAAGCGACGAAGGTACCGCCATCCTTGATCGGCGCCTTGGAGGTCCGCGGCTTTCGCCGCGATGCACGCGGGCCACGTCGAATCGAAATCGTCGGAGGAGTCGATCATCGCGTCCGCCGCCATGGGCATGCGATGCTGGCTCGAGACCGCCTCGAAGAACGCGCGCACGGAGTCCTTCCAACGGCCGCCAGACATGCGCGCCCACTGCTCTCGGACGGGGCTGAAATCCTCGAAGAGCCCGCCTTGGCGCGTCTCGATCTCGACCGTGTCCGGGTAGCGCACCTCGAGGCGACGGATCGTCGGCTCGAAGCCCCAACACCAGATGTTGTGCGGGTCGGTGTACCAGGTGACTCGGATCGGTGCGTCCATGTGAGTACCGGCCCGCGTACGCGGCGGTTTGCTAAGAAGTCCTCGGTCCGCCGGTCGGAATCCTTATGGTCCCGGACTCGCGTCGCCGACTCATGCGTCTCGACGACCGTCAGTGGGCGGGCTTGTTTCTATTCGTAGGGATCGCGCAGTTCGCGGTCATCGGCCTCACCGTCTCCGAGGCCGTGTATTCCGAAGCCTCGCCGACCGGCTACAGTATCTCGCAGAATTACATCAGCGATCTCGGCGTCGGGCCCGCTGCCCTCGTCTTCAATCCCTCGATCATCCTCGTCGGCGTCCTGGTCCTCGCGACGGCCTGGTTCCTCTGGCGCGCGGTCGGTGACCGGATCTTGTCGATCGTTGTCGCACTCGCCGGCGCGGGCGCCATCGCGGTCGGCGTGTTCACCGAAGCCTTCGGCGTCGTCCACGAACTCGTCTCCCTCTGGACGTTTATCTTCATCGGGCTCTCGGCGATTCTCGCGGCCCGAATCGTTCGACCGCCCTTCCGATACATCTCCGTCATCCTGGGAGTCCTATCGCTTGTCGCGCTTGGGTTGTACATCGCGAAGGCGTACCTCGGTCTCGGGCCGGGCGGGATGGAACGGATGATCGTTTGGCCGATCTTGGTCTGGGGAACCGCCTTCGGAGGGTACCTGTTCGGCTCGTCGTCTCCGGCGTCGGCCTCCCCCGCGGCACCCTGAGGCCGCGCATGCAGAACGTGCTCGACCTCCCTTCCATCGAGGCCGCCCGAAAGCGCATCGAAGGCCTGGTCGTCCGGACGCCGCTCGTCCGCTTGAATGTCGACGATGCGCCTGCGGAGATCTACCTGAAGCTGGAGAACCTGCAACCGACCGGGTCGTTCAAGGTCCGGGGTGCAGGCAATTCGATCGCCCTCTTGACGCCGGAACAACGAAGTCACGGCGTGTTCACGTGCAGCGCCGGCAACATGGCCCAGGCCCTCGCGTGGCATGCGAGACGGCTCGGAATCCCGTGCACCGCGATCGTCCCGGACACCGCGCCGGCGACGAAGCTCGCCGCGATCCGGCGGTTCGGGGCGACGATCGTTCAGCTCTCGTGGGACGAGGTCTGGGAGATCGGCATCAGCCGGACGTACGCGCCGCTCAAAGGGTGGACGTTCGTCCATCCGTTCGCCGATGCGACGATGATGGCGGGGAACGGCACGATCGGGTTGGAGATCCTCGAGGACCTGCCCGATCCCGACGCGGTCATCATCCCGTTCGGCGGCGGTGGGTTGAGCGCGGGCATTGCGACGGCGATCAAGGCGAAGCGACCGCGGACTCGGATCTACGCATGCGAACCGGAGACCGCCGCGCCCCTGGCGGCCTCGTTCGCGAAATCCGCCCCGACCGAGGTCCATCGGATCCCGACGTTCGTTGATGGGATCGGCACCTCGACGGTCCTCCCGGAAATGTGGAACATCGTGCGGCCGTTGCTCGAAGGGTCTCTCGTTGTCACATTGAAGGAAATCGCTTCTGCGATCCGTTTGCTGGTCGAACGGAACCGCGTGGTGGCAGAAGGCGCGGGGGGTTCGTCGGTTGCCGCGGCCCTCGCGGGGAAGGCCGGAAAAGGCAGGCTCGTCTGCGTGGTCTCCGGAGGGAACATCGACACGCAGGTGCTGGGGAAGATCCTCCGCGGCGAGGTTCCGTAGGGACTCGTCCCCGATCCAAGGTGCCAGAGGAGTTCTCATGTCAGTCTTGTCCCGGGCGCTGGAACGAGGAAGCATTCGCAAGCGCGCCACGGACCTTGCACAATTGCACGAGCTCATCGCTCCGGTCTCCGGGGTTCGCTTGCTCGATGTCGGAGGTGGCACGGGCGCGGCGACGCAGCGGTTCGCGACGGGTTGCGCCGAGGTGGTCGTCCTCGAGCCGGACCGGAAGAAAGTCGCCGAGGGACGAAGGCTTCGACCGTCGATTCGATTCGAGGAGGGGCACGCAGAGGAGATTCCATTTCCGGAGCGGATCTTCGACCGGGTCACGTTGGTCGTCGCGTTCCACCATGTGGAGAATCAGGACCGGGCCTTGGAGGAGATGCGACGCGTCCTGAGAGACGCTGGGCGGATTGTGTTGTTCGAGCTCCCTCCCTCCCGCGCTCCCGGCCCTCTGTACCGATGGATTGCCGGATACCGCCACGCCGGCCACATGGCCTTCCACGGGCCGGACGAGCTCACGGCAAAACTGCGAGCCGGTGGATTCACCGATGTATCAAGCTTCCCGGGCGACACAGGTTATTTCGTCGTGGCAACGAGATGATTCTCGGATTTTCCGACTGAGGTGGGAGACGCCCTCAAGTTTATCGCCCTCCTCTGCGCCATGCCGGGTGAAGGTTGCATCATGCCGAGGTCCGCGGCCGATTCGCTCGCGCGCGACGCGAGGAAGTTCGTCTTCGACTACTTCGTCGAACAGGCGGTTCCGCCGGTCCTCGAGCAGATCATGGAACGGTACCGTCTCCGTCGCGAAGAGGCGTTTGCCGTGCTGAGGGGGCTCGAGGAGGCGCGCCACCTGGAACTCGTGCCCGGCACCCAGCGGATCCTCATGGCCTTCCCGTTCTCGGCCGTCGCCACGCCGTTTCGTGTCACTCGTCCGGTGATCGGTCGGCGATACTATGCGAACTGCGCCTGGGACGCCGTCGCGTTCCACTCGATGCTGCACGAGATCATCCGGATCGACGGCCGTTGCCATCATTGCGCGGAGCCGATTTCGATCGAGCTCGCCGGCGGGAAATCGCGCTCAATCCCTCCCGCACCGGTTGTGTATCTCGCCCTACCCGCGTCCCAGTGGTGGAATGACATCGTCCTCACCTGCTCGAATCACATGGTGTTCTTCTCCGGCGAGTCCCACCTAGACGAATGGCGGAGGGCCACGCAGGCACCCGCGGGCGCGATCCTGACCATTGAAGAGACCCACGCGCTCAGCGTCCCGATCTACCGAGACAAGTTGCGGGTCGAGTATGTTCGACCTGGCAAGGACCGACTCGTGGCCCATTTTCGCTCGCTCGGGCTGACGGGAGACTTCTGGCGGCTGTAAGATATTCGCGCCTACGGAAGCAGGCTCGCCTTCCGGATCGTGACCTTCGTCCGCGGCCGGTCGTCGTTGTCCGTGGGCGTGCGGCTGATCGCGTCGACGACCTCCATCCCGCCCACGACCCGACCGAATACCGGATGTTTCGGGTCCAGCCGTCGGTTGTCGACCACGTTGATGAAGAACTGGCTCCCGCCGGTGTTCGGACCGGCATTCGCCATCGAGATGGTTCCGCGCACGTTCCGGTTCTCCGCGGGAAGCTCGTCCCGGATCGTGTATCCAGGCCCTCCCATCCCCGTCCCCTCCGGGTCCCCACCTTGGATCATGAAGTTCGGGATCACGCGGTGGAAGATCGTTCCGTCGTAGAAACCCTGCGCGACGAGCTTTCGGAAGTTCCCCGCCGTGATGGGCATCGCCGTGTCGAGGAGCTCGATCTTCACATCGCCCATCGTCGTCTGAAGGAGGACGGTCGTCATGAGGCTGCCATCCGTTCCACATACGTAAGGGTTCACCTTCGTTGCGTGCGTGGCGAAACCGAGGGCCTAAGCCGCTAGAAAATCCCTCGATTGGTCGACCGAGGCGGCCGTTCCATCTTCCGTTTTCGACGGAACCACAAGACAAGGAGGACGGCGACGATGACGGCGAGGACGAACGCGAGGAACGGCAACGATGTGAGGAGCGCCAGATATCCAGCCGCCACGACGGTCACCGTCCACTCCCGCGAGGCGACCAGCGAGCCGTCGGACACAGTGACATTCACGACGTGCGCTCCGGGTGTCGTCGACGCGAAATTCAGCGCGCTCAGATTCCCGCCCGCGGCGGCCCCGTCGACTCGCCAGGTGTACATCAGCGCATCCCCGTCGGGATCCCACGCGATCACGGTGAAGGTCTGCGTCGCGCCCGCGTCGATGGTCAGCGGACCGACTCCGGGAGTACTCGAGGTGATCTGAGGCGCCCGGTCTGGGACCGCGAGCGTCCGAGTCGTCTGGTTCGACAGGCCGTCGTTGTCCACCACCGTGAGCCGGATCTGGAAGGTTCCCTTCGCGGCGAAGACGTGCACAGCCTGAATGCCAGTCCCGGTGGACCCGTCTCCGAAGTCCCACGCATACGACGCGATGCTCCCGTCGGGGTCCGACGACGTGGATCCATCGAACGTAACGCTGATCCCGACAAAGACCGTGGTGGGTGCAAATTGGAACCCGGCATGAGGAGGCGCGTTGACCGTTACTTGATGCGTAGCGCTCGAGGACAAGGTCTGGTTGTCGACCACGGTGAGGTTGACCGTGAATACGCCGGGGTTCGCATACGAGTGCGTCGCGACAACCCCGCTGCCCCCGCTCGAGTCCCCGAATTCCCAGGTGTACGAGGCGATCGTGCCGTCGGGGTCGAGCGAGGCGGACGCGTCGAACGTCACTGGGACACCGGGGTTCACCCGCACCGGATTGGCCGTGAAATCGGCGACCGGAGGCTGCGGCCCAGGGGGTGCGGCTTGGACGACGACGTCGTGGGAGACAGTTCCGTTCAATGAGTCGTTGTCTGTGACGTT
>VBMA01000049.1:0-1599 GCA_005878985.1 Methanobacteriota archaeon
ATCGTGTTCACGGCGTTGGCCCCCATCGCGTCGCGGCAGTCGACGACGAGGTGGGTGACGACCATGTGGCCCCGTTTCGTGTCCACGACGTGGACCTCGACGTCCTTCGCTCCGCCGCCCAGCTTCACCAGCATGGGATCCTTCTCGTTCGCGATCGAGAGGATTTCGTCCTTGTGGTGGAGGATCGTCATCCGCGCGCCCTGGGGATCCGAGACCCCGACGAGCTGGATCTGTCCGATCATGATGGGACCGGAGGTGCTCGCGGAGAAACCGCCCCGCTCCCGGGCCATCCGGGCCGCGTTTGAGGCCGCGGCGACCACGCTCGGCTCCTCGATCGCCATCGGCACCAGGTAGTCCCGTCCGTTCACCTGAAAATTCACCGCGATTCCGAGGGGCACCGGCATCGCTCCGACCACGTTTTCGATCATCCGGTCGACCTGGTCGAACTTGAGCGCACCCGTGTTCTGGATCGTCTCGACCTCCGCGTCCGAGAGCTCGCCGAACGACCGGATCACTTGCCAGCGGTCCTGCGGGCTCTTCTTGTAGAAGCCGGACACCTCGGAACTCTTCACGTCGGCACCGAGCGTCGGAGAAGACTGTCCCGCCATAAAGGCATCGCGCGTCGATTCACGGCGCGACGCGGGCGCCGCAGTTCGGGCAGAACGACATCTCGGCCGCGATCGATGAACCACAGCTCGTGCAGAAACGACCCGAACCTCCCGCGGGAGCCGGAGCTGCCGCGCTGGCAGCCGGTGCTGCGGGTGCGGCCGGAGGAGGCGGAATGTACGGAGGATACGCAAAGCCGGGCGGATACCCGGGATACATCGGGGGCGGGGCCCTCGTCACCTGCCCGCCCTCCGCGATGATCAGGATGACCCCTACGATGAGCAGGGGGATGCCCACGCAGAGAAACGGGAAAAACAGGATCCCAATGATGGACAAGGCAGCTCCCAGGACGAGTAGCAATGCGCCCGTGGTCAGCTCGGCCAGTCGCCTCTCCCTCCCGTCGGGCTCGCAGATTCGTGCATAATGATATAAATATTGCTTGAGGGCATGCCGCGCGAGCGAGACTGCGCCGTGGAGTGATCGAGATGCCCGTCGTGCTGGCAGACATCGCGATCCCGTTTCAGGCGACCGCGTCCGGCACGGCCGTCGCATTCTGGCTCTTCCTCCTCGCGCTCTACGTCGCGTTCCTCCTCATCGCTCTGTGGGTCTACCAGGACGCCCGGATCCGTGGGATGAATGGTGTCTTTTGGTTCGCCCTAGTTTTCTTGGTGCCGGTGTTCGGGCTCGTCGCCTACGTAATCTATCGTCGGGACCGTCCTCTTTAGCCGTCTCCACCTCTTACCACCGAGATCGAGAGAGGTCGGAACACAATTCCGTAATCAGGGGTTCGAATCTTGGCCTAACCTTGTCGACATTCCGCCGCGGCCAGAACGTTTAAACCATGTCACAACATGACGCCGCCGGGGTCATTATGGAGGAGCAGCAGGTACCTGCCGGGGCGGCGCCGAAGGCAGCCCCGAAGAGCAGAGCGGTGTGGATTGCGGTTGCGGTCATCGTCGTGATCATCGTGGTCGTGTTGGCCGCGGTGCTCGG
>VBMA01000049.1:1725-11031 GCA_005878985.1 Methanobacteriota archaeon
GGTGGCGTCCTGGGACAGCCGATCGTAATGTTCAACGAGGACGACCAGACGAACTCCCAAGCGGCAGCCGCGGCGGCCACAAAACTAATCACGACAAACCACGTGGACGCAATCGTCGGCGCCCAATTCTCGGGGGGCTCGTTGTCATCCATCGATACCGCGTCGAGCAACAATGTTGTGATGGTTTCCCCTTCCGCGACGTCCGTGAAGCTCTCGGACCTCACGGTAACCAAGGGTTGGTTTTTCCGGACCATCTCCTCGGACGCCCTGCAAGGGGCCGTCGCCGGGAGCTACCTGTACACGAACAGCTCGTTCCGGTACGCGGGAGTCCTTGCAATCAATAACCCCTATGGCGTTGGCTTGGCCAACAACTTCAAAGCAAAGTTTACGTCCTTGGGCGGAACCATCAACGCCTCTCAAGTCGTGATCATCCCGGAGGCGCAAACGGACTACGCGGGCGCACTGAACCAGCTGTTTGGTGCCAGCCCCGCCGCAGCTCCGCAGGTCATTTACTTTGTCGGATATCCGGACACTGGATTGACCGTCATGAAGCAGTGGCAAAACGGGTTGTCGTCCCATTCCTGGTGGAACCGGCAGTGGGTCTTCTCGGAAGGCCTCGATGACCAGGGCTTCGTCGATTCGCTTCGCGATCCGGCCGTGGGAGTTGATGTGACGCAGATTTGGGGTACGTCACCCGCTGCGCCGAACTCGACGCTCTACAACGGCTTCGTAACCCGGTACAAGGCGGCATTCTTCGACCAAGACCCCGTCCTCTACGCGTCCCACGCCTATGACGCTGTATATCTCATTGCGCTCGCCGCTCAGAAGGCCGGCGCGGTCGATGGCGCATCGCTCAAAGCCAACCTGCGCGCGGTCTCGGGTCCGACCGGGACCGTCATCAACGGCGGTCAATGGTCGAAGGCGTTGACGGAGTTGGCCGCGGGGCACGCGATTAACTGGGAGGGAGCCTCCGGGACGGAAGATCTCAACGCGACAAACGATCCGGGCCGCGGAAGCTACGAGGTTTGGGGAGTCAGCGCGTCTCCAGCCTTCAAGATCTATCGCCTGGCGTACTTCGGGGAGACCCTCGTCGTGCCAGCCGCCGCCGGCTTTGGCGGTCAAATTGCGGCGCAATCCCAACCGAACAACTTCGTGACCCAGATTCGGGCGGTCGTCCTTTCGAAGCTCGAGTGAACCTTCTTCCTTTCCTTTTCTTTCTCTTTGCAGCGCGAGCTCTCGCGGTTCAGCCTCCGAGGTAGAGTCTCGCTACATCCGTGTTATGCAGGAGTTCCTCTCCCGTCCCCTCGAAGCGGTTGCGACCGGTCTCGAGTACGTAGCCGCGGTGAGCGATTCCCAACGCTTTCTTTGCGTTCTGCTCGACCATCACAATCGCAGTCCCGTTTCCATTGATCTCGACGATTTTTGAGAACAAGGTGTCGACAAGCTTCGGCGCGAGTCCGGCCGAAGGCTCATCGATCAGGAGAACGGTTGGGTCGAGCATCATCGATTTCGCCAAGGCGACCATTTGTTGCTCCCCACCGCTGAGGGTGCCCGCGCGCTCGCGCAGTTTCGGTTGAAGGTTAGGGAACA
Organism: Methanobacteriota archaeon; assembly: GCA_005878985.1. Classification (GTDB taxonomy): domain Archaea; phylum Thermoplasmatota; class Thermoplasmata; order RBG-16-68-12; family RBG-16-68-12; genus RBG-16-68-12. The sequence goes on from VBMA01000049.1 coordinate 3,316, forward strand.
TCTCGATTACCCCTGCCGCTCGTTCTCGGATCTCTGCGTCGTTCATGGGTTTCTGCGTTGCAAGCCGTTGAGTGCGGTTCCAAGGGAGGGGGAGAGGCGACGTCCGCCGAGTGATCGCCCCCATCTCGAGGTTCTCAAGAACGGTGAGAGAGGGGAACGTGTTGCTGGTCTGGGGCACGTATGCAAGCCCTTGGAGGACAAGTTCACGAGGATGTTTCCCCGTGATGTCGTTTTCGTTGAAATGAACCTGACCCTTCGTGATCTTGAGGAGGCCGAACATCGTTTTGATGAGCGTCGACTTTCCCGCCCCATTCGGACCGATCACAGTAACGATCTCTCCCTTGTCGAGGGTCATTGAAACGCCGTGCAAGATCTCCATCTCACCGTACCCGGAGTGGAGGTCCTGTGCTCGGAGGAGCATGCCTACCCCCCAAGATAGGAATCGATGACCGCGGGGTTGGCCTTCACACTGGCCGGCGTCCCATCCGCGATTGTCCGGCCCTGGTGCATGACGATCACGCGGTCGCATCGGTTCATGACGACATTCATGTCGTGCTCGATCAGGAAGAAAGTCCGTCCCGCTTGCCGCAGCCGTTCTATCAGGTCCATTAGGCTCGCGGCCAACGTTAGGTTCACACCCGCCACGGGCTCATCGAGCAGGACGACCGCCGGTTCTGTCATCAATGCACGGGCGAGCTCCAGGAGCTTCTTCTGACCTCCCGAAAGGGACTTCGCGTACTCGTCTGCCAGCCCATCGAGTTGCGTGAGACGCAAGATTTCCCGCGCTCGGGTCCGCCAGGCCCGTTCCTCTCGCCGGACGACCGTCGGGCGAACCAAGATGTTCAGCAAGTGCTCTCCCGGATTGTTCTTCGCTCCGAGCATCAGGTTCTCGAGGACCGTCATGTTGCGGAGCTCGTGCGGGATTTGCCACGTCTTCGTGAGGCCGAGGTGGACGATCTCGAAAGGCGGTAGCCCGTCGATCCGGCTGTCGCTCAACCAAATCGCGCCGCCATCGGGGCGGTAAAGGCCGGCGATAAGGTTGAAGAGCGTCGACTTTCCCGCCCCATTCGGACCGATCAAACCCGTAATCGACTGAGCCGCGATCGAGAGAGAGCAATCGTCCACCGCGCGGATGCCACCAAAGGACTTCCGAACCCTCTGGACCCGCAGGATTCTCTGCTCTGGCAAAGGGGCGTTCATCGTAGCACGCGCTTCTTCTCGCGAAGAATTCCGTCGGGCCGATATATGATGAGAACGATCAAGAGGACGCCCACCACCATCAAACGGATGTACGGGATGGTGTCCTTGAGTTGAGGCGGGGCAAGGTCTTTCAACTGAACGGATCCCCATTCCAGTCCATAGACGACGAACGCCCCAACGATGGAGCCTTTGAGGTTTCCGGCCCCACCGACAATGACCATGACCCAAATTGAAAACGTGACGGCGGGAGCAAAGCTCCCGGCCGGCTCGAGGTACGGAAGCGCCATTACGGAGAACCAGCCTGCAAGGCCCATCAGCGCGCCCCCGATGGCGAACACCTGGAGCTTGTACCAGAACGCATTCTTCCCGACGGCCATTGTCGCCTCCTCGTCGTCGCGCACGCCGCGCAAGACCCGACCCCATGGCGACTCGACGATGAAGTGGAGAGCCACCAGCAAGACGAGGATGATCGCCGCGCCGACCCCGACGACGGTCGCGGTCGTCAAATAGGGCTTGTTGGGGCCCGAGAATTCGAGAAGGCGGGGAATGCCCACAATCCCGATCGTCCCTGCGGTAATCGGTTCCAGGTTGATGGCGATGGTCCGTACAACCTCCGCAAACGCGAGCGTCGCAATCGCCAGATAGTCGGCCCGGAGACGCAACGTTGGAAGAGCGATGAGCGCCGCCGCCGAACCGGCCAGGACCATCGCGAGAAGCGCGCCAACGGCTACGGGAAGTTGGTATCCCCCGAGATGTCCGGGATAGCCGGTGGCCGGTGGGGAAGGCGCGGTGATCGCGATCGCGGCCGTGTAGGCCCCGATCAGGAAGAAGCCGGCGATGCCGGCGTTGAACAGGCCCGTGTAGCCCCACTGGAGGTTGAACCCGATCGCGAGGAGGGCGAAGACAATCGCGAAGCTGATGTAGAAGCCAACGTTGATGAGGAACAATGGATCGAACGCCATCCGTCTCTATCCTCCATCGTTCCCTTCGACTGGATCGGCCGTGGTTGTGCCTCTCCCGAGGGCTTGGGTAATCCTCTCAACAAAGAAGACTCGCCTTGCAAAGGCCGGGGGCCGACCCGCGATCCCCCAAGGCCGAATGATCAAGACGAGGATCAGGATCACGAATGGGATCGCCACCTTGTAGGCGCTCGAGTTGACCAGGCCGATGACGTTGGGTTGTCCAAGCCAGACAAAGACCGGAACCGACATCTCTTGGGACAGCCCGATCGCGAGCCCTCCGAGGACGGCGCCCCAGGGGGACCCGATTCCGCCGACGATCACGGCCGCGAAGATCAGGAGAAGGATGTTGAGTCCCATCTCCGGTCTCAGGAAGCTCGCGAGGCCTAGAAGCACTCCGGCCGTCGATGCGAATGAGCAGCTCACGGCCCACGTCGCATAGGTGACCCGTTTGGTGTCAATGCCCGTTGCCTTCGCGAGTTCGAGGTTGTCGGCCGTGGCACGCATCGCCTTTCCGAGGTTCGTGTACGTCAGGAGGATGTGAACCGAAATTACAAACAGGAGTCCGATGGCGGGCGTCAAGATGTGTCGGATCGGATCGAGTCCGAGTCCGGGCACGATTTGAATTTCGGGAAGTGCCGCAACCGGATAGATCCAGATCCGCGTCGTCGCCACAGCGCGAATTCCGTTTTGGATGATCAGGGCGAGGCCAACGGACGCGACGATCGGAGCGACCGGTCCGCGGCCCTCGAGTCGTGAAAAGATGATGACTTCCAAGAGGATTCCGACGACGGCGAGGACAACGAACGAAGCAACTGCTCCCCAAATGAGCGAGATCCCGTTCAGGTTCAACGAGAGTGCGACGTAAGCGCCCAACGCCATGATGTCCCCGTGGGCGAAGTTCGCGAAGCCCCGGATGCCGTAGAGCAGCGTGAGGCCGATTGCGGCGACGATCACGATGCTGCTCACGGACAGTCCCGCGATGGTATAGTTCAGAATTGTGACGCCAAAAAGGGCCGCGAGAAGGCCGTTGAACCCGAGGAAGATCGCGGTTACTAGGACCCCACGAATGATTTTCCGGCGGGTCCTCCGGGTGAGATGAAACACCCATCGCGGGGGAGGCACCTTGGTCCGCATCGAGGAGGTCGACTCAGAAGCGCTTGCCATGGTTCCGTCTGACACGTGAGGAACGGGGCAGGACCCATTAACTTTTCCAGGGTCAGAGTAAACCTTACATCGGGGGCGGGCTTGACAGTACGATGGAGCCTACTCGCGTCGTCCTACTCGAACCCTCGGGGAGGAAACAGATGGTTGTCCTCGACCGAGATACCGTGAAGGTGCCGGGGCTTGGCGTCGTTCGGGCGGAAACTCTGGTCGCGCGGATTGGGAGGCGGTGGACAGTCGGAGGCCGATCGTTCCTCGTGCTGACGCCCTCCATTCGCGACACAGTTAACTCGGTGAGTCGGAAGGCCCAGATTGTCGGTCCAAAGGACCTGCCGGCCCTGGTATGGAACACCGACGTGAAGCCCGGTGATTTCGTCATCGAGGTGGGTTCCGGGTCCGGTGCGGTGACGGTCGTGCTCGCGAACGCGGTCGGCCCGGAGGGTCGCGTCGTTTCCTACGATTTGAGATCTGACTTTCTCACCCGCGCGCGTGAAAACGTGGCAGCGGCCGGGCTTTCGGAGCGCGTCGAGTTCAAAGTAGGAGATCCACGGTCCGAAATCGCGGAACGGGACGCAGACGCGTTCATCGTTGACATTCCGGATCCCTGGGAGGCGGTGCGAGCCGCGGAGAAGGCCCTTCGACCCTGTGGCCACTTCGCTTCCTACTCGCCTAACGTCGAGCAAGTGAACCGCACGGTCGCCTCCTTGCGCGCCCGGACGTTCGTGGAGATCCGGACGGTCGAGATCATCGAGCGGGAGATCGAGGCATCGGAGTCCGGGACACGTCCCTCCTTCGCGCCGCTGGGCCATACCGGGTATCTGACCTTCGCGCGCAGCGTCCTCGAGACGCTCTGACTGCGGATGCAGTCGAGGCGGAACTAGCGTGTCTATCCCAGGGTCATCGGCTCGAATCGGATCGGCTGGACGACCCGGCGGGCGATCTGGCCAAAACGCTCCGCGTGTTGCGTGTGGACGGGCATGACGGCCTTCGCGTCGATCGTCCGAATCATCTCGCCGACCTCCCGTTCGCTTAGATGTCCCGAGGCATGCAGTTGGTGTCGCTGCAGGCCGAATCGATTGAGCCAATGTTGCAACACGGCGTCGTTGACGTCGTCCTCCTCGAATGGCTCGCTCTTGGAGTGGATGAACGGCGAACCCGGCGGCGGCCGCAAATCCACCAGCTCGGGCAAGTGCCAGAAATCGAGTTGCACGAGGTACTCGGACGGCCGCGCCGCAATCTGTTCTGCGCTCACGACTCGATCCTTCAGTTTCGTCTGGAGCTCTCTCTCCCACGGATCCGTCTTCCGCAGGAGCCGGTCGAACAACACGAGGTCGCCCTCTCGCATCACGTCGGGGACGGCGATGTGCGTGTCCTTCTGGAGGGTCAGCAGCAGATGGGCCGTTTTCGCATTCACGACGAACTTCCGGCCGACGGCTTGGGCGACCTCGAAGAACGTCCGGATCCGGTCCACGTCGCGTCCCGGGAACGTGACAATCGCTAGCTTTTCTTGGAGCGGCGTGAGGAGCCGAATTGCATCCGCTTTCACGTCGGCTTCCGTCAGGGTCCCCCGCGAGTCGTCGGGCGTGACGCGCGTGCCTTCCGTGATCAGGACGACCGGTTTCGCCGCGGCCGCCGCCCCGATGAAGTCGTCCGTCAGCGCCTTCTTGGGTCCGTGGTGACGGAGGTCCCCGGTGTACGCGATCGTGCCCTCGCTCGTGTGCACCAGGTAGCCGTACGCCGCCGGCGCGGAGTGGTCAACGTGGATCGGCTCGACCTCGAGGCCGTCGACCGTCCTCGCCTGGCCGGAGCGGAACGTCTGGTAGGCGTGCGTGCCGAGTTTCAGAAACGGCGTTCGCGCCGTCGTGTCGAGCGACTCGAGGATCGTCTTCGCGCCCTCCCCAAGATGGACCGGGATGTTCGGATCGACGAACCGCAGTTGCTGGGTGTGGTCGTAGTGGACGTGAGTAATGAAAATGGACGAAAAGGCGGGCGGTTCCCAGGCCATGTCGGTCGGGTCGAGCGCTTCGGACGAGTAGAGGCCCGGAATCCGGCGTATCAGATCCAGCGCGAAGTAGTCCCGAAGGCCGAACCGGTCTCGCGGTTGGAGGAACTCGACAAAGTACTGCTCGCCGAGGTCGAACGGCGCGCCCATGTCGAGCCAGATCCGGGCGTCGCGGTCCTCGACGAGGATCTTGTTCCCGCCAATCTCGCCGACGCCGCCGTAGAAGGTGAGGTTCGCCACGCCACGCCTCGGTCCGCGGTCAGTCCGCGAGCTGCACGACGATCACGTCCCGCACGGCCTTCATCGACCGGAAGCTCAGGGTGAGGCGGCCTTCCGGGTCCGTCTTGAAGAGGCGGGTCTCCACGGTCTCCGCCGGCGTCACGAGGAGCGTCGGGATCCGGCCCGTCTTCGTCTCGACCAGGAAGTCCGCCAGGATGCCGAGGATCTGTCCGTCTTCCGTCATGACGGTCTTTCCCCGGAGCTCCGTCGCAAAAACTTTCATTCCCGCCGCGGCGCGTATCCTCGCGTCCTTATTTTTCCTTTCTGGCCTCCGTGGCCTTGACGTCGATGCGAAACCGTCGGAACTCAGACCAAACGAATTCGTGAGACGGGGGACGGCACTTTCTTATAGAGCCGGTCGCGTTTCTTTGGCCCCTCAACGGAGGCTCCCGACATGGACAATATCGTCGTCGAACGCAGTGCTTTCGTCGGCCTCGTCACCTCCGCCGTCGAGGCGTACAACCGAGAGACAAACGGCTTCTTGGTCGGGAACCGCGGGACCCGGATCATGCGGCAGCGTCCCCGCGAGGTGACTGTCCTGCGCGCGGCCTATCCGCTTCAGACAGAGGACCGCAAGCCGAACTGGGTGAGCCACGGGAACGAGAAGGCGGCCAAACGCGCCCGGGGGGCGATCGAAAATCTCGATGTCGGGTATGCGGTGCTCGGCGGCTTCCACTCCCACACCGGCCAGGATGGCGCGGCGAGCCTCTCTCGCACGGACCTCGATTACGTCGCGGACGAGCTGCGGCGGATCTCCCGCGGCCGACCCGCCGAACGCGTCCAGTGGCTCGAGGTCGTCTTGGCCCTCAAGCGCCGTGAGTGGTCCCGGAATCACGAACTCGGTTGGACGACCCGGGCATATCGCAGGAAGCTGGGTTGCACGGTCGCTTTGGACCCGACCCACGGCTATGACATGACGATCGGGGGCTTCTGGGTCGAAGGCGAGCCGGATGGCGAACCGGGCCGTTGGGACGTCGTCGGTACGAGCGAGGCGCGATTGCTGCTCCCGTGGAACCAGTGACTTCGGCCGACTAGCGGGTCGCGGGCGGCTGTTGCCCTCCCGGCGGTTGACCGGACCACCCGCGGCGACCGAGGCGGCTGCTGAGGAGCTCCTGTACCTGGGCCGGACGGGAAATCATGTCGAGGTCCATTGTGTCGTCCCCCGTGTCGACCACGATCGTCCCGATCCGTAGAATCCGCTGCCCGAACGTCTGCTTCATGTCGACCCGCTCGAGCTGAGTATAGGGAATCATCACCGTGTTCTTGTTCAGGATCCCGTCCTCGCGAATGATCTTGTTGTCCGTGATGACGTAGCGGGTCGTCTTGCGCTTCAGTTCTGCGACGAGGAACGCGACGAGGGCGATGAACAGGAAGAGCGCGGCGAGGATCGTGCTCGTCGACAAGCCGCCCACCGTCGGGTTGCTCATTGACGAGAAGAGCCACGGGAGTCGGAGGGCGAGCGCCCCGGCGATGATCAGGGCCAGCACCATCAACGACCACCATCGGAGCGCGATGAGCCGGGTCGGTCGTGTCACCAGCAACGTTTGCTCGCCCGAGTAGGACATGGTCTGGCCGTCCGCGGCGCTCATCCGGAGAGGTCGATAAAATGCTTTCGACCGGTTTCCGCCGGGGTCTCAGAGCGGAGCCGATTCGACAGAAGAAAGTTCTTATCGTCGGGACCGGCTGACCTTGGCCCGCCCATGACGGTCCTGTTCGGGACGCTCGGATGGAGGCCGCAGAGCCTCCTGCCCTCAATCCGGTCGAGCGAGAATCTCGAGCGGGTCGTGTTCTATCACAGCGACCACGCGAAGAGTCGGGACGCGCGGGCGAAGGTGATGGAATTCTGCCGCTCGCTCGGGGTGGCCGCGAACGCGGTCGAGGTGAGCGACGCGTTCGACCTGTTGCACGTCGCCGGGCAGATCCGTGCGGACGTCCGGAAGGAACGCGCCGCCGGCTCGGACCTCCGCTTCAACATCGCGGGCGGGACACGGCTCATGAGCAGCGCGGCCCTGCTCGTCTGCATCCTCGAAGGCATCCCGGCGACGTACGTCCACGACGAGACGTACCAGGAGATCCCCCTCCCGCTGTTGCGGATCAGCTATGGGGCGGGGC
>VBMA01000171.1 GCA_005878985.1 Methanobacteriota archaeon
GGATGCGCGGTGGCGGTCGCCAAGGTCTCCTCCCTACGGCACGATCGGCGCCGGTTCGATCGCTTCTTCTTCGATCGGCTTTCCGGCGGCGAAGAACAGGTACGGGGTCGCGGCCGCGTTCCCGAGGACGACCGCCCACGCGAGGCCGGGCAGGCCGTACCAGGTGAGGAACAGGTATCCGAGGATGAGCGTCGTCGCGGTCAGGATCGCGGCGGAGACGATCGAAGGGGCCACCTGTTTCCGGATCCGGACGCGGGTGCCGAAGATCGTGTTCAGGAAGACGGGGATCGATGCAAGGCCCAGGATCTGGAGTGCGGGCGTGCCGAGGTCCGCCAGTTCCGGCCGCAGGTCGAACAGGATCCGGAGGAGCGTGTCGGCGAGGAACCACAACGCCAGGATCCCGGGTATGAGGAGGGCGAGGGAGAGACCGATGGCCCGGCGCTCGTCGCGACGCCGCGCGGCGTTCCGTTGCGAGGCCTCCGCATAGAAGGAGGTCATCGTGGCCGCAGGGATTGCGGAAAGGCTGCCCGCGACGACCGTTGCAGCATAGTAAACCGCGGTGCTGTCGGAGGAGGTGATGACGGCTGCCCCGGTGCCGATCGGCCGGAGCGTGTTGATGATGAGGAGCGGCAAGAGAAGACTGCCGCCGCTGCCGATGACGCCGGCCACCCAGTTCCCGATGCTGAACCCGAACATCGGCCGAAGGCGGTTCCGGCTGTACAGGGGCCGCGGCCGGTATCCCGGGATCACGCGCGGGAGGAAGATGAACGCCGCGACGAGGACGCTCACCCCGAACGCGATCGACCAGGACATGTAGATCCCGAGGACCCGGATTCGGATTAACGCCTGCCCGAGCAGGAGGGCGAAGACGACCGGCAACGGGATCTTCGTGACCGAGAAGATCACGATACGCCAGAAGTAGAGGTCGGCGCGTCGAACCGCGATCGCCGCCTGGTCAAGGACCGGGCCAAACGTGTACGCTATTCCGGTCAGCACGATGATCGGCACGTATTCAGGCCGCCAGAATTGCACGACCAGGCCGGGGGCCCAGACGGGCAGGCCGATGATGAACACGAGGCTCAAGACGAACACGATTCCGCCGGAGACCGTCAGGACGGAATTCGTGAGCGCGGTCGGGTTGTCGCTTTCCGGCAGGAACCGGATCAGGGCGATCGGCATCCCGAGCGTCGCGACGCCAGCGAGGAATGTCAGCGTATTGAGCATCGCGATCGCGAAGCCGGTATCGTTGGACGAATAGAATCGGTACGCGACGACCCAGAAGAGGAGTCCGCCCGCCACGCCGACCGCGTAGGCCAGCATGAGGTAGAACGCGTTTCGATAGAGCGGCGTCTTCACCTGGTCGAGGCCCCGCGCCGCGTTCGCGACGATGACATCGCGTGCCTTGCCCACGGCCCGCGCCATTCGATTGCGAGTCAGGTCCATGGGGCCCGATCCGCGGCGCAACTCTCCGGACGTGATAAAGACTTTTCCTCAGGGGACCGGCGTCAACGTTCCGGCGTCCAATCGATACGATGTCGCGCCGAATCCCTTAACGTCGGCATCGTGGGTCGCGACGACGAGGGCTGCCTGGTAGGACTTCCGCGCGAGTTCGAATGCGGCGAGCACCGCGGTGGTCCCTTTCGCATCGAGCGCGGCGGTCGGCTCGTCCGCGAGGATGACCTTCGGGCCGTTCGCGAGGGCCCGTGCAACGGCGACGCGCTGCGCCTCGCCGACGGAGATCTCCTTCGGTTGACGGGTGGCGAGCCGTGCGAGTTGGAAGGCCGCAAGGAGGTCGGCCACGCGAGCCTCGGCCGACTTCCGAGCGAGTCGAAGCGGCAAGGCGACGTTCTCCTCCACGGTCAAATCGTCGATGAGGTTGTGGGTCTGGAACACGAACCCGACCTCATGAAGGCGGATCTTCGCGAGGGCGGATTCCTTCAACCGAGAGATCTCCTGCCCGCCGATCGCCACGGAACCGCGACTCGGCACGTCGAGCCCGCCGAGGAGCGAGAGGAGGGTGGTCTTCCCGCTGCCGTTCGGCCCGAAGACGAGGACCGCCTCCGAAGCGGCCACGTCGAGGTCCACGCCGCAGAGGACGTCCGCGCGACCGTCGTAGCTCTTCCACAGGTCGCGTGCTCGCACGACGGGATCCGCCATCGCGCGGTCCATCGGGTTCTTCCGGGAAAAACGTTCGCGCCTGCATCGATTTCCTCGTGTCCGGAGAATGTCGGTCCGACCGCGAAGGTTCAAAGCCCCCGGCGCACGATTCCCTTCAAGGTGTGCCCGTTGTCGGAACCGCAAACCGAACCCGCTCGACTCTCTTCGCCGAAACTGCTGTTC
>VBMA01000050.1 GCA_005878985.1 Methanobacteriota archaeon
GTCCCGCCGCGCGACCTTGCTCTCTTCTCGTTGAAGGGCGGCGTGTTCCTCCTTCAGCGACTTCTCGCCTCCCGCCAGGACCGTCGAGGCTTCTGTGATTTCTCCCTGAAGCTTCGTCAAGCCGGCCGCTCGGATCTTCGCGGCCTTTTCCTCCTTATGGACCGCTTCGATTTGGTCGGCGAGCGCTGCCCGCGATGCCTCGAGCGCCTTGCGCTCGGAATCGAGCTCCTTTCGCGCGCGCTCGAGCACGGCGTTCGTTTCGTTGAGTTCGAATCGTTCCTTGGCTTCGATCGCCGTGCGCTTCTCGAGGTCTGCGCGGGTCGCGGCGATGGCTTCGTCTTGTCGTTCGACCGCTTGGACCCGGGATTCCAGTTTCGCTTGGGAGGCTTTCAGGGCCCCT
>VBMA01000051.1:0-9270 GCA_005878985.1 Methanobacteriota archaeon
TCTCTTTCTCCCTTGGACACCACAACCTCCCGCGCCTTCGTCAGGCGCTCCGTCCGCTTCGCGGTCTCGATCTGGGATGCGACATGCGCTCGGGTCGCCTCGAGGTCTCTCGTCCGTTCCGAGATTTCCTCTTCCCGCTTCGATAGCGCCGCCTTCAGCGCGTCCGTCTCCGTCGCCACGAGCTTCGCTCGTTTCCGCATCGCGTCGAGCTCCGCACGCTGGTCCGATAGGTCCTCTCGTCCCTTCGCGAGTTTGCTTTGATCTCGTTGCAACGCTCCGCGTTGGGCGATGAGTCCTTTCTCCGTATCGGCAAAGGCACGGCGAGCCTCCTCGAGTTTCTCTTGGCCCGCCGCGAGGTCGGCTTCACGCGCTTTGATCGCTCGCTCCGCCTCACGTGCGGCGCCGACTTCGAGAGCCACTTTTGCGATCGCCGCCTCGTTCGCCTTCGATTGTCGGGAGAGTTCCGCTTCCCGCTTGTCGAGCGCCGCTTCCCGCTCGCCGACGCGTGCGACCGAGCGCTCGAGGTCCCTCTGGGCCCGGTCCAGCTCGATCCGTTGTCCCCGGATCTCGGTTCGCAACTTGGCCAGGTCCACCTTTTCTCGAGAGATTTTCGCGACGCGCTTCTCGGACTCGCTCGCGCGCGATTTAAGGGTCGCCTCGTTCGCCTTGATAGCCGCCTCCCGCTCGATGAGCGCCGTCTCGCGGGACTTCAGGTCCGCGGCCGCCGCTCCGGTTTCCTGCCCGGCTTTCTGGACCTGCCGTTCCCTGCGTTCGAGTTCGCTTCGCAGTCCCGCGAGTTCGTCTCTCGCTTCGGCTTGGCTCCGTTCTTGGGCCGCGAGGGTGGTCGATTGAGAATCGAGTTGCTGTTTCTGTTTCGTCAGGGCCGCTCCGAGCTCCTTGAGCTCCCGTTCGCGTCGGCTGAACCGTTCCTGCGCGGAGGTCGATCTCGCTTCCACGCGTTGGTCTCGTTGAGTGAGTTCCCGCGTGCGTGCCGCGAGGGCCTTCGCCTCCTCTTGGTTCTCCGTCTCCGCCTTCAAGACCTCCTTCTCCCGGCGGACCAAATCCCCCTCTCTCCGCTGAAGGATCTTCGCGGTCGAGTCGAGGTCTCCCTGTAATTTCACGAGGCGTTTCTCGCGGGATTCGAGGTCCGTGCTCGCCTTCTCAACCGCCGATTCGCGAGCCGCGAGCTCGCTCGCCTTCGCGGACGTCGTTCGCGCCGTCTCGAGGTTCTTTCCGAGTGCATTCGCCCGGTGGGTCTCGGACTCGAGCTGGGTCTTTGCCCGGGTCAGCTCAGTCTTGAGTTCAATTTCCCTGCGCTGGAGGGCCTCGTTTGCCGCGTGAAGCGATTCCTGGAGCCCGTCGACCGCTTTGTCCCGTTTCACGATCTCGCGGTCTCGGGCCTGGAGAAGCTTGCGGGCCTCGTCGATCTCATGCGCGTGTGTTTCGTCTCTGGCCTTCTCCTGTTCCTTGAGCTTCCCTTCCGTCTCTGTGATCTTCTTCTCCGCCTTCTCAACGGAGCGCTCCCGCTCTTTGATTGTCTTGAGGGCGGTCTCCGTCTCCAAGATGCGTTCCGCGGCGGACCGGGTTGCCTTCTGCGCTTCCGCCTCCCGTTGCCGGACGCGAGCTTCGCCGCCCTCCAGGGCGGTCTCGCGTTCCGCGAGCTCCTTCGAACGTGCGTCGAGTTTCGCCGTCTGGGCCTTGAGCTCGGACTCCCTCCCACTCAGCTCACCCGCCTTCCCCGCCTTCTTGCGGAGTCCGACGACTTCGGCTTCGAGACGTCCGACCTTTTCCTTCTCTTCCCCGAACGCGCGATGGGCCTTCGCGAATTGCGCGGCGAGCTCCTTCTCCCGGTCTTCCCCTTGCCGGCGGGAGGCCTCCGCTTCGGCCTGGCTGGATTCGAAGTTGCGCGAGACTTTCGTAAGGTCCTTCGCGAGAGCCGAGGATCGGTGCGCCTCGGATTCAAGCGCGGCCTTTGCCCTGGTGATTTCGGCCTCGAGTTCGAGTTCGCGTCGCTCCTGAGACTCGTTGGCGGCCCGAACCGACACCTGCAGCCCCTCGACCTCCTTGAGCCGCTTCGCGTTTTCTCGGTCTCGATCTTGGAGCAGCTTGCGAGCCTCGTCGAGTTCCTTCGAGTGCGTCTCCTCTCTCGCCTTTTCCCGTCGCGTGAGCTCCTGTTGCTTCTCCTCGAATTTCTTCTCGGCCTTCTCGAGGACACGCTCTCGCTCGTTGATCGCCTTCAGGGCCGTCTCCGCCTCGAGAGCTCGTTCCGCCGCCGAGCGGGAGGCCTTCTCCGACCCCACTTCGCGCGCTCGGACGCGGGCCTCGTTCGCTGCCAGCGAGCCTTCGCGGTCCACGAGGTCCTTCGATTGGGCTTCGAGTTTCGCGAGCTGGGCCTTCAGCTCGGATTCCTTGCCGCTCAGTTCTCCGGCCTTGCTCGCGCGTTTGCGAAGTTCGTCGACTTCGTCCTTGAGGCGCCCGACCTTCCCCTTTTCGTCCTCGAGCGCACTTCGCGCCTTCGTGAGTTCGGCGCCAAATGTCTTTTCCTGATCCTGAACCTGGCGGCGCGAAGTGTCGGCCTCCGTCCGGGCGGACTCCAGGGTTCGCACCGTCTTCGCCAAGTCCTTTCGTGATGCGATGAGATCTTTCTCGAGGGCGCCGGACCGATCCGCCTCCGACTCGAGCGCGGCCTTGGCCCTCGTGACCTCGGCCTCGAGTTCGAGTTCCCGGCGCTCCCTCGATTCGTTCGCCACCTGGAGGGATGCCCGCAGACTCTCGACTTCCTTGGTTCGCTTCGCAATTTCCCGAGCCCGTGCCTGGAGGAGTTCCCGGTTGTCGTCGATCTCGCGCGCCCGGGCCTCGTCCTTCGCCTTCGTCTGGGCCGCGAGCTGTTCCTCGGTCTCCCGGAGTTTCTTCTCCGCCTTCTCGGCGGCCCGTTCGCGGTCCTTGAGCGCCTTGAGCGCTTTCTCGGCCTCGAGCGTGCGCTCGGCCGCCAGACGGGACGCCTTCTCCGTCTCCGCCTCGCGGGCCTCGAGCTGCGTCTCGCCCCCGGCGAGCGTCGCCTCCCGGTCGGCGAGGGCCTTCGTCCGCGCGTCCAGTTTCGCCCACTGGGCTCGGAGGTCCGCTTCTTTCTCGCCGAGTTCGCCTGCCTTCCCCGCCCGCTTGCGAAGCTCGTCGACTTCGTCTTTCAATCGGGCGACTTTGTCTTTCTCCTGATTGACGGCGCTCTGCGCCTTGGTGAGGTCCGTGGTGAGCCCGGCTTCCCGGTCCTTGCCTTCGCGGCGTGCGGCCTGCGTCTCGCCTCGCGCCGCCTCGAGGTTGCGGAGCATCTTCGCGAGGTCCTTCCGCGCATTCTCGAGGTCCTTTTCGAGCTCGGTCGTCCGTTTGTCCGCCTGATCCCGCAAGGCCTTGCGCGTCTCTGCGAGCTCGGCTTCGCGCGCCTCGAGCTTCGTGCGAGACGCTTCAATCTCCCGTTGCGCCTCCTTCACGTCGCGACTCGTCGTGTCGAGCTTGTCCTGAAGGGACGCGAGCGTCTTCTCGCGAGCCGCCAACTCTCGGTGTCGGCCATCGAGGGATTCGACGAGGCGCTCGACCTCCTCCTCCCGCTTCCGAAGGGAGGTCTCCTTCGTCTCGAGCGCCGTCTGTCGCTTCTCCACCTTTTCCATCGCGGCCTCGGCGTTCGCGGTGGCGGCCTTGTTCTTCCGGAGGTCTTGCAGTTCCTCGCGGGCCTCTTTGATCTCGCCCTCGAGTTCCTTCACCGCCTTCTTCGACTCGCGTTCTGCGGTCGCATTGGCGGCCTCGACATCCTTCACCCGCGCCTGCAGGCCCTGGATCGTGTCATCCTGTCGTGCGATCTGCGCGGTCTTCGCGTCGGAGAGCTTGCGGGTGTCTTCGAGTTCTTTTCGCAGCTGGGCCTCGCGGGCCTTCGCCTCTTCCCGCTCCGCGGCATCGACCTTCAGTAGGACCGGCGCATCGATCTCGTCCTCGCTCGCCTCGAGGGATTTCCGAGCCTTCTCGCGCAGTCCCATCGGCGATCACAGCAGCTGGAGTTGCTCGAGGAGTTTCTCGTACAGCGCGAACTTCTCCGACTTCGCGAACTTCCGGATCTTGTCCTTCGGCAGATCCCCGAGGAGCTCGTCGATGTCCTTCATGACGACCTTCAAATCGCCCTTCAGGCTCAGCAGCTCCTTCTGCTGCTCCATGAGCTGGTTCCGCTCTTCCGCCAGACGCTCCATCTGCTCTTCGAGTTGGATCATCCGCGACTGGAGCGCACCGAGTTCCTGATCCGACTTGATCGTGACCGGCGTCGGTTCCTCCTTCGAAGGGGGACGTGCACTGATCTTTTGCTCGAGGTCCCATCGCCGCCGCTCGAGGTCGACCTCCGCCTCGCTCAGCGCGTGGTGGCGTTCGTCGAGGAGCCGCGCCTTGTCCCGCATCAACTCCTCGCGCTTCTCGATCTCCCGCTCCCGCTCGTGGACGCGGTTCATGACCGTCCGGAATTCGTCCTCCCGCCGCACGAAATCGGATTCCCGTTCCTTGAGCTGCCCGAACGCCTTCTCGCGGGACTCCAGCTCGTGCCGGAACGCGGCGATCCGGCCGTGGAGCGAGGTCTCGCGGGCCTTCAGTTCCTCCTTCTGCATCCGGAGGATGTTCCGATAGGTCGTCTCCATGTCGACGAGACCTTCCTCGAGCTTCAGGATGTCTTCCTTCTCCAGGAGGAGCGTCTCGATCTGCCGTTTGAGTTCCTCGCGCTCCTGCACCTCGGCAGGGTCCGCGGACGACTCGAGCGCCTTGATGCGGCCCTGGGCCCGATCGATCAACGCCTCCATCTGTTCCAGGCGGCGCTTGCGTCGCTCGAGCATCCGGTCGAACGGTTCCGCGAGCTTCCAGAGGGACTCCTCCATCTCGCCTTCCGCGCGATCGGCCTCGAGGAACGACGCCGGCTCGCCTCCGCCGCCCGGCCCCGAGGCGGCGCGGCTCCGGGCTTTCTCGCGGCTCAGTTGCAAGATCCGACGGAGGTATTCCTCCTCCGGGGATTCGGGACCGGCCGGGGTCGGGGTCTCCTCGGGTCCCGCATCGGGGAACTTCGCATTGCAGTTCAGGCACTCCGTTGCGGCGGCCGGATTGATCGAATTGCAGATTGGACAGAGGACGGCCTGCATCGAGCCTTCGAACGGCTCGCCGCACCGGGCGCACGATTTGGCGTCCGGCGGCGTCTCCGCTCCGCATTCGCTGCAGTAGGCGGCATTGCCGGGAGTGAGGGCGCGCTGGGCCATCGATGCCTGCTCGAGGAGGATGGGATGCCGGATCGCTCATTCGTACGCGTTGTACGCGAGGATCTCCGACAGATGCTTCCTGCCCGCCGGGGCCTCGTAGGCCTCCGGGATGCCCAACGGTGTCAACCCCACCACGTGGGCGTCGGCCGGGATGTTCAGGAGGGATTTCACCTTCTCCTCGTTGAAGGTGAAGACCCAGGAGGTCCCCAACCCCTCACTCGTTGCCGCCACGGTGACGTTCGCAAGGGCCATGCCCACATCGACCGGATACGAGTTCATGTATCCGCCGATCATCGCGACCGCCTCGTCGAGCCGGGCGCAGGCGACCACCACCAGGGGCGCGTCGGCCATATGCCTCCCGTTCGTACAGGCGCCCGCGAGTTTCCGTTTCGCGTCCTCGTCCGAGACGACGATGAACTTCCAGGGCTGGAGGTTGTCCGCCGACAGCGCGAAGCGCGCGGCGTTCACCACCGCCTGGACTTTCTGCTCGGGGACCGGATCGGGCTTGTACTTGCTCACGCTCTTCACCGACTTAATGGCCTCAAGGACCTCCATTTAGTCCCGGGGCGTCGATTTGGCGTGGTGATAATAAGCGTTCCGGCCACGAAATCAGGGGGACAACCGTCCCTTGCCGCTCCGGTTCTCTCCGCGGCCTGCGTGAGCGGTTCGACGGCTACGGCTTCCGACGGACGAACGGCCAGCCGACGTGCGGAGCGAAGATGACATACAGTCCCACGATCACGAGCACGAGCCCCGCGACGGTGATGTCGCGCCCGAGCACGTCGTACCCGTATTCGATGCATCCATTCTCGCCGGGGCCGGACCGAGTACAGGTCGACGAGACGAACGTCCCCGCGATCAGGCTCACGCCGCCGACGAACGCGGACGCGATCGGAATCCAGAACCTCCAATCCAATCGACGCCGAGGAAGGTCCCTTTCCCGATTCGAACGCCCCGCCGTCCGCAATTCCCCGCCAGTAGGGACAGGCCAAACCACATTGGAAGGTTTCGGTCGATTTTTCCCAAAGGAGACATGAGCTCCACGGGACCGAAGGATGAGCGGGCCGTCCAGGAAGCAACGTTTAAGTCGGCCCTGGTTCTACGCGGCGGCCGCGGGCCCGTAGCTTAGCCTGGTTGGAGCGCCCGGCTGATAACCGGGAGGTCGCCAGTCCGAATCTGGCCGGGCCCACTTCGGGCCGAGCTGCACTATTGGGGGCTACTCGAAAGAAGATGCTTTCCGCGACGACAGCTAACGTTCCCTTGAAAAACCCCGCGAAGGCTTAAGCCGCGGAGGGACAGCGTAGGGTCGGTGTCGCCGCCTTCCCGCGTCTCCCACCGGTGGTTCCTTCTTGCTGTCTTCATGGCGATCGGCTTGGTCATCTCGACCTCCTTCGTCCTGTTCTCGCTTCAACCGCCTCGGCCCCAGCCGACCGACAATCTCATTTTCACGCCGGCCTCGATCGTCGAAGGCAATGCCTCGTTCGCGGTCGAGAACGTGTCGCACGGCCCGTACGCATACTCGGGATTCGAGTTTCGCCTGGTGGTGAACAACTATGCCGTCGGGCCGGTCGCACTCGGACCGAACCACTCCGCCACGACCGTCATGGTGGGGACCGCGACCGATCGGATCTCGTGGATCGATGCCGACGGCGACGGCGCGGTGAGCGCGGGCGACTCGTTCCGTGTGACCGGCGACCGGGCGCCGCTGTCCTCCTTGAGCGACTACGAATTTGACTTACAATGGGGCACTGCGTGGGCGGCCCGCGTGTTCTGGTCGACGTATTGAGCGGGCCGCCTTTGTTGTTGTCTTCGTCTACGGAGGCGGGTTTCGGCTTTGCGTGATGTCCCGCATCATCTGGTCGAACTGATCCTTCGTGATCTCGCCACTCGCATACCGCCGGCGGAGGATCTCGGCCGCGCCGTCATGGTACCCGTACCGTCCGTACATCGGGTAGCCCCGCCAGCCCCAGCCGCCCCAGCCCCAGAACAGGCCCCGGAACAGGAAGAACAGGAAGAAGACGAAGATGAAGAACCCGAACGGGAAGAAGAAGAACGGGAAGTACCCGAATCCCGCGCTGGGCCCGACGATCGCCCGGACGACGACTCCGATCACAATTGCGACGCCGATCAGGAGGAGGAGCCCTGCGATCCCCCAACCGATGAGCCTACGATGCCGATTCCAGTCATGATCCGCTTGCATGCTTGCCATGGTGGATGCCACCGCGAGGACTATCGCACGAGCAGTATTTACGCATATCGGATTTCCGATACCGGAAAACCGATTCGCATGGTAAGGGATAAATATCGGTTATCCGATACGATTCTCGAAGCTCATGTTCCCCCCGTTTCGTTGGATGATGCACCGTCGGAGAGGCTTGCGGACGTGGATCATCTCGATCCTCGCGAACGCGCCGAAAAACGGTGCCGAGATCATGGACGAGATCGAGACGATGACACAGGGATGGTGGAGGCCGTCACCCGGCTCTGTGTATCCGTTGCTGGACCAGATGACGCAGGAAGACTTACTCAAGAAAAAAGACGATGGCCGGTACGAGCTGACTCCGAAGGCGAAAGAAGAGCTCGAGTGGCCGTTCGGAATGCCGGGCCGCAAGCCGCAAACGGTTGAGGACATGCTGAACGAGATGGTGGGCTACGCCTCCTATCTAGAGGACCTGAGCCGCTCCGATCGGTCCAAAATTGCACCGTTCCGCGAGAAGATCAAAGGTGTGGCGGATCGCCTCGCCGCGCTCGTTGCGCCCGGCAAGTCGTAGATTCTGACCGAGGCCTTGCGTCAGTCGTTTCGCAAGGGTCACGACGCTCATCGGCTTTTACTCAATTGAGCAAAAACGCTCCATGGCAGTAGGCCGCGTGATCACCTGGCGGCTCGTCGGCCGCGCTGCCGAAATTGTACCTTCGATGGCCGTACCATAAGGGCCTTACTCGGCGAACTCCCGACACAACGTGGAGGTGTCGGATGATATCCCTCGGGATTGCAGCCGCCATCGGAGCCGCGATTGGAGCCGTTGCAGTCGGGGCCGCATCCGCCGTAACGCACGGCGATGTTCCGGGCCTTGCGATTGCGCTCCAGCACATCCCACCGACGACGCACGGCTACGAGGTCGTGACCGCGGTGAAGAACGCCCTCGCGGGTGGAGCCGCGGGTGGTGGGATCGGCGCGGCCGTGGCCGCAGTCGCGAAAGTCGGCGCGAAGGGCGCTGCCGCCGCGGCCCACTAGGCCCGGCCAGCGTCTCTCCCTTTTTTCTCGATTCGCAGCGCGGCACAGACGCGGAGCGTCCTACCCGTGGGCCTTGGCGACTTCCGCCGCGAGATCCGCGGCCCGCTTCGATGCGGCCACGATCGCATCGCTGATGGCCGGCGGGACGCCGCGCTTCTCCATGACGGCCCAGCCCGCCTCGGTCGTGCCGTTCGGGGTGGCGACCATCCGGAACAACTGCATCGGCTCGAGGCCGTCGATCAGCAAGAGTTCCGCCGTCCCCTTCATCGTCTGGAGCGCGAGCTTGTAGGCGACGTCCCGCGGCAACCCGGACCGCACGCCCCCTTCGATCATCGAGTGGGCGAGGGCCGCGATGAATCCCGGTCCGCTGCCGCTCAGTCCCGTCACCGCATCGAGCATCGGCTCCTCGACCATCGTCACACGACCGATTGCGCCGAAGATCTCCTCGACAACGAGCGCGTCGTGTTCGGTCGCGCTGTGACCCAAGGCGAAGGCCGTGGCGCCTTCGCCGACCGCGCACGCGAGGTTGGGCATGATCCGTACAACCCGCCCCTTCCCGTTGAGGAACTTCTCGACGAATGCCGTGCGGACACCCGCGGCCAAGGTGATCACTAGCACATCGCGTTTCACATGGTCCGCGGTCCCTTTGACTAGCGCGGGTATGTCTTTGGGTTTCGCCGCGAGGACGAGGATGTCCGAATCCCGAGCGAGGTCCGCGACCGTGTCGAGGGACGTGACGCCGTGCTTCGCGGCAATCTCTCT
>VBMA01000051.1:9350-17084 GCA_005878985.1 Methanobacteriota archaeon
CCGACGCCGGCGATTCCAATCGTGTGCTGCTGCATGATGCCACGGCTCCGCGATTCGCTTCCGAAAGCGACCGCACCGCCTTCTTGTTTTCCGTCCCCTGAAACTGTATAAATACGGAGAAGACATCGGAGGCGTCCTTGACGAACGTCGACATCCATCGGGACGACTTGGCCGACCTCGTCGGCAAGTCGCTCTCGATCGAGGAGTTCGTGGATCGGATTACGTTCATGGGCGCGGGTCCCGAGGGCGTCCAGGGCGACGTGATGACCTTCGACGTGTTCCCGAACCGGCCGGACCTCTATTCGGTCGAAGGGATTGCCCGCGGCCTGCGCGGGTTCCTGGGCTTGGAGGTCGGCCTCCCCGTGTACCACGTCGAGCCTTCGGGGATCGAGTTCCTCGTCGACCGCAGTGTGGCCGACGTCCGGCCGTACGCGGTCGGCGGCATCGTCCGCGGGCTCGAGCTGGAGGATGCCCTCTTGCGGTCCCTCGTCGACTTGCAGGAAAAGCTCCACCTGACCGTCGGCCGTCGTCGAAAGAAGGTCGCGATCGGGATCCACGACATGGACAAAGTCACGCCGCCGTACACCTACAAAGCGGTCCTCCCGACCGACGTCCGCTTCACGCCGCTCGGCGTGGCGCAGGAGATGGACCTCCTGGAGATCCTGACGAAACACGAGAAGGGCCGCGAGTACGCGCACCTCGTGGCGTCGCAACCAGTGTTCCCCATCATCACGGACGCGCGCGGCCAGGTACTTAGCTTCCCTCCCGTCATCAACGGAATCCGGACGCAGCTCACCTCGGACACGCGGAACCTCTTCATTGACGTCACCGGGACGGACCTCGAGGCGGTGAACGGGTGTCTTGCAATCCTATCGACCGCGCTCGCGGAGCGCGGCGGTCGCATCGAGACCGTGAAGACGAAGTATCCGGACCGCATCCTCGAGACGCCCGACCTCGCGCATCGGCCCCATTCGCTCGATTTGAGGCGCGCGAACGCACTCCTCGGTCTCTCGCTGACGCCGGGGGAAGCCGTCGAAGGCCTGCGACGGATGCGCCACGACGCGCGGGCGAACGGGGACGCGATCTCGGTCCTCTCGCCGGGATACCGGCTCGATCTCCTCCACGAGGTCGACCTGGCGGAAGACCTCGCGATCGCCTCCGGGTACGACCGGTATCCGCGGGGCCTCCCGCACCGCCAGACGATCGGCGCGTCGCTCGCGGCGAACGACTTCGCGGAGACCTTGCGTGTCCTCCTCGTCGGATATGGATATCAGGAAGTCATGTCCCTGACCGTCGCGTCCGCAAAGGACGCGTTCGAGACGCCGGACCGGGTCCGGATCCGGAATCCGCTGAACGAGGATCTCACGACGCTCCGGTCCTCGCTGCTGCCGTCGCTGATGAACATCTTCCGGTTGAACAAGCACCGCGAACTCCCTCAGCGCGTGTTTGAAATCTCGGAGGTCGTACTCGAGGCGCGGAACGTTCGGCGCATCGGGGCGGCCGCACTCCATCACAAAGCGTCGTTCACGGAGGCGAAGTCGCTGGTCCTGAGCCTCATGCGGGACGTCGGGCAGAGCGCAAATGTCGATGGGGTTGAGGACGCGAACTTCATTCCGGGGCGTGCGGCTTCGGTCCTCATCGACGGACGCGAGATTGGTCGATTCGGGGAGATCCACCCGCGGATCTTGGAGGCCTACTCGCTCGTTCAGCCCGTGATGGCGTTCGAACTCGATGTTGAGCCGTTACGGTCCGCCCGCTGAGTGAGCGAGAGAAGGTATTTCTCACCTCGGACGATGGCGAGGCGCTGAGGTAGCGAAGCTCGGTCCAACGCGCCAGACTTGAGATCTGGTGGGCCGGAAGGCCCTCGGGAGTTCGAATCTCCCCCTCAGCGTTCGAATTACGCCCCGCACCAGCTGGCCAAGAGCGTCGAATTTGAGGTCGGAGTGTCGCCGGGATAGACCAGCTGGATCGTCCGCGTGATGAGGAACGTACCGCCTGGGAAGGCGTCGAATTCCATCGTGTACAGGCCCGGTCCCAGGGAGACATCCGCGGTTCCATTCCAGGGTCGGTTTCCGATGCAAGGGAGAAACATGACGCGAGGAGGCCGCGAATTCGACGGGTAGACCCAGATCATGCCGCCATGGTTGGCGTACCACGCCCCGACGAGCCGCCCTGGGCCACCGGCTACGGCGAACGTCAGGTTGAATCCGTACTTCGTAATCAGTGTACCCGAGGAGAGGGGCAAGGAGGTCGCGGGTCGTGGCAAATAGAAGTACGCGCTGCCGACCACCACCACGACGACGAGGACCGCAACACTCGTAATCACCAGTCCACGAGTCCTCGGCCTCATGTCGACCACCAAGGCGCATCGAACAACTTAGTCCTGTCGAGATTGTTCGGGGCTTACCCGGTAACTCGGTCGAGGTCCGGACCGATCATGGGCGTCGCCGTCCGGCAGGCCGTGCGCTGGAATCTGGCCTCCTGCCGGGCGCCCGACCCGGCTCACTCGGTGTTCTTCTGGATCGCGGCTTGGCCCGAGTGGCCCGGGAAGATTTCGACCGTCTTGATGTTCACCATCTCCAGGAGACCGTAGCGGCTCAGCTCGCGTCCCACACCGCTATGCTTCACGCCGCCGAAGGGCATCCGAGGATCCGACTTCACGACGCCGTTAATGAACACCATTCCGGACTCCACCTGGGCGGCGAGTTCTTCGGCTTGGCCGAGGTCTTGCGTCCAGAGGCTCGCGCCGAGGCCGAACTCGGAGTCGTTCGCTTCCTCGATCGCGGTGTGCAGGTCCGGCACCGCCATGACGGGTGCGACCGGGCCAAACGTCTCTTCGCGCAGGACACGCATCGCTTTCGTGACGTGGCTCAGGAGGGTGGGCTCGAAGTACCATCCCGTCCGCCGGCCCCGTTTCCCGCCGACTTCAACCTTCGCGCCTTTCGCGACCGCATCCTTCACCTGGCCCTCAATCTCATCGCGTTGCGCGTTGTTGACGAGCGGGCCCACGTCGGTCGTCGGATCGAGAGGGTCGCCAACTCGGAGACGCCGCATCCGCTCCGCAAATTTAGCGACGAACTCCTCGGCCACGGAGTCCACGACGAAGAAACGTTTCGCGGCGATGCACGACTGCCCGCCATTCACGAAGCGTCCGGCGACGGCGCCTTTCGAGGCTGCATCCAAGTCCGCATCACCCGCCACGATGAACGGATCCGATCCGCCGAGCTCGAGCACGACTTTCTTGAGATCCTTCGAGGCTTCTCGGGCGACGTATACACCGGTGTGCACGGATCCCGTCAAGCTCACGACGGAGACGGGCGAGCGAATCAAGGCGGTCGCGGTCGACCGATCGCCGACGACAATCTGGAACACACTCTCCGGAAGACCGCCCTCTCGAAACGCCGCTTCCAAGTTCAGGCCGGACTGCGGCGACGCGCTCGCAGGCTTCACGACGACCGTGTTGCCGGCGATCAGCGCGGGCACCGCGAAGCGGACGATTTGCCACATCGGGAAGTTCCACGGCATGATCGAGCCGAGGACGCCGCGAGGATGGAACGCGACGTACGATCGCATCGCGTCCGTCGTCACGATCTCCGGTTGCAGGAACCCCGGTCCGTTCTCCGCGAAGTACTCCGCGGCCCAGGCGCACTTCTCGACCTCGGCGATCGCCTCCCGGATGACTTTGCCCATCTCGAGCGTCATCGTCTGGGCGTACGCGTCCTTGTGTTTCCGGAGGACTTCCGCGAATCGGAGCAGGTAGGCCGCGCGCTCCTTTGGGTCGAGCCTCGACCAGGATCGGAAGGCCTCGCGGGCCGCTTCGACTTTCGTCCGCACCTGCCGTGCCGTCAGAATCGGATACGCGGCAAGGGCTTTCTCCGTCGCCGGGTTGATGACGTCGAACGTGCGACGCTTCGCGGCCCGGGGCTTCCGTCGAGACGGCATGCGGATCTCCTTTCTCGCCTACGGGCTCCGCGCCAAATAATCTTTTGTGGGCTCTCGGATCGGAGAGCGGCTCGATGGAATGCGACGAATCGCTGAAGGAAGATTAATATCGAGGCCCGCGATGAAAGCGCCCCGTGCGTGGGTGGCCCAGCTTGGTCAAAGGCGCAGCGTTGAGGTCGCTGTCCCGTAGGGGTTCGCAGGTTCAAATCCTGCCCCACGCATCGCCCCGCTCGAGCCGTGAACGACAAGTGTCATAAGCCCACCCCCTCCTTTCTACATCGTGGAGTGGGGCTACCTCACGAGAGAGGGACACCTGGTCGTCGCCGACTCCCTCGGTCGTCGTTTCTTCTTCAAAGCCTACCGAATCGACACGGCCGGGTCGTTCATCGAGTTCCTAGGCAACCGGCGACCGATGGAACGGGTCGGGAACGTGACCGTCGAAGTCGCCCTGCACCGCAACGGGTGGACCGGTCCCCCGGAGCGCATTCTCCGCCCATCGGTCGCGCAGCTGTATCGGACTCGCACTCGTCACTATGTAATGGGGCCGAACTTGCGCTCCTTCCGAAAGTCCAGCTGGAACCGGGATCCGATCGTCTTGCCGCCCTGGTTTTCGTCGAGCAAGGTGCCCCAGAAAGAAACGAGACCCGGCGCCAGCTCCACCTTCTTCGTCTCGTTCCACGACGGTGCGATCAAAGGTTGTAGACGAAACGGCTCGACCGTCGAACTATTCGCGGTGGAACTGAAAGAGTTTACGGACTTCGTCCTCGGGAAGGTAACGGTCAACCTGCGGTTCGAGACGATCGCGGAGGCCGAGGCGTTTGCGCGTCAGTACGTGACGGTTCCCGATCCGGCGGCGATCGAGTCAGTAGTCCGAGTCGAGATCGAGCGGGGCCGCAACGTGAATCTCCTCAAGCCGCCACCGCCGGCGGCGGACAAGAGAGCCTCGAAGCGAAACGGGAAGCGGTTTCTCCTGGCGGCCCTGTTGATGAACTTGGAGATTGTGCTCATCATCGCATTTGCCCTTCCGCCCTTCACGGTCATCCTCCTGGCGGTCCCGCTCATCGTCGCCACCGTGACGAGCCTCCGAGAACGCCAGGCCCGCGACACGCCAGAGCGTCAAGACCTCTCAGCCAAGTGGCCGGCTCGAGTGTGGGACCGATGGGCCGCCCAGGTCCCAGCCCACGCGGCCGCGGCCGCATCCCTCCTGAAAGAGATCGGCATCGAACTCGACCAAACCGCTGTGAATCTCGACCCGTTGGACGCATTCCTGCGCAAGCTCCCGCCCGATACGCGGTTCGGATCGGCGGTCCTGGGGTTCGGCGCCCTGGTGTCGCAAGCCTTCCTTGCCAACTTGGGACGCCGGGTGCCAAACCAGTGGTTCTACAACTCTCGGGACCGAATGTACGTCCTGGAAATTCGAGATGCATACTGGGTCTCGCCCCTGAATTGGGTGGCGCGGGTGTGGGATCAGAAACCCGCAGAAACGATCCAAAGTCTGATCGACCTTTGGACGGGCAAGGTGTGCATGGCCCTCGCGTTCCAGCATCGCGTCGGCTTCAGCGCCCTCGGGTTCACGCCGCCGGATGGGAGGTTGCCCGAGGCGTTGATCGCTCGGGTTTCCGCGGATGCCGAGCGTCTCGCACCCGAATCGTTTGTCCTCTCGGACGCCCACTTCCGGCGGCGTCGCGCATCCTACGGTCCGTTCACGATTGACCTGGTTGAAACAGAAGGTGTCGATCGACGCGGTCCCCGCTACTTGCCGGTCCTCGCCATTCCTTTTCTTTCGGATGCGCAGGAAGTGACGGGGAGACTCGACGGTTCGTCGCCTCGGTCGCCGCGCCAAGAGGACGTCGCGATCGTCCGATTGTCCGATCTCCCGCTGGTCCCGCTCGGCGTCGAAGTGCGCAACTTCGTCGAGGTCGGACCGACGTTCTCGTCACGCGACGGCGAGCTGACCCTGCATCTGAACGCGGTCGCCGACAAGGTGGAAGTCATTACCCCAAGGATGCGCGAGCAGCGTCCGGAAATCAAGGACTATCTGGTGCCAATGGACCCTCGCGAGGACGGTGTGCCGCTGAGCCCCTACGCGCGTTTTATCGGTCGGATCGAGGAGTCATGGGAAACCACGAACCCGTTCTCGAAAGTGACTCTGTGGAAAATTCGATTGAACATCTCCGGAATCTCTCTGAATATGATGGTTCGGAAGGATCAGTGCCCCGGCCTGCCGGAGGCAGGGAGCTTCCTCAGCGGAAATGCGTGGCTAGTCGCGGACGTCGAGGGCGCGGTAGTCTCCCGTCCAGGATACATTCGCTGACCGCGAACTGATCGGGCAGTGCTAGCAACCCTAACCGATGAGCCAACCCCGTGCATCGGCCATGAGGATCGCGAGCGTGACGACCGCGGACTCGAATTCTCCGGCTCGCGCACTCGAGAGCGCCTTCGTCACGCTCATCCGCTCGACGGCCTGGATTTCGTCCGGATCGGGCCGCTGGTCCGTCGACTGACAGTCTCTGGCGAAGAACAAGTGCAGGGTCCCTTCGAGATACGCGGTCAGGTTGTTCCCCGCGTACATCTCGAGGAACTTTGGCGCCTGGTAGCCCGTCTCTTCCATCAGCTCGCGTCGCGCGCACGCCTCCGCCGACTCCCCGTTCCGCGCGGTCCCCCCGGGCAACGAGTGGACGATCCGTCCGAGGCCATGGCGGTACTCGCGCGTGAGGACGATCTGCTTCTGCGGGGTGACGGGAAGGACGGCCGCCGACGTGCCGAAGTGCATCCGGATCCAGCGCTTCCGCGCGCCGCTCGGGAGTTCGACCTCCTCCTCGGAGATGGGGGGCCAGGCTTCACGCAGCGGTTGGGAGGAGAGAACGCGGGGCGCAGACGTCATGAGGATCCGGGCAGCCGCCGGGGCTACGCGACCCGGCTACTTATCGCCGTCGACGGGACGTCGGTCTGGATTGCGGTCCTCAGGGCGCAACTCTTATTATCAGCCACCCGGGTTTCCGCGGTCGATGCCCCTCCGATTCTGGAAGAAAGAGAAGCCTGACAAAGGCAAACCAGAAAAGGAGCCGGAGAAGCCGCCGAAGGTAGAGAAGGAGAGGCCCGCGGCGAAACCGGCCCCGGCCGAGACGGTCCTGAAGCAGGAGCCTTCGGCGAAGAAGCCCGAGGAAAAGCCCGCTCCACCGCCCACTCCACCAAAGCCGGGCGAGGTCGAGGTATTCGTCAACGAGGCCCATGCCGGGCTCGTCGACCTCGGGCTCACGGTCGCCCCGACAAAGGCCGTGTTCGCGAAGCGGATTGCCGCCTACCCGGGCGGCGAGGGCGCGTTCGTCGCCGAGTACCGGACCGCGCCGTACAAAGCGGTGACCCGGGTCCTCGCGGACTGGCTCGGCTTCCACGTGCCGGAGACGTTCGAGCTCGACGCGATCCTGAAAGAGGTCAACCCGCGACTCAGTTCCTTCAAGCTGACGCTCGCCGCGAAGGATGCCACCTGGCTGGACCAGGAGCTGAATCTGCGAAAGGCCAAACTGATCCTGGGGGATCAGGAGAAGGTCGTCCGATTCAAGGACGCGCGTGATTTCCTGAAGGGCGTCAACGAACTCCTCGCGGGCCGGAAACTCGCGTTCCTCGAACTCGAAACGTGGGCCGACGACTTCGCGTTCCTCCTCGTCCGCGACCCGCGGTGGGACAAGCTGAAGAATCCCGAGCTGGTCGTCATCAAGGCGGACCAGACGGCGACCGGCGGCGAATGCGGGGAGTGCGGCGCGCCGGTCGGCAAGTATTGGAGCGACTGCC
>VBMA01000172.1 GCA_005878985.1 Methanobacteriota archaeon
GACGACCAGCCGCGTCATCGCCTTCAGGAGGCGGTCCCCTTCCTCGACGGAGAACGTCAGTTCGCCCCGAGGACGACCGCGGGGCAGTTCGCCGGACAGGGCGAGTCGGGCGGCCCAGATGACGAGGAACGTGACGAGGCCGCCAATGATCAGCAGGTTCGTGAAGCCGATCTGGTAGAACTCGCGGTGGTACCAGAAGCCGGCGACGAGCACGAGGGAGATGAGGAACAGGAATGCGGAGCGGATCAAGAACGTCCGGAGGCGGGCGTCCATCCGCTCACCCGATCGCCCGCGCGACCTCGAACCGACCGTTCTCGAAGAGGAGGGTGTGGTCGTCGCTGTCCTGGTTCACGCTCCGCATCTTCACGCACTGGACGCGCCGCTGGAACGCGGTCTCGGTGACCGGCTCGAGTCGAAGGTGGATGATGCCGTCCGCGAGGAATTCCTCCTCCAGCGCGGTCGGCGGCGCCTCGAGAGCGGGCTCCTCCGAGATCAACAGGCTCGTGACGCCGAGGTCCCGGAGCCACTCGAAGAAACCGAACGTCTCGGCCCGGCGATCGTCGAACTCGAGGACGAGCTCGAGCGCGTCCCACGAATCGATCGCAAGGAGCCGGAAGTTCCGCCTCATGCGGAGCTCGAAGATCTTCGCCTTCAGGACCGCGAGGAGGGCCTCCCCCCTCGGGGCGGCCGTCTCCGTCATCGACCCGACCTTTGCGACCATCTCCTCGAGGTACTCGCGGCCGCGACTCAAGTCCAGGATCGGAAGCGCCTCGGAGACCGCGGTGGCCTTGAGGCCGAGCCCCGCGATGTGTTCGAGGAGGCCCGCCGCGGTCTGCTCGAGCGTGACGTACAGGCCCGGCGCGCCTTCGAGCGCGTTGTGGTACAGGACGTAGTACGCGAGGGACGACTTCATCGTCCCGCTCGCGCCCCGCACGAGGACGACGTGGCCTTGCGGGATCCCGCCGCGGAGCACGTCCTCGTCGAAGCCGCGGATGTGCGTCTTCACCAAGGGGCGGGCCATCGGGTCTCCTCAGGAGCTCATCGCTCGGGTGACGCGGAAGCGACCCTCGTCGAAGTCCATCGCGAGGTATCCGGTGTTGTGTTTCGTCCCCCGCATCTTCACGACCCGCAGCCGGCGCTGCGCCGTCGAGTCTGTCACGAGGTGCATCCGGAGGTGGATCACGCCGTCCGCGAGGAACTCCTCGTCCCAGCGTCCCTGGAGCACGTGACCGGCCACGACCCAGTCCGGCCGTTCCGTGACGAGGAAGCTCGTGATGCCGAGGTCGCGGAGCCACTCGAAGAGCCGGTAGATCTCCCGCCGTCGGTCTTTGAACTTCGCGAGGACCTCGAGCGCCTCGAGCGAGTCGATGACGATCAGGTCGAGGCCCCGTTGTTCCTTGACGGACCGGATCCCCTCGCGGAGGCCCTCGAGCCAGTCCTTCTTCTCGCCGAGGAGGTTCGTCGCGCTCCTCGGGTCGAGGACGACGAGCGATCCTTTTGGAACTTCGAGGTGGAGGCCAAGAGAACCCATCTGCTTGAGGAGGCTCGAACCACGTTCCTCGAGGCTCAAGTAGAGGCAATGCAGGCCGGCACGCGCCGCGTTCTGCAGGAGGATCGAGAAACCCAGGGACGACTTCATCGTCCCTGGCGCGCCTTCGATGAGGACGACGTGGCCCCACGGGACCCCGCCTTCGAGCGTCTCATCCAGGCCCTCGACGAACGTGCGCACGCGGCCGGGCGCCTCGGCGGCCTGCGTGACGACCGCGGCGCTGCCTCGCTCGGCCGCTAACGAGGTCTCAATGGAGAACGCTTCCTCCATCTCGTCCAGGATATCTCGCTCTCGCTCCTCTTCGGCCGTGGGGCCCAACGATTCTGCGGCGGCCGACGCGATCTGAACGGTGGCCAGCGGGGCGGCTGCCGAAGCCCGGCTTTGCGCGACCTTCGCTCCAATCTCTTGGGACTTCTCTTGCGCGAGTCGATGTTCCGGTCGAAGTTCCAAGACTTTGGCGAAACAGGCGGCCGCCTCCGGGAGATTCTGGAGGGACTCGTAAATCAGGCCGCGCTCCACCCACGTTTCCGCATGGGTGGGATGGATCAACGTTGCCCGATCGAGGATAGCGGCGGCGGTCTGCGTGTCGCCGAGCATCCGGAGGACGCGGCCGAGTCCGAGCCACGCCTGTTCGTCCTTCGGGCTGAGTTCGAGGGCGCGGAGGTATCCGACCGCGGACTTGTACGGTCGCCCAAGGCGTAGATACGCTTCGGCGAGCAGAATCCACGGCCGCCGATCGTCATCGTCGCGAGAGATAGACTTGAGGAGCGGCTCGATCGCATCGGCGAATCGCATTTCGCGCAGAAGCGCGACCGCATCGTGCAGGTGCTTTGCGGCCTCTCGTTGCGCGGCAGGGGTCGGCGCCTTGCGGTTGCTCGAGCGGACGTACGGCTTGAAGCGATGGCCTTCCCCCTGGGCCTTCGCTCGGATTCCGTCCACCGCGGCTGCCAAGACGTCCGAGTTGTCCTCGAGGTTCGGCTCGACGGAGGTGGCGGTCGCCGCAGCGGTCGCCGGACCTTCGGTCGCTCGATCGGGCGACGGCTTCCTCGTCGTCTCGGCGACCACGGCCGTGAAGACCTCCCCGCTCGTCACGCGTTGCAGGGCGACCGAGGGATCCTTCCGACTCGGGACGGCGGGGCTCTCGATTCGTCGACCGCAGACCCGGCAGTTGACGGCGTCCGGCCGATTCAACGACGAGCAGCCCGGACACAGGATTGAATTCGGCATGGACCACCTATGGACTGATGACGGGCATGACTTGGAAGCGGCCCTCGTCGAACACGAGCGCGGAGAATCCGGTCTTGTGGTGCGAA
>VBMA01000081.1 GCA_005878985.1 Methanobacteriota archaeon
GGTCAACGAGGACGAGAAAGGCCTCTTCGAAGTGTTCGCGCAGATCGGCCGCGGCGGCGGATATACTGCCTCCTTCACGGAAGGCATCGCGCGCCTCGTTTCCCTGTGCCTGCGGTCCGGCGTCCCGGTCGACGAGATCATCGACCAGCTCGAGGGCATCCGCAGCCCGCGGATCGCGATCGACCACGGGGAGCGCGTCTACTCGATCCCGGACGCGATCGCGAAGGCGATCAAGCGGCACATCGGGATGCAGAAGACTGGCGTTCAGCCGCCCGTCGAGACGTACGACGAGCTCGGCGGGGCGGTCGAGACGGACATCGAGATGGAGAAGGAGAGCCGCGACGCCGCGGAGCTGCTGCGGAAAGGCCTGAATCCGGAGTGCCCGGAGTGCGGCAAGTCCCTCGTGTTCGAGGAAGGCTGCGTCAAGTGCCACTCGTGCGGTTACTCGGAATGCTGACCTAGGCGGCGCCGTCGAAAGGGCCAAGTCCCGCGGTGCGGTGGGTGGCCCCATGGCTCGGGTCCTGTTCATCGTCCCGATGGACGCGGAGCGCCGCGCCGCCGTAGCGAAGAAAGCGGCCGGGGTGTTCGAGCCGGCGATCCTGGAAGACTTGCCGCCCGAGAAGCGCGACGCGGCGTGGTCGACCGCGGACGTCGTCGTGTCCATGGGGTTCCCCCGAGAGTTCCCGCTCGACTTCCGGGAGAAGGCCCGAAAGGTGCGGATGATCCAGTCGCTCGTCGCCGGAGTCGACCATTTCCCGTTCGAGCGATTTCCGCCGTCCGCAATCGTGTGCAGCAATGCGGGCGCGTACGGCGTCTCCGTCGCGGAGCATGCGATGGCGCTCCTCCTCGCCGCCGCGAAGGATGTCGTGGCTCGAACGGAAGAGATCCGACGCGGGACTTTCAATCAAACCGTCGAGAACAAGGGGCTCGCGGGTTCGACGGCCCTCATCATTGGCCTCGGCGGGATCGGATCGGAGATCGCACGGCGTTGCAAGGCCTTCGACATGCACGTCGTTGGGGTCGCTCGGTCGCGTCCCTCGAAGGAAATCGCGGATGCCGTCGGCACGATGGAGGATCTGCCCCGATACCTGCCTCAGGCAGACGCGGTCTTCCTTGCGCTCCCGCTCACCCGCGCGACCCACGGCCTAGTGGACCGTGGCTTCCTGGCGCGCATGAAGGAGGACGCGATCCTCGTGAACATCGCTCGCGGCAAGCTGATTGTCGAAGACGATCTGTTCGAACATCTCAAAGCCCGTCCGAGGTTTCGGGCCGCCCTCGACACGTGGTGGACATACCCCGACACGAAGGACGGACGGCCGTTCCATCGTCCGTTCCAGGATCTTCCGAACATCGTCATGACGCCGCATGTAGCGCCCTTCGTCGCGGGCCAGCGAGGGCGCGCGATGGAGGCCGCGTTGGAGAACGTGCTGCGGTTCCTGCGCGGCGAGAAACCGCACAACCTCGTCGATCCATCGGACTATGCGAAGCCGGCCTCCGACGACCGGAGCCGCTGAAGCGTCCTCCGGGCGGCCCGTGAGAATCGTTCCCACAACTTCGAGCACAATCTTTAAAAGCGGACGGCTCTACTCGCGGCCACCTTCGACATCCGTCGGATGCTCGGGAGGCGTGTGGCATGGCGAAAGTGAAGGAAACGCTGAATCCTTTCGAGATCGCCCGGGAGCAGATCGACCGGGCCGGCAAGAAGTTGAACTTGGACTCCGGGCTCCTCGAGGTCTTGAAGAGCCCGCGCCGCGAACTCACGGTGCACTTCCCCGTGAAGATGGACAATGGCAGGGTGAAGGTCTTCACCGGCTTCCGTGTGCAATACAACGATGCGATCGGGCCCTTCAAGGGCGGCATCCGGTACCACTGGAACGTCTCCCTCGACGAGGTCCGGGCCCTGTCGTGCTGGATGACCTGGAAGTGTGCTGTCATGGGCATCCCGTACGGCGGCGCGAAGGGTGGCGTGATCTGCAACCCGAAGGAGATGTCGAAGGACGAGCTCGAGCGCATGACGCGCCGGTACGCGTCCGAGATCTCGATCATCATCGGGCCGGAGAAGGACATCCCCGCGCCGGACGTGTACACGGACAGCCAGACGATGGCCTGGATCATGGACACGATCTCGATGAATAAAGGGTTCGCCCAACCGGGGGTCGTCACCGGCAAGCCGCTCGTCATCGGCGGTTCGCTCGGCCGGGACGAGGCGACGTCGCGGGGCATGATGTATGCCACCCGCGAGGCCGGCAAGAAAGTCAAGCTGACCCTGAAGGGCGCGAGCGTCGCGGTCCAGGGATTCGGAAACGTCGGATCCCACTATGCCCGGTTGATGCATGACGAGCAGGGCTCGAAGATCGTGGCGGTCTCCGACTCGAAGGGCGGCATCTACAGCGAGAAAGGCTTCGACCCGAAAGAGGTCCTCGCGTTCAAGGAGAAGACCGGGAGCGTCGTCGGATTCCCGGGAACGCGGGAGATCACGAACGAGGCGCTCATGGAGCTCGAGGTCGACATCGTCGCCCCGTGCGCCCTCGAGGGCATCCTGACCTCGGAGAACGCGCCCCGCATCAAGGGGAAGATCGTCGCGGAAGGAGCGAACGGCCCGACGACGCCCGAGGCGGACGACATCATGCACAAGCGGGGCATCCTCGTGATCCCGGACATCCTTGCCAACGGCGGCGGCGTGACGGTCTCGTACTTCGAGTGGGTGCAGAACCTGTCCGAATTCTTCTGGACGAAGAAGGAAGTCGACGACAAGCTCGAAGGCATCATGGTGAGCGCCTTCAACCGGGTCTGGGAGATGCGGGAAACGAAGAAGGTCGACATGCGCCAGGCCGCGTACATGGTGGCGATCGCCCGCGTCGTCGAAGCGTACAAGTGGCGCGGGATTTTCCCGTAGGCGGACGAAGGCGGGCCCGCGGGCCTGCCGCCCTTCATTTCGTCGCCCCGACGTCGGATCGCCGGATCGCATCGTCCCATGAGGGCGGGACGTCGGAACCACGGATCGTCCATCGCGTGAACGCGCTCTCGCCCATGTAGGGTTGGAGCAGGCCCATCGTCGCTCGGTGCGGATCCCGGCCGACGAACGCCATCAGCGCCTGCTCATCTTCCCAGATGGAGAGAGTCCAGAAACGGTGGCTCGCGAACTTCGCGCGAAACGAATAGCCGACGAGGCCGCGGGTTTCTGCGAGCTGCCTTCCGACCTTGCTGGATTGCCGCTGGAGTGTGAGCATTTTGCGAAATCCCTTCAGCGGGAGGTAGGAGAGCAGCGCGAGGTACTCGCGTCCGCCGTCGGGGCTCGAAAGCGACCGCCACGGCGTGTCGACCATCCTCGACTCGAATTGCACGACACGATTAAATAGCGTCCTCTTGTACGCCCGCGCGCCGTGCCGCTGAACATCGTCGTGTGTCTGAAACAGATCCCGAATCCGGATCTGCAATTTCAGATCGCGCCGGATGGGAAGGACATCAAGCGGGACGCGCTCAACTACAAGCTGAACGGCGCGGACGAGTACGCGCTCGAGGAGGGCGTCCGGCTCAAGGAGAAATCCGGAGGTCGCGTCGTCGCGCTGACCGCAGGCCCGAAGCGCACGGAGCAGATGCTGCGCGAGGCGCTCGCGAAGGGAGCGGACGAGGTCATCCGGATCGCGTTCGACGAAGCGGCCGCGTACGACGTCGGCAAGGTCTCGCGTCTCCTCGCGGCGGCGATTCGCACGATGCCTCACGACCTCGTGCTGACCGGCGTGCAGTCGGACGATCTCGTGAATTCGGCGACGGGGGGACTCGTCGCGGGCCTCCTCGGCCTCCCCCATGCGAGCGTCGTGACGCGCGTTGAGGTGAAGGGCAACGGGCTCGAGGTCGCCTGCGAGCTCGAAGGCGGACTCCAACGGCTCTATTCGATCGCGCTCCCGGCCGTGCTCACGATCCAGTTCGGCGCGAACACGCCGCGGTACGCGCCGCTCCCGGCGATCATGAAAGCGGCCCGCCAGCCGATCAGGGAGCTCTCCCCCGCGGCGCTCGGCTTCGCATCCTGGGAGGCCGTTCCGCTCCCGTACACATTCGCCGTCCGAGGGCTCTCGCCGCCCGCGGCGAAGGGCCACGCCGAGATGATCACCGGTTCCGTCGACGAGCAGGCGAAGAAACTCGCGCAGTTCCTCCGGGACAAAGGGTTCGGACGGAGGTGAGCGGCTGCCGGGCGACGTCCTGATCTTCGCGGAACATCTGGAAGGCCACGTCGCGCCATCGACCTTAGAGGCGATCGCCGTCGGTCGGGAACTCGGATCTCGTTCGGGAGGCCACAGCCGTGTTGCGCTGTTCGGACATGATGTACGGGCCCTCGCGGACGTCCTCGCCGCCATCGGAGCCGAGGTCCTCCTTGCCGACGACCCGGCATTGGCGGAATACACGCCCGACGGATACGGCCAAGCGGCTCGCGCCGTCGTCGAGAGCGCGAACCCCCGTCTCATCCTCGTCGCCCACACGTCCCAAGGCTACGACCTCGCGCCCGCGCTCGCCGGTGCGATGGATCTTCCACTGGTCACGAATTGCCTCGCCTTGCGCTTCGAGGGCGAGCGTCTCGTCGCCACCCGCCGCCTCCTGAACGAGAAGGTCCAGGTGGAAGTGGAGATTGCGTCGAGCCGGCCGATCGTGGCGACCGTGCGACCCGGTTCCGTGAAACCGGCCGGGCCCGCCGCGGGCGGGACGGTCACCGTGATGCCGGTCCGAATCGATCCGTCGAAGGCCCGGACTCGGTTCCTCTCGATCGAGCGCCCGCAGGTCCAGGACATCGACATCGCCGGGGCGGACATCGTCGTGTCCGCAGGCCGCGGGATCCAGAAGAAGGAGAACCTCCCTCTCATCGAGGAGTTCGCGAAAGCCCTCGGCGGAGTCGTCGGCGCCTCCCGGCCGCTCACGGACATGGACTGGCTGCCGAAGACGCGTCAAGTCGGGCAGAGCGGCAAGACGGTCCGGCCGAAGCTGTACGTGGCCTGCGGAATCAGCGGCGCGATGCAACACGTCGCCGGCATGAAGGACGCGAGCCTGATCATCGCCATCAATACGGATCCGAGTGCGCCGATCTTCGAGGTGGCGCACGTGGGGATCGTGGCGGATGTCCTGAAACTCCTGCCCGCGACCTTGAAGGAACTCAAGAGTTGACGCGGCGGGAGCCCGGAGCCTTCATCTAAGTCCGGTCCAATTCGGAGGCGTGGCCCAACCGCCTCCCCCGCCCGCGGGATGGTTTCCCGCCCCGGTTCCGCGCAGTCCATCGCCGAACACCGTGGCCATCGGCCTCGTCCTCGCAGTCGTCGTCGGGATCCTGGCGGTGTCCGCGATCGCCTTCTCCTTCGTGGGTTCCTCGACGTTCTTTCCCTTGGGATTCGCGCCGTTCGTCTGCGTCCCGTTCCTGTTCGTCATCATCTTCGTCATCCTCGCGCTGTCCTCGGCCTCGAGCCGCCGGTCGATCCCGCCCCCGCCGCCGATCCAGCAACCGATGGTCCCCGCGGGCCAGCATGGGCCCGTCGCGTTGAGCTGCCCGAACTGCGGCGGCCCGCCGACGAACGTCGATCGATTCGGCATCGCGACGTGTTCGTATTGCGGCACGCGGTTCCTCGTCCGGTGAGCCATGTCGCCCTGAGGTGAGTCGACGCCCCGGGAGATCGTGGTCGAATTGCCTCGGATGTCGTATTACACCGGGGAAGTGATCGAGGGCACCGTCGTCATCGAAACGACGCGCGAGGTCTCGAGCCGCGGACTGTACGTCGACTTCACCGGCACGGAGGAGACCGTCATCACGCGAAGCGCCGGGAAGACGACGGTCACGTATCGCTCGAAGGCGACCATCGTGCAATGGCGCCTCCCGGT
Source organism: Methanobacteriota archaeon (assembly GCA_005878985.1). GTDB lineage: Archaea > Thermoplasmatota > Thermoplasmata > RBG-16-68-12 > RBG-16-68-12 > RBG-16-68-12. The sequence goes on from VBMA01000081.1 coordinate 5,860, forward strand.
GCGCGGGGAGGAGTCGATCCAGCCGGGGACGTACCGGTATCCGTTCCAGTTCCAGATTCCGCTCCACGCCCTCCCCTCGTACGCGGGTCGACACGCGAGTGTGAAGTACATCCTCACGGCGCGGCTCGATGTCCCTCTGTGGCTCGATACCGTCTGGACGACCGAGATCTTCGTGTTCTACGATCGCCCGAGCGTCCGCACGTATGCCCAGCCCGTCCGATTCCGGTCGGGCGGCCAGGGCCCCGAAGTCTTCGTGGAGCTGGACGGTGACCGGTTCTTCGCGCGGGAGCTGATCGGTTGCCGGATCACATTGAACCAGGCCGAGAACACCCGGATCCGACGGGTCTATACCCGGCTCCTCGGAGGGGAGTGGGCGAAGGCGGACGGCCAGCAGGAGACCACGGAGACCTATCGCACGGAGGTGTCGGTGCCGATGGAGCAGATCCGGATCGGGGTGCCATTCACGTTCGAAATCCCGATTCCCGCGGACGTCGCATCGAGTTACCGCGGGACATATTCATATTACAGCTATGTCCTCCATGTGGGCCTGGACATCGCCTGGGGGTTCGACATCATCGCACAGACGCCAATCGTGATCGTGCGGTAGGGCCATCCGAGCGATTCGAGCGGAGCCCCATGTTAACCTTAAACAAGGTTGATTTCGGAGACGCCAACCTTTTGCCCGCCATGGTCCTTCCGGCTCCCGTGGCCCGGCGAGCCCTCCTCTCCGAGGACGAGGTCGCAGCCCGCCTTCGTGAGGTCCCCGGCTGGTCTCGCGCCGGCAAGGCGATCGAGCGGACCTGGACATTCCGGGATTTCTCCGAGGCACTCGCGTTCATCAACCAGGTCGGCGCGCTCGCGGAGGCGATGAACCATCATCCGGACATCGCGAACTCGTGGGCGACGGTCCGACTCACGCTGACGACGCATGACAAGGGCGGCCTGACGAACCTCGATTTCGATCTGGCGAACAAAATCAACGGTCTCTAGGCCCAACCGAGGAGCCGATCGAGGGACCACGCGCCCGGCCCCAGGAATGCCAAGACGAGGGCGAAGGCCGCGTATGCCAGATCGAGTTCGTATCCTAGGCTGAATTTCTTGCCCAGCTTCGTCTTCGAGAACACCGTCGTCGCGATCATCTCAAGGACGAAGAGGACGGCCACGATTTGCGTCAGGAGGCCAATGATCAGGGCGAGACCGCCGAAGAATTCAAGCAGCGTGAAGAGGACCGCGAACGCGGCCCCCCCGGGCCAGCCGGTCCCTTTCACGAAGCCGACCGGTTTCGTGATGTCCTTGATCTTCGGCCAGCCGTGGGACACGAACAGCGCCCCGAGCGCCACGCGGCCAACGAGGGCCGCCACATCCGAGTACGAAGCGAAGACCATGGGTCCGCCCCTGGGACCCCCATCTGTCGACCGCGATAGAAAAACCTTTCACGGCATATGTCGACGTCTCGGGGACGTCTACGGGAGCGACCGTTCCAGGAGTTCCGCGATGTCGAATCGGCGGATGTCCTCGCGGTTCTTCGTCTTCGTGGCGTCGTCGAACATGATCAGACAGTACGGACACGCCGTTGCCACCGCATTGGCCTGCGTCTCTTCGATGTGGCTCAGCCGGCGGTGATTCACCTTCTCGCCCGTCCGCTCGTCCATCCACATCCGCGCCCCGCCGGCGCCGCAGCAGAATCCGTGATCACGGCATTCGCGCATCTCGACGACGCGGACGCCGGGGATGCGGTGCAACACGTCCCGCGGTTCGTCGTACACGTCGTTGTATCGTCCCAGGTAGCACGGATCGTGGTACGTCAGGAACTGGAGTACGTCTCGCGTGGGAGTGAGCCGCCCCTCTCGGATCAATTCCTGGAGGAATTGGCTGTGATGGACGACCTCATACGTCCCTCCAAACTCGGGGTACTCGTTCTTGATCGCGTTGAAGCAGTGCGGGCAGCTCGCGACAATCCGCTTCACCCCGTATTGGTTCAGCGTCGTCACGTTCGCCCGAATCATCGTCTGCGCGAGGTATTCGTTGCCGATGCGCCGCGCCGGGTCCCCCGTGCACTTTTCCTCGGCTCCCAGGATGGCGAATCGAACGCCGGCCTTCCGCAGGATGCGGGCGAAGGCCTGCGCGACCTTCCGGTTCCGATCGTCGAACGAGGCCGCGCAGCCGACCCAGTACAGGATATCGATCGGCTCGTTCGCCGCAATCGCCTCGGCGACGGTCCGGACCCCGAGGCCCTCGGCCCACCGGCCGCGCTGGTCCCATCCAATGCCCCACGGGTTGTAGTTCGTCTCGATGTTCCGCAACATGTCCATCGACTCGGGCGGGATTTTCCCTTGTGTCAGGACCAGGTTCCTTCGCATGTCGATGATCTTCGGCACATGCTCGTTCATCACCGGGCACTCGTAGACGCAGGCGTAGCAGGTCGTACACGCCCAGATCCCCTCGTCCGAATGGACCGTCTCGAACATGTCCGGCAGGCCCTCGACGTGCCCTCCCACGATCGCGGCGCCTTGGTCGTTCAGCGTGTCCCGTATGTTCGTGATGATTCGCATCGGGTCCAACGGTTTGCCGGTCGCGTTCGCCGGGCAGGCAGCGGTGCAGCGTCCGCACTCCGTGCACGCGTATCCATCGAGGAGCTGCCGCCATGAGAGTTGCTCGACTCGATTCACACCGAACGTCTCGGTCTTCTCCAGATCCACGATCTTCAACGCGCCCTTTGGGGTCAGGTCCATGAAGAACGTGTTCACGATTGCGAAGATGATGTGGATGTGCTTCGAGTGCGGCACGTAGGCCAAGAACGAGAACAGGAGGACGACGTGCGTCCACCACAACGTCCGCCACCAGAACGCGGGATCGGAGCTGAAGATCGAAGTGCTCGCGATCGCCGACGAGATCGGCTTCCATTCCGGGAGGGCGACCGCCCCAGCGGCGGCGTCCGCGGCGTTGAACAGGAGAAATGAAACGACGATGCCGAGGATGAAGCACAGGACGATCGTCGCGTCGCGCATGCCCTCGTGCATGAGCTTCTTCGGCCTGATCACGTACCGCCGGTAGAGGGCCATCCCGACCCCGATCGCCGCGAGGGCGGCGATGCCCTCCTCAGCGAGGTAGAGCGGACCGCTGAGCGAGAACCCCGCGATCGTCGGGGTGGGGACCCGCCATCCGGGGGCGTACGCCTGGGCCGTGATCTCGACGACGCTCGCCCCGAGGATGACGAACGCCCAGAAGATGAACGAGTGAAGGACGCCCGCGTACCACTCCCGCGCGACCTTCCGCTGAAAGATCCCGTATACGACGAAGTTCTTCACACGGGTCGGGAGGTGGTCCCACCGCGGTTCTTTCCGCTGCGCGGTGAACAGGTACCGAAGGCGGAGATACATCTTCCGCCCGAAGATCGAAAGGGAGACCGCGAGGAAGGCGGTCACCGCAACCGTGTCGAGGGCGGTCAGCGCCATGCGCTCTCGAGGAACGCGCGTTCCCTTTTCAACCCGCGGGTGTTGCGAGGACGATCAGCTTGCGGTGGTCCGCGGTCACCGCCTCCCGGTGCCATCCGCCCCAGGCGCCGACCATCCGCCAACCCGATTGCCCGAGAATCGCAGCGAGGTCCCGCGGCGTGAGGAGGACGAGCTCTGCGGACGAATCGGTGCGGTGCTTCAAGTTTTCGCCCACACGTTCATAGAATTTCCACTCCAATCGCAGCGCGCTGGTCACCGGGTCGAACGATCGGAACTCGTGTTGCTCCAGCGAGCCGATCGTGTGGAACGCGAACGGCCGCGGTCGGGATGCGAAGAAGTCGCGGTTCAAGAAGTCCAAGATCAGCTTCCCTCCGGGGCGAGCATGAGCCTCGAGGCGACGAAGGAAGGCGACATCGTCCGCCGTGGACCTCCGACCCAGCGCGTGGTCCAAGCAGAGGATTGCGTCGAACCGGGTGCCCGCGGAAATTCCGGGCATCGCGTCGCGGGGGACTGCCGCGAGGTGGAGGCGATTGGCAATTGCAGCGGGGATCCGTTCCTTTGCCGCCGCGATTCCGATCTCGTTCGTATCGATTGCGGTGATCTCGTATCCGGATTCGGCCAGCCCAATCGCTCGTCGACCGATCCCGCATGGCGCATCGAGCAGGTGCGCACCGAGCGCGATGCCTTCCTCCTGAAGGAACATCCGAATCGCCTCGACGTCCTCCAGTGGCGGGCGAACGATTCCAGCGGCCATTCATCGCCTCCCGACGGCGATCTGGGTCGGGCTGTCGATCGAAGGCGCGTCCATCTTGAACCCGCCGAACGCCTCCATCGGATGCCATCCGCCGCGCACGAGGAGGCGGCGAAGCTCATGAAGGCTGTAGATGCAGTGCTCGATCGGCACGGTCAGAACGTGATCCAAGTCCTCCCCGTTTCGGCGGAAGAACCGCCATACGTTCCTCATTCGCGAGGTCACGAGGTCCAAGTGCCGCTGCTCGATGTGCACGAGGTCGCCGAATGCCTCGTAGCCCTGCGGCTCGAAATGCCGGACGACAAAGTCTCGGTTCACGATGTAGACGACCAGGATCCCTCCCGGGCGGACGAGCTTCCCGTACTCCTGGAGGATCCGGATATCGGTCTCTTCGTCGTAATACCCGAGCGACGTCCAGAGGTTGAGGGCCGCGTCGAACGGCCCTTCGGTCACCGGCACCGTTTCCGTGAGACTCCGGAGGTCTCCGATGCGGTACGTCGCGCGATCCGACACACCCTCCTGGCGCGCGAGTTCGGTCGCGCGCGCGACGAACACCGGGGACAGGTCTACGCCTACGGTCCGGTAGCCCATCTTCGCCAGGCGCGTCGAATGCCGTCCGATGCCGCAGGGCGCATCGAGAATCCGGCCGCCGGAGGGGACGCCAAACCGCTCCAGGAGCGCGTGAAGGTCGCGCGCTTGCTTCTCGCCGGTGGACCACGCGTTCTCGTGAACCGCGAGGAACACCTCCGGATAGCGGAGGAACAGGTCTTCGGTCCAATGGGTGACGGCCATCGGCTCGCGATGTTCCTTGTCTTATTTGGCGGTGTCGCGGGGCCGCGTGACGCGCCGTTGCGACTTGTGGAACGGCTGCACGATTCCCTCCGGGTCTTGCTCGCGGATTCGCGCGGTCAATCTTCCGATCTCGGATGCTCCATAAATCTCGTCGTATGCCTCGGGAGGAATCTCGTGCACCGCCGCGTCGGTCGTCGCGAGAACCAGGACGATTTCCGGCGAGTGCTGCTCCAAGAATCCGGTGAAGCGTCGGACGGTGCCACTTCGCGCCGACTCGACCGGCTCGACGAGGAACAGGATCGGACCGCGGCGCGCGACGATGGCCGGCTCGTATTTCGCCGAGCCTCCCCGGGCATCGTGCACCCGAAAACGCAGAGAGCGATGTTCATGCGGGAGCCCCTGGCGGTCCATCTCTTGGCAGACAGCGGTCTCGAGTCTCGTGCGGCACGCATGGCCGGCGCGGCTCCTCACCGGCCCTCTCCGTCCATCGCATCGACGATCGCCCGGGTAAACGCGGAGGTGGGGACTTCCTTGGCCCCGGGCATGAGGCGCGCAAGGTCGTACGTGACGACCTTCGATCCGACGACCGCTTTCACCGCGGCCCGGAGCCGACCGGCCGCTTCGCGCCATCCCAGGTAGTCAAGCATCATCACGCCCGCGAGGATTTCCGCGGTGGGGTTGACCTTGTCCAACCCCGCGTACTTCGGGGCGCTCCCATGGACGGGCTCGAACAGCGCGCGGGCGTCCCCAATGTTCCCGCCGGCTGCCACGCCCAACCCGCCGATCTGCGCCGCGGCCGCGTCGCTCAAGTAGTCGCCGTTCAGATTCGTCGTCGCGAGGATGTCGTATTCTTCCGGCCGCAAGAGGAGTTGCTGGAACATGTTGTCTGCGATGACGTCCTTGATCACGACCTTGCCCTTCGGCGCTTTTCCGCCGTACGACTTCATGACGTCGTCCCAGGGGATCGTCGACTCGCGGAACTCGTCCCTCGCGACATCGTAACCCCACGTGCGGAACGCGCCCTCGGTGTACTTCATGATGTTTCCCTTGTGCACGAGGGTCACGGACTTCCGGCCGTTGTCGATCGCGTACCGGATCGCCTTTCGGACCAGACGCTTCGAGCCCGTCTCGCTCACGGGTTTGAGGCCAATCCCGCTGTCCGGACGCACCTGGGCGTGGAACTCTTTGTCGAGGACCTCAATCATCCGCCTCGCTTCCGGAGACCCTTTCTCCCATTCGATCCCGGCGTAGACGTCTTCCGTGCCCTCGCGGAAGATGACGATATCGAGCCGTTCCGGATGAGTGACGGGGCTCGGGACGCCGGGAATCCAGTAGACCGGCCTCACGTTGGCGTACAGATCGAGCGCCTTCCGCAACGCCACATTCAAGGATCGGAAGCCGACGCTTACGGGCGTGGTCAGCGGTCCTTTCAGCCCGACGACATACTCTCGGATCGCGCCAAGGGTTGCCTCCGGGAGCATGTCGCCGTACTGGAACATCGCTCGCTCTCCGGCGGGGACCGGATACCAGCCGATTCGTCGACGGCCTCCAAAGGCGCCTGCGACCGCGGCATCGATCGCGGTCCGGGCCGCCCGCACGACCTCCGGACCGATGCCGTCGCCCTCGATCAGCGGGATGATGGGGTCGTCCGGCACGCGCAGCCCGCTCTCCGCGATCAGGATCTTGTGGCCCACGTCGGGGGGCCGGAGGACGAGGCGTTCCGACGGCATGCCCTTCGCCTCAAGGACGCTCGTCGATGGGCACGTACTCGAGGTCTTTCGGGCCCGCATACCAGTCGAGCGGCCTCAGGAGGCGATTGTCCTCCCAATACTCGATGACCTGAGCCGTCCAGCCGGCAATCCGGGCGACGGCGAAGACCGGGGTGAACAGGTCCGTCGGGATCCCCAGGTCGTGGAAGACGAGGCCCGAATAGAAGTCCACGTTCGGGTAGATGTGTTTCGACGCGAGCGCCCGCACGACCGTGTCCTCGATGATCGTCGCGATCCGGTAGTACGTGTCGTCTCCGCTCATCTCCGCGAGGCGATGCGCGTAATCCTTGAGGATGAGCGCCCGCGGGTCGTACGTCTTGTAGACGCGATGTCCGAACCCGAAGACTTTCTCCTTGTTCCGCAATGTGTTCAGGACGAACTCCTCTGCGGCCTCCGGACGACCGATCCGCTCGATTGTGTTCAGGGACGCCTCGATCGCGCCGCCATGGAGCGGGCCTTTGAGCGTCGAGATTGCGGCGACGATCGTGCTGTACAGGTCCGCGAGCGTCGACGCCGCGACCGTCGCGGCAAAGGTCGACGCGTTCATCGCGTGGTCCGCGTAGAGGATCATCGCCACGTCCATCATCCGCGCATGGACCGAATCGGGCCGCCGGCCCGTCATCATCCGAAGGAAATCCTCCGCGTGACCAAGCCTCGGGTCGGGACGGACGACGCGTTGTCCCTTACGGATCCGCTCGTACGTGGCCACGATCGTCCCGAACTGGGCGACGAGTCGACGGGCCTTGCGCATGTTCGCCGCGCGCGTCATGTCGTCCCGTTCGGGGTCGAAACTGTACATGTACGAGACGGCCGTCCGGAGGACATCCATCGGTGGCGCGTGCTCGGGCATCGAACGGAGCAACCGCAGGACGGACGGGGGAAGGGTCCGCGCGGTCCCCAAGTCGGCCTTCGCCTTCTCGAGCTCTTCCCGATTCGGGAGATGTCCCTCCAGGAGGAGGAAGACGGTCTCCTCGAACGACGAGTGCGCGGCGAGATCGCGGATGTCGTACCCGCGGTACAGGAGGCGCCCTCGTTGGCCGTCGACGAAGCAGATTGACGTCTCCTTCACGTAGACGTCGTCGAGGCCCTTGTCGATTCGCGGGCCGGCGAGGTCCGCCTTCAGGGGGGAGACCATTTTCGTCGCCTCCAGGAACGGCTTCCCGAGAGGATGGGGCATGCTAAGGTCGGTGCAATATTAAAGGTGAACGTTGTCCGTCGACGGGAGAACGTCAGAGGGGAATCCGGAGGATCGCATCCGCCATCATCCCGATCAGGAGAAGGGCGAGGTAGATTCCCGAGAACTTGTAACCGGCCCAGGCGGTCTCGGCGCTGGGATGCGCGATGAACTTCGCGGTGAGCGCGAGGAGGGCGACGCCCAGGACGATGGCGACGACGAGGTAGATGGCGTCGAAGGCTGACGTGAAGAAGAACGCGATGCTCGTGAGGGCGACGATCGCAGTGGAGCCGGCGATCGCTATGGCCGACCGGCGCTCGTCCCAAACCGCAGGGAGCATCGGCAGGCGCGCGCGGCGGTAGTCCTCGCGACTTCGATACGCGAGGGCCCAGAAGTGTCCCGGCGTCCACAGGAACACCAGCAGGGCGATGAGGACCGCTTGGAGGCTGAGCGAATTCGCCGCGGCGGCCGACCCCGCGAGCGCGGGGAACGAGCCCGCGAGCCCGCCGATTACGATGTTGCTCATATGGGTGCGCTTGAGTCCGACCGTGTACACCCCGATGTAGACCGCATACCCGAGGCCGATCATGACGGCCGTCAAGGGGTTGATTCCGAATCCTGCGATTGCGAGGCTCAACCCGAGCAATCCCACGCCGAACGCGAGGGCACCGGCTGGCGGCTCAATGCGGTGCTGCGGCAAGGGCCGGCCCCGCGTGCGGTGCATGACCGAGTCGATGTCCCGGTCCAGGTAATGGTTCGTCGCGCTGGCCCCTCCGGCCCCGAGAAGGCCGGCGATCATCAGGAGGCTGAAACGCCAGAGGTCCACGGCGATGCCGCTCGTGGCGACGTACCCGGCGGCGGCCACGAGCAGCAGCAAGGCGTCGATGCGGAGCTTCATCAAATGGACATAGTCCGAGACGACGGCCAACGAGAACGCCTTCGCGCGCTAATCTCACGACGCTCTTAATCCTTTGTCGCTCGCGGCGACGTGCCGCGGCGTGATCGTTGTGCTCGGGTCCTCCTGCGCCGGTACCAATCACAATCGCGTCGAACCGGACACTCGCCGCACCGCGGATTCCGGGCCTTGCAGAGCGCTCGACCATGGGCGATGATCGCGAGGTGCCAGGCCTTCCGTTTTCCCGGAGGCGTCCATCGTTCCAGGGCCGCCCGGATGGTCTCATAATCCGTTCGGCGAACTAGGTTCCACCTTCGGGCAATGCGGGCGATGTGGGTGTCGACCGGGAACGTCGGATGGCCGGCGGCCATCGCGAGGACGACGTCGGCCGTTTTAGGACCTACACCGGAGAGGGCCATCAGTTCCAGCCGCGCGCGGTCGGTCGGCAACTCGAGAATCCGTCTGAGACGATCACCGCGACCCTCTTGGAGCGCTCGGGCGACCGCGGAGATTCGTGGCGCCTTCTGCTTCGCGAGACCCGCGTGCCATATCGCCGTTGCAATCTCCGCCTCCGGGGTCCCTGCGATTCGTTGCGGAGTGATCATCCCGACCCGCGACCGGAGGTCCTTGAAACCGCGGCGTTCGTTGGCGACGGTCGTGCTCTGCGACAGGATCGTCGAGATGAGGACCTCGAACGACGTCATCCCGCGGCTCCAATCTTCGACCGGGTACCGGGACTCGAGGATCCGCATCGTCCGCGTGAAGGCGCGACGGTTCACGCGCTCGAAAGGGGCGACGGGAGAAAAGGATGTGTCACCCGCTCACAAAGGAGCGGATCATCGTGATCACGTTGCGCGGGCGCTCGCGGAGTCGCCGGGTGAAGTACGGGAGCCAGTTCGGGCCGTAGGGGATGTATTCGGCGACGCGGTGTCCCGATCGCACGAGCTCGATCTTGAGCGGATCGCGCACTCCCTGGAGCATCGCGAACTCGAACGGGGTGGGGTGCACCTTCGCCAAGGCAAGGGCGCGTTCGATCATTCGACCGTCGTGGCTGGCCACCGCAAAATCCTGGCCTTTCGTGAAGAGCGTCTCCAGGTGCGCGAGGTATGCGCGGTCGATCTCCGACCTCGTCCGGTAGGCGATGTCCGGCGTCTCTTGGTACGCGCCTTTCACGAGGCGGACACGGGCGTGGGCCTCGAGGAGTCGGTCCAAGTCATCGGCCGTCCTCTTCAGGTTCGCCTGGAGGCAGATTCCGACGCGGTCGTACTGGTCGAGGAGCCGCTCACCGATCCAGATCGTGTCGTCGGTCGTGTGCGCGCTTTCCATATCGAGCCAGAGGACGCGTCCCAGCGCCTTCGTCGCCTCAAGGATAGGGATCATCTCGGAGAGTGCGTAGGCCCGATCGATCAACACTCCGAACTGGGTCGGCTTGATGCTCACCTCGCCGCGGACTCCCTCGGACTGCATCGTCGCGAGCAAGCTCAGATATTCGCGTCTCGTCGACTCGACGGGCGCTTTCTCGCGGTAGTGCTCGCCGAGGTGGTTCACGAGCGCGTCGAGCCCGCGAGCGTTCGCCTCTTTCGCGACCCGAATCGCGTCGGCCATCGTCTCCCCAGCGACCCACTGCCGGGCGAACCGGGTGACGAGCCCCATCGGTCCGCGCGAACTCCGCCGCCGGCTCAAATAGGTTCCGAACCGCCGCTGAGGACCGGTCACACGGGCTGCTGGCAGGCCATGCAGAACTGGACGAACTCCGGGTTCAGGCGGCCGCAGTTGCGGCAGCGCACGCGGACATCCGACGTTTGCTCGGCCCGACCGCGGGCCGTGTTGGCCACATTGCCGGCGCCGGTCACGACGCCGACGAGGAGGAAGATCCACCAGAGGCGGACCAGCCATCCTCCGATGCCCGCGAGGACGCCTCCGATGACGAACAGCATGACCGCGCCGAAGAACGACTGGAAGAATGCGGTCACCGAGAAGGACGAGCTGGTCGCTTGGCCGATCGTCCCCGTGAGGAAACTGAGGAACCCGTAGAGGATCAACAGGATACCGAGGATCAGGAGAGCGGCTCCGACCAGGAGGACCGTGACGGCGCCCCAGCCGAACGGGAGGCCCGGAGCGGATCGTCGGACGGGCGATGCGGCGTAATACGGCGAGGGCGCGACCATGGGGGAGTCCTGATTGTCCGGTGGGCTTCGGACCGCCGTCGGTATGCGTTCGGATAAATGTTTCATCGGTTTTCCCACCCGTGGTATTCATGCGCGCCGCTCACCCCAACGTCGACCTGAACGGACGCGCTCCCGTGATTCCTCTGGCGAAAGCCCTCGAGCAATGTCTTAAGACGGACGAACGAGTTCGACGACCGATGGACTTCAGCGCGAAGCTGGACCAGGCGCGGACCCTCGCCGACGTCTTCGAGCTCGTGAAGCGCGCCGTCGAGGCCGTCCTCGGTCGCACGCGAGCGGGCCTCATGCTGGCCTTGGCGGACCTCGGGAATCATCCGCAGGGGTTCCTCGGCGCGTTCTATCCGGTTGCGACGAACGTGATCGTGATGAACAAAGTTCCGCTCCTTCGAATTCAGGAGACGAACCCGCAACTCTACAAGCCCTACGCGTTCTACGTCCTCCTCCACGAGTACCTGCACTCGGTCGGCTTCGTCGACGAGCGGGTGTGCCGCGAGCAGGCGCATCGAGTCCTCGAGACCTTGTTCGGGATCGACCATCTCGTCACGCAAATCTCTGCGGACACCGCGCGGTTCTTCCCGAACCTCGTGTTCCCGGACGCGGCGTGGCAGCCGTCTCAGCTGGCCCTTGAGTTCGTTCCCGGGTTCGACCGCGGCTCCGCGTCGTACATTAGGTGATACAGTCTCGTCGGCCCGCCGAATAAACTACTAATAGACGGCGCCGCTACGCCGCCGGGGGAGGCGCGAGATGGCGGTCGCCGCGTGGCGAAAGGGGATTGCCGAGTTCATCGGGGCCTTCACGCTGATCTTCATCGGCGCGGGTGCCATCCTGACCGCGGGTTCGACGAGCACCTCGGATCTCCTCTTGGTCGCCCTCGCGCACGGTCTCGCGATCGGGGTCATGGTGTCCGCGCTGGCCCATGTCTCCGGTGGGCACTTCAATCCGGCCGTCACATTCGGCGCCTTGGTGAGCCGGCAGATTTCCCCGCGCCTTGCCGTCGTCTATTGGGTTGCGCAACTCTTGGGCGGCCTCGGCGGAGCCCTCGCACTCGCGGGGGTGTTTCCCGCGAGCATCTGGCAGCCGTACCATCTGGGCACGCCCACCCTCGGGAACACCGTTTCGCTCGGATGGGACGTGGGGATCGGGACGGGAATCCTCGTTGAGGCCATCCTGACGTTCTTCCTCGTATTCGTCATCTTCGGAACCGGGATCGACCCGAAAGGATCCTTCAACGCCGTGGGCGGTCTCGCGATCGGGCTGACGATCTCCATCGACATCATGATGGGCGGACCCCTCACCGGCGCGGCGATGAACCCCGCGCGGTGGTTCGGTCCCGCGGTGGTCTCCGGCTTCTTCGACAATTGGTATGTCTATTGGATCGGACCCTTCATCGGCGGCGCGTTCGCGGCCTTGCTCTATGCGAACGTGTTCCTAGAGAAGTCCCGATAACCGTCCAGGCTCGAATTCACGCAAGCGTGGCTTTCGTTGTTCCGCAATCTTGAAGAAATGTTTAAATTGGATTGCAGGGTGCCCAACTTGCTATGATTCGCGGGACGGTTCCGGCGAAGGCGGTAGCGGTGCCGAAACCCGCCGTTCAAGAGACCCCCGTGAAGTTCCGATCCGGCAAACACACCGTGATTGTGAAGGAAGTTTTCGACATCGCCCCGAAGTTTCCGCAGACCTACCTGATCCGTTTCACCTTCGAAAATGAGCCCGTGTTCGACTTCGAGCCGGGCCAGTTCATCTCGATCTTCGCGGAGAAAGATGGCAAGCGAATCTCCCGCCCGTATTCGATCGCATCGTGGCCGGAGAACAAGGACTACCTGGAACTCTGCATCAAGGTCGTGGAGGGCGGGTTCATGTCGAACTACCTCTACCACGTTTCGCCTGGGACGAAGCTCCAGTCGATCGGCCCGCTCGGTCGCTTCGTGATCCCGGAGCCGATCCGGTACGACACCGTGTTCGTGGCGACGGGGACCGGCGTCGCCCCTTTCATCGCGATGATGGGCCACATCTGGGCGAACGGCCTCGACGCGGGCCACGAGTTCCATGTCGTGTTCGGCGTGCGATACGTGCACGACCTGATCTACCGCAGCCTCATCGAGAAATGGGAGCGGGAGCATTCGAATTTCCACTTCTACCCGACAGTTTCGCGTCCCGAGACGCCCGATTGGAAAGGCCGCGTGGGCTATGTCCAGAAGGTCATCGAGAACGACATCCACGACTACGGAAACAAGCAGGTCTTCATCTGCGGCTTGCACGACATGGTCGAGGACGTGAAGAACCTCTGCCAGCGCCTCGGCTTCGCGTACGTCCGATTCGAGAAGTGGGACTGAGATCGGTCGCTATCGCAGCCGGATCCAGACTTTCCCAACAATCTCTCTCAAGGGGATCGGTCCAAAGGAGCGACTGTCTCGGCTGCGATCCGCGTTGTCGCCCGCCACGCGAATCTGCGTGGCGTCTGGGAGATCCGAAACCCGTTTCACCAGAAATCGCTCAGGCGTCTCCGGATCTCGCACGACGACGAGGTCGCCCTTCACGGGGGGCCGGAACTTGTACGCCCACCGGTTGACGAGGACATAATCGCCCGGTTCCAAGACAGGCCGCATGCTGTCGTCTTCGATCCGGAAGCGGCGGAGCGGGAACATCGCGGACGAAATCACTTGAACTTCGGGTAGACGGTCAGGCGCTCCGTGGGGTACGGCGCCTTCGCCGTGATCGTCTCGAATCCTTTCGTCTTCCAGAAGATGGAGGCGATATCATTCGTCGCTTTCAGCAGGTCCTCGGCCGCCTGGAGGCTGATTTCCTGGCGCGCCTTCGAGCCCGACTTCAGTGCCTTCCATACGAGTTCGTGGAGCTCCGGGAACGTCTTCACATGCTCCGGTTTGAAGTAGTCGCCCCACAAGATGCGTACTTCGTTCTTGGCGATCTCGGAGTGCTGCTCCTTCGTCGCGATGTACCGCGTGAGCTTGTTCGTGTACTCTTGACGCTGCTCCGGGGTCGAGCTGGCCCCGGGCTTTTCGAGCTGGTTGATCAGGTCGACCATCCGGACGACCGTGTGGGCCGCGAGTTGCGCGTGGTGCGGATCGTAGATGCCGCAGGGGATGTCGCAATGCGCGTACGCGATCGGAGCCGGAGAAATCCGGTCGAGCCAGCGGGCCAGCAGGTACAGCAGTGACATGGTCGCCTCGTAGCGGATTCGGTTATTTAAACGTGCGGCGGACAGCGAAGTTCGGGGGTGCACGGCGCTCGAGATTCCCGCCAGTCTTATCGTCCGCAACCGGATTGCAGAGTCCTTGAAGTCGTCCTTTCGCAACATCGACACGCTGCGAATCGAATACGAGGCCAAGCAGCCCGCGATTGAAGCGCGCCTCGAGGAATTTCGTCGCACCGGACGCGAGGGGGACGAACGTCTCTTTGAGGAGCTTTGTTTCTGCTTGATTGCGATCCAATCCAGAGCGCGAACGTCGGATGCAGCGGTCGCGGCGCTCCGAAAGGCCGAGCTCCTGTGGTCCGGTGGGCCGGAGGAGATCGCCGCGTTCCTGCGGCCTCGGACTCGGTTCCACAATCACAAAGCGGCGTTCATCGTTCGCGCGAGGGAGCAATTCTTTCCGCGAGGCCATGGGCAACTCGCGAAGATGATAGACTCGTTCCCGTCCTCCAAGGATGCTCGCGGGTGGCTCGTCCGCGAAGTCCGCGGCCTAGGTCTGAAGGAGGCCAGTCACTTTCTCCGGAACACGGGCCGCGGGGAGGACCTCGCCATCTTGGACCGTCACATCCTCCGGAACTTGATTCGTCACGGCATCCTCCGGCGGTTGCCGCGGACATTGACCCCAAGGCGATACTTGGACATCGAGAGACGGATCGAGCGGTTCTCGAAAGAGATCGGGATCCCGATGGCCGCCCTCGACTTGATTTTCTGGAGCCGCGAAACGGGCGAGATCTTCAAGTGAGTGACTCGTGTGTTACCCTTATTCAAGGTTGACTGAAAGGATCACGGTTCCATCGCTCCGTGGTCCGAATCCTGATATGTGGCTCGACGCATCGCACGTGGGATGGGAGGACCTTCCCCTGCCGACGTCCGCGCGCGACTGCTCCCGTGGTACGACGCGAATCGACGGGACCTGCCTTGGCGTCGGACCCGGAACCCATATCGAATCTTGGTCGCCGAGTATCTCCTTCAGCGGACCCGAATCAAGAGCGGCACGCCGTACTATGAGCGGTTCCTAAAACGGTTTCCGACGATTCGGGATCTCGCGGCGGGCCCCCTCGATGACGTCCTGGCGGTTTGGGAAGGTTTGGGCTTCTATGGCCGGGCTCGGAACTTGCACGCGGCCGCACGGGTGATCGTCGAAGAGCACCGCGGACGAATTCCTCAATCGTACGATGCATTGACGTCGCTCCCCGGAATCGGCCCGTACACCGCCGGTGCGGTGGCGAGCATCGCCTTCGGGATTCGGGTGCCGGCCGTGGACGGGAATGTCACCCGGGTGATCGCGCGCGTCTTCCGGATTCGCGAGGATGTAACGACGGGAACGGTTCGGAGGCGAATCGCGGAGATTGCCGCTCGACTCGTCTCTGAGGACCGGCCCGGCGCGTTCAACCAAGCGATGATGGAGCTCGGTGCGACCGTTTGCACGCCTCTCGCCCCGGCATGTCCCAAGTGCCCCCTCGAGAGGCTTTGCTTGGCGCGGGCGGCCGGGGAGGAACGGGACCTGCCCGTTTCATCTCGATCCCGGTCCGCACCCGTCGTCCCGGTGGTCTTCGGGCTCGTGACCGCCGATGAGCGAGTCCTCGTCGTCCGGCGGCCCCGTGGCCGGCTGCTCGGTGGACTGTGGGCCCTTCCCGGGGGAGAGCGGAGTGGGCGCTCGGAGAAAGAGGATCTCAAGGGTTCGATTCGGTCCCAGACCGGGGTCGAGGTTCGTGTGGGGCCGCGGTGGACGCACGTGGACCGCACGTTCTCCCACCTGAAGTGGTCCGGGTCGATCTACCGCTGCTCGCCGATTCGACGTCCTCAGGAGACCGACTCGGTCCGATGGATTCCCCGAGAAGAGGTGATGCGACTTCCCTTGGTGCCATTTCACCGCGACGCGATCAAGGCGCTGGCGGGAATCGAGTCGTTCGAGAGCACCCGATAATATCCAGATAAGAATATAAATATCAGCCCCGAACCCTTAAGGGGAAACGAGCCATCCGATTGTCGTGCGACGGTTCCTGATCGTCGGCCACCGTGCCTCCACGGACCCTGCCTTTTCGCTGGACGACTTGGCCGGTGCGGCAGGCCGGATGGACATCCTCCTGAACGCGGCAAACGCGGCGCTCCTCCTCGCTCATGACCTCCGTCGCGACGTGGAAGTCGGTCTCCTTCTCCTGGGTCCTCCGGATCCGCCGCGATTCGTTCGCCTCGAAGGGTTCCGGCTTCGGAGCTACCAACCGGACATACGGAGCAACGCCGCACTCGTGCGCCGCGCGCTAGAGGATGCCTCCCGGATCGAACAGGAGAGCTCCCCGGGCGTTTTTGGTTCAAAGACGGATTTCGAGGAGGCGCTCGATCGCCTTGGTCCCTCATTCGTGTACCCCAAGGAAGGTGGCAAAGACATTCGGCAGGCGAACCTCCCGGCCGACGCGACGTTCGTGCTCTCGGACAACCAAGATTTGACGACGGCCGAGGAGCGAACCCTAATGGATCGTGGGGCCACTGTCGTCGGCCTCGGTCCGTTGGCCTTGCACACGGACCACGCGATCGCGGTCCTCCAGAACGAACTGGATCGGAGATACTAATGCAAGGCCGTACATCCCGCCCGCTGAGGGCTGAAGTTTGGCCACATGTGGGTACAAAATTGGTTCCATCGACGTGCTATCCGCGGTGGCGGTCCTCGTTGCGGGCGCGGTCACTTTCTTTCGAGTCCTACTACGGGCCAAGATGCGCGTTCGGTAGTGTCTCATCTTGATGCGGTTCAGCCGATGCTACTTGAATCAATACCGTGAAAGCGTAATCCAGTCAACGAGCAGAATGTAAAAGCTCTAATAAACGGAGAAAGTAGCCGCGAGGGGAGAAATGCCCAAGCCCACGACGGGACGTGACTTCTACATCGCGACCGCGGACGAGATCCGGGCCGGACGCACCTCGGACATCTACTTTGCGCGGACCCTCGACGTGCTGAAAAAGGCGGGTCGGAGTCGCGCGAACGTCGTCGCCGAGGTCACGACCGGCGCCCTGCCGAACGGATGGCCGTGGGGGATCTTCTGCGGTCTCGAGGAGGTCGTGCATCTCCTGACGGGAAAGGATGTGAGCCTGTGGGCGCTCCCGGAAGGAAGTCTCTTCCCCTCGAAGACTCCCCGGGGCATTCCGCTCCCCGTGCTGACCCTCGAAGGCCCCTATGAAGAGTGGGCGCTCTACGAGACGCCGGTCCTCGGGATGATCTGCCAGGCGAGCGGCATCGCCACGAAGGCGGCACGGATTCGAAAGCTCGCGAACGGAAAGCAGGTCCTCTCGTTCGGCGTGCGACGCATGCATCCCGGCCTCGCGCCGCTCATCGAACGGTCGGTCACGATTGGCGGCCTCGACGCGATCACGACGCCCCTCGGCGCCGAGCTCCTCGGCGTCCCCGCGACCGGGACGATGCCCCATGCGCTGGTGATCGTGATGGGTGGACCGCGCGAGGCATTCGCGGCGGTCCACAAATACCTCGAAGCGAAGATTCCGCGGATTGCTTTGGTCGACACCTACTACGACGAGAAGACAGAGGCGCTCATGGCCGTCGAGGCGATTCCGGACCTGTTGGGCGTTCGCCTGGATACGCCGGCCTCGCGCCGCGGGAACTTCGCCGCGATCATCCGTGAGGTGCGTTGGGAGCTGGACCTCCGCGGGCACAAGGACGTGAAGATTTTCGTGTCGGGCTCCGTCGATGAGAAAACGATTCCCGCGTTGCTCGAGGCAGGCGTCGATGGATTCGGCGTGGGCACGAGCTTGAGCAACGCGCCGACAATCGATTTCGCCCTGGATCTCGTGGAAGTCGAGGGCAAGCCGGCGGCAAAGCGGGGCAAGTTTGGGGGTCGCAAAGACCTTCTGCGCTGCCCCAAGGACGGGACGTACGAGATCGGCATGCGCACCTGTCCCATCTGCGGCACCAAGACGGCCTCCGCCTACACGCAGTACTTGGACCACGGTCGGGTGGGCACGCCCTCGCCATCCCTCAGCGCGATTCGGGAGCGAGCGATGCGCGAGACCGAGCGGGCCTCGCTCGAGTCATGAGCAGGCGAGACTTTATCGTGCGGACGCCGCGTCCGCAACTCCAATGGGCCAAACGAAAGCCGACATCCGAGCGACATACAATCGGATCGCGGAATCGTTCGCGGCCCGCCGACGGGAGCCATGGCCCGAAGTCCTGTCGTTCATTGAGGCATTGCGTCGGGGCTCGCGGGTTCTCGATCTCGGGGCTGGCAACGGACGACACGCGAAGATTCTCGCGCGCCGGGGAATCCGCCCCGTGGCGGTCGACTTTTCACGTCGGCTTCTGATGATCGGGCAGACAGGGGAACGAGGAGAAGGCGATGCGATGCGCATCGATTGGGTCGGAGGGGAAGCCACGAAACTGCCGTTCCGAAATGGGTCGTTCGATGCGGCTCTGTGCATCGCGGTCCTGCATCACCTGCCGCTGGAGGCGGATCGGCTCGAGTCGTTGCGAGAGCTCCGACGCGTGCTCCGCGCTGGCGCTCCGGTGCTCGTGAGCGTGTGGGCGCGGGAACAGCCACGCTTTCAATCCGCTCTTGCCCCGCCCGAGGTCGACGGGGATGTCGAGGTGCCGTGGACGATGCCCGACCGGACCGTGGTGCGGCGATTCTATCATGTCTTCAAAGCGGGGGAACTCGAGCGATTAATTATCGCGTCCGGGCTTGACGGAGAAAGGTTTTTCCGCGGTGCCGGAAACTGGTTCGCTCAGGCACGATCGAATGGCTGATCTCCTCAGCACTGTGAACGGCTTCTTCTCCACCGTCTTGGGGAATCCCATGTACGTCCTCCTGATGATCGGCGGGCTCGCACTGTTCATGCTTCTAGTGGTTGCGCATCGCATCCACAAGATTCGCAGCGAAGAGATCTTCGTCCACCAGGCCTGGGGCGCGAACTGGAAAGGTCGGTAGTCCGCGCGAAACTCTCATATCCGCACGCTGCATCGAGGCGATCCGGCTGGGGTCGATTTGTCGAACGTCCCGGAAGGGCTTCGCTACACGAAGGACCATGAGTGGGCGAAGCTCGAGGGCAAGCGCGCCCGGATTGGGATCACGGACTTTGCTCAGGATCAGCTGACCGACGTCGTGTACGTCGAGCTGCCGCCGATCGGGAAGACGGTCAAACAAGGAGAACCGATCGGGACCGTCGAGTCCGTGAAGGCCGTGAGCGAGATTTTCTCGCCGATCACCGGAAAGGTCGTGGAGGTCAACAAGGCTCTGACGGAAAAGCCTGAGCTAGTGAACAAGGATCCCTACGGCGAAGGCTGGATGGTCGTCGTGGAGACCGCCGAGCCTGCCCAAGCAACCGCTCTCATGGATGCGGCGGCATACCGCCGGCACATCGGTGACTGATCGGCGCTTCACCCTGGGAACCCTTTTATCAACGACCACGGTTCGACCGCCGGGCACGTCGGCTAGTTTGGACTAGGCTATGGGCCTTCGGAGCCTAAGACGGGGGTTCGAATCCCTCCGTGCCCGCTCTTCACCGATGGCGTCCCGAGCGCCATTCAACTCGCTTTGACCTCGCGTTCCTCCGGCGGACGGACCCTTCGAAAGCTCCGATAAATCAAGAGGTCGTATGCGAGCTTGAGGACTCCCGCGGCGACCAACGGGGTTCCGAGCCACAGGTTCGCAAGGGCATACCCGGCCAGCGACGGACTGACTGATGACGAGACCGTGCGCGTGGCGCTCGTGAGGCCCGCCGCGGCGGTCCGGTCCCGCTCGTCCACGATTGACATGACGTACGATTGCCTCGCGGGCACGTCCATTTGCGACAAGGACTGACGACAGAGCAGAAGGGAGACCGCGCTTAACGCCGTCGGAGCGAACGCCACGGCGATGAGCAAGAAGTTCGAAGGCACGTGGGTGAAGACCATCGTCCGTAACAGGCCGATCCTCCGAGCGATCCGCTCCGCCAGGAGGAACGACAGTGCAGTGATGAGCTGGGTGGCGAAGAAGATCGCTCCAAGGGTGGACAGATCCAGCCCAAATCGGAGGTAGAAGTAGTAGGACAGAATGCTCTGTCCGATGAAGCCGCCGCCGAACGCGTCTACCGCGAAGAGGGCGGAGAGCCGGGCCACGATGGACAGACCCCGCGGGGAAAGAGGGGAGCGTCTCGCGGCGCCGGGGTGCGGCTCGACACGCGAGGACAAATTGGAGTAAAGGGCAGCGCCAAGAAGTCCGGAAATCATGTACCCCAGGAAGAGCGGCGAGTATCCGATGGCGTTCGGGAGTCCCGCGAGGAGAGCTCCCGCCGCGGACGCCCCATATCCGACCAGGTTGTAAACGCTGAAGGTCAGGGTCCGGCGATCGGGGCGAGCGGTCCGCGGGAGGATCGCCGTTTCCAGCGAGAGAAACGGCCCGACTTCTCCCGCCCCGACGGTCATGTTGCCGACGATGCCGGCCAGGACCGGCCCCCACCAATCCTTCGAGACGAAAAGCAAGGTCCCCGCAACGAAGTCGGTGAGGGCGAAGAAGACGAGCGTTTTCCTCCGGCCAATGCGATCCGCAATGAAACTGATGACGAGCGTGTAGACGGCGCTGCTGAGAACGGTCGCCGTCAGGACGATTCCGATGGCGACGGGCGTGAAGCCCAGTTGTGCCAGGTAGACGCCGAAGATCACTCCAAGGAAGCCGTAGGGGACCGTTCGAATGGTCTTCTCGAGGAAGATGAGTTTCCCGTCTCGATCGATCCAGTCTCCGAGACTCGCGGACTCACCCCCCGCTCAGTGAATCGGCTTCGAACGCTTCGAACGGGAAGGAGTCTTGGCCTCCGGACGGACTCCGCCGGCCGGGGCCCATTTCAGCTCCATGTGAATTTCGAGTTCGTCCTCCTCCTTCGCGTAGAGGAGCTTGAACGTCACCGGCTCCGTTGGCTGAATCTGAACCCTTTTCCGCTGTCCGGGCAGGACCTTGGAGATCTCAATCGAACGCCCGTCGAATCCCTCGCCCAACGCGACGAGGGATTTCGCGAGCTCCTTCTTGCTGAGCGTCTCCTTGTATCGGAAGATTGACTCGTGGACCTCGCGGTACGTCTCCAAGACCTCCATCATCTTGGTCCAGTGGCTCATGGTTTGGGAGAGTTCGGTCCGTCCTTTTTCGGTGAGGGCGTAGTGCTTCCGGTCGAGACCTCCGTCCCGGAACTCCATTCGACTCGTCACGAGGCCACCCTCTTCGAGTTTCTCGAAGGCCGGGTAGATCGTCCCGGTCTTCGGTCGCCAGTATCCGGAGAAACGCTTCTCCAGTTCCCGGATCACTTCGTACCCGTACATCGGCTTCTCCGACAGGAGCAGGAGCAGCCAAAGGGAGACGGCTCCAATCTTCATGCCTCGCGGTCCGGTCGCGGCCATTAACTAACCCCGTGGCGCGCCAATCGCGTTCTGGTTTATATGCGTAGATATCCTACTCAACGGGCGAGCTCGGCCGACCGTCCAGAATGATTAATATACATAGATGTACTACCTGCGTAGAGACTCTACTCAAGGAGGACTTCGATGAAGTGGGTAACCCGAGAGAAGGCGAAGGTGGACCGGATTGCGTGTCCCTGGCTCGTTAGGAAATTCGTCGATCCGAAAGCGGAGTTCCTATTCGTGCCACGGGAAAAGGTCCTGGACGTCGCGAAGGAACAGGGCGCGATTCCGTACGACAGCCCCGGCGCCGAACTATTCCACTACAAGGAGAGTGGCGACGAACGTTGCAGCTTCGATGCGATCATCAAGACATACAAGCTCACGGACCCGGCGTTGCTGGACATGGCCGAAATCGTGCGCACGGCGGATGCGGCCCCGCGGGTGCGGCGGCCCGAAGGTGCGGGGCTTGAGGCGATGGCCCTCGGGTTTAGGACGAACGCCAAAGACGACTTCGAGAACATGCGACTCCAGTTCCCCGCGTATGACGCACTCTACGCATACTGCCGACTCAAAGTCGAAGGGAAAGCTAAGTTGGAGCATGCGACTTGATGAGTCTCCGATTGCTAGGCTCCATCCAGCTTCCTGGGCACGCGAAGGATGGCGGTTTCGATCACGCAGCGGTTTATCACGGATCTCCTAGGCTCTACATCGCCCACACGGCCAACGATGACATCGACGTGGTGGACTCCGCCTCCGATCGCTTCCTTCGCTCGATCCACGGACTGAAGGGTGTCGCGGGCGTACTCGTCTCGGACGAACGCGATCTTCTCTTCACGGCAAATCGGGGCGAGAACACGGTCAGCATCTTCGCGGCAGGCAAGGAACAACAAGCGGCGAGGCTCTCGGTCGGCATGCGTCCTAATGGGCTCGCATTCGACCCTTCCCGCGGCCTGTTGCTCGTGGCCAATGTCGGCGATCCTAATGTCCCGAACTCCTCGAGTGTATCACTCATCGATGTGGGCCAGAGGGTCCTGACCGGTGCCGTGATCCTTCCGGGGCGCCCTCGGTGGGCCGTTTACGACGAGGTGACCGCCGCGTTCTACGTGAATATCGCGGATCCCCCACTCATCGTGCGAATCGACGCCAACCATCCCTCAGGAATTCGGGAGACCTTCGAGATTCCGGCCAGGGGACCCCATGGCCTTGATCTAGATCCGCGCGCGAGAACACTCTTCTGCGCCTGTGACGAGGGGAAGTTGGTGGCGGTCCAGCTGGATACCGGAGACGTCCGTTTAATCGGAGACCTTAGTGGCCCGCCCGACGTTGTCTTCTTCAACAGCGCCTTGCAGCGCGTCTATGTGGCCGTTGGATCTCCGGGAGCGGTTGACGTCTTTGACGCCGCGGGCATGCGAATCCTCGAAGCGGTCCCGACGGAGAAGGGAGCCCACACGCTCGCTTTCGACCATCGCAAGAACAAGGTCTATGTCTTCCTACCTGCCAGCCACCGAGCGTTGGTGTACCAAGACGACTGACCTGTCGGAGTTGTGAGTGATGGATCAACACGAGATGTTCACGGAAGTCGTAGGAAACGTCGCGAAGATGTGCGCCGTCAGTGCCATGACTGCTCCGAAGAGCGGAGGGCAGCTCTTCCTCAAGGGATCCAAGCCTTTCATCGAGACCACAATCGTCAGCGACAAAGAAACGCTTCATCGCCTTGCGGAATGGCTCCGAGCGCGAGGGACGAAACTCAAGAACCCGATTTTCTTTCGCGACGCCGACACGGCTGAAAAGGTGGACCTAATCCTATTCATCGGGCTCGAGAAGTGGTATCCGCCGATGTACGACTGCGGCGCTTGCGGATACGGCACCTGCAATGAATTTCTGCGTGCGAGTCCCGGGCATCACACGGCGGAGTCCGCGGATTGGGAATTCCTCGGACCCATTTGCCAGCTTCGTTGCATTGACCTCGGGATTGCCGTAGGATCCGCCGCGAAACTCGCGAGCATGAACAACGTCGACACCCGTTGTCAGACTCGAGTCGCCGCTGCCGCAAGGCACCTCGGAATCATTCACTCGGACCTCGCGGTCGCGCTTTCGATGAGCGTGTCCCACAAGAGCATTTTCTTCGACAAGAAAATTCCGCAAGTCGATTTCGAGGCCGTACCAACGCCGTGAACCAATCTGGGTGGCGATCCGCATTCGTGCTGGTAGGTAGCGCAGCCGGCCTCATGTCCCATGCGTCTACGAGATGGACCGCAAGAGCCGCCTAAGGTTCGCGAGACCCTTTCGCAGGTCGCGTGTCTCTCCGCCCAATCCCAATCGGAAGTGATCAGGCACCCCGAAGAAACGACCTTCCGCAATGACGGTCTTGTACTGCCTCAACAATCGATCCGCCAGTTTCGCGACGTGCACCGAGCAGTGGGGGAACAGCACGCTCCCGCGCGAGGGGACGCCCTCCTCAAGCGCCGGCATCTCGCGAAGCGCGTCCGCGGCGATTTTCCGGTTCACGTCGAGAATCCTCCTCGCCCGACGCAGGAAGAAATCCCAGCGGCTCAGGGCCCAAGTCGCAATCGTCTGTGAGAGCACCGATCCGCCGCCGGTGGTGTAGTCTTTCAAACCCGCGAATCGGTCGAGAAGGTCGGGCGCTCCGACAATCCATCCGACCCGGAGCGTCCCCAGGCCGCAGACTTTCGTGACGGTGGAGAGCGCAATCATCCGATGACCGAATTCCGTGGCACTCGGCGGTGCATCCTCGAACGCAAGCTCGCGGAATGTCTCATCGACCAAAACGTGGCCGTCGCACTCCTCCGCGATATCGGCCAGCTCCCGCAAGTCGGAGCGGGTTAGGGCGGTCGACGTCGGATTGTTCAGATTCGCGAACACGAGAAGCCGCGCTCGTCGCCCCGCCAATTTCCGCCAACGGTCCAGATCGAGTCGCCATCCATCCTTACAGGCTCGTGGGATCTCGACGACGTTAGCCCCGACGCCGCGTGGAACGTCGCGGAGCGGAGAATAGATTGGGATGTCAACTAGGACCCGGTCCTTCGGGCGGACGAGACTTGCGTTGACGAGAAAGTTCGCTTCCGTAGCCCCGGTCGTCACGAGGACGTGCCTTGAACTCGTGCGGTGTCGCTTCGCAATCAGCTCCCGCAGCCCCGGCGTCCCGTTGCGGAAGGTCCAGTTCAGGTCGAGGTTTTTGGGCAAGCCTCGCCGGAAGCCATCGAGGCGGAACTCGCGGATGTTCGAGTACGAGATGTTGAGTCGGGCGCCGTGAACCCTCTCGTAATACAGAAGATGCTCGAAGGGAGGGAAGTCCATCGCGGTAGGCCGATAGTCCGCCAACCTATGAATCTTGGGCCTATTTATATCCTGTAGTAATAATAGAAGTCGGGCCGCCTAGAGCGGCCCGCAGGTGTAGGTGGGGTGGTCGGGGATCCCGAGTCCGTCCGGTCGCTCGGCCCAGAGCTTGAAGATGAAGCTCCCGCGGGATTGCGGGTGGACCTCCACCAAGAAGCCGTCCTGGGCCCCGCCGCCGAACGCGACGAACCGTTCGGAGAAGACCGAGCTCAGGGTCCATTCCCCGAGGTTCGGGCTGTCGGCGTTCGCCGAGGCCACCATCGCATAGTAGTTCAGGGCCTTCAGCAGCGCCGATCCGGAGGCTCGCACGCCCGCCGACGCGTTCAGGCCGGGCACCACGAGGGACGCGTATCCCGCGGGGTCTCGCTCCTGAATCTCGTGGAGGACCGCGGGCCAGTACTCCGCCGAT
>VBMA01000185.1 GCA_005878985.1 Methanobacteriota archaeon
ATCGAGGCCGACGCGATCCTCGCGGCACCCGGGTAGGCAATTGTTAAGTCTCCGACACGGTTGGCGGCCCCATGGCCCGCGGGACCCCGTGGCACGGCGAGGTCGTCTCGATCCACATCGCGCCAAAAGCCGAGGACCCGATGAAGTCCCTGAAAGCCGTGCGGGCGATCCCCGGGAAGGGCCTCGAGGGGGACCGCTACTTCCGAGCTTCCGGCACTTACTCCGACCGGCCCGGCCCCGGGCGGGAGATCACGCTGATCGAATCCGAAGCGATCGAGGCGATGGCCCGCGACAACGAGCTTGCGATCGCACCGGGCGAGGCGCGTCGGAATGTCGTCACGCGGGGAGCACCCCTAAACCATCTCGTCGGCCGGGAGTTCCTCGTGGGCGGCGTTCGGCTCCGCGGCATCCGTCTGTGCGAGCCGTGCTCCCACCTCGAGGGCCTGACGCGAAGGGGCGTGCTCGCCGGGTTGATTCATCGCGGCGGACTTCGCGCCCAAATCCTCGTCGGAGGGGAGATCCGCGTGGGAGACCCGATCGCGCCCGCCGATCCTTCCGAGGCCCGCGCAGAGATTCCGATTGCGGGCGCGGACGAACACTGAACGGCAGTGGTATTCTCGTTCCGTGAACCATAGCGCTGTGTCGGGCGCATCCTTAATTGCCGGCCCGCAATCACGGGCGCCGAATGCTGACGCCCCGGACCGAGACCGAGCGGGCGGTGTTCGAGCTCTGGAAGGAGCTGCGGCCGGACGAGGCGTTCGTGCTCGGCCTCGACGAATGCGCTGGCCACTTGTTCATCCCGACCCAAGCGAGGGTGGAGTCGGTCCTGGCCAAGATTTCTCGGATCCAGAAGTCGACACAGAACCCGATCGAGCGGAAGCTCCTGGCCTCGTACCGCGCGAGCCTCGAGCTGCGAGAGCCTGCCCGCCTCCCGCAGACACTGCTCGAATCCCTCTTCGGCTACATGATTAAAGAGGGCGTGAAGGCGAATCACATGCGCACCCTGGCCATCGACGGCCGGAAAGCCCTCGACGCGACCCGGAAGCGGGTGCGGGGTCCGACCGCTCCGGGCATGCGGGCGCTTGTCCAGCTTGCGTGCAGCGGCCTCGATGAGATCCTGAAAGTCGTCGAAGGCGAGCTTCGCGACAAGGCTGCACGGACCGCCATCCAAGCGCTGGGCACCGCGAACGCGCGGTACGCGAAGGCGTTCGGACTCCCGGGTTTCTCCCCCGCGGGAACGTTCGACGAGACCTACGCGTTGTTCAAGCGGGCCGGATGCGGACTCGGCCGATCCCGATCGTATCCACGCGCCCTCCGAGATCTCTGGGACTACACGCAGACGCCGACTCAAGTGGAGTCCGCGGGCCTCCGCATGCTGCGCCGGGAACTACCCCACTTCAAGGCCCTCGCGGAACGCATGGCGACCGAACTCCGATGCGAGGTGACGGCCGAGGCCGTGACGAAGGCGCTCAAGGAGAAGCGAGGCCTGCGTCCGGACCAGATCCTTCCGTTCCTCCACGAGGTGCGGGATCCCGCACAGCGGGTCGCCGACCGCCACATCGTGGCCATCAACCCCCACTACTCGACGGAGATCATCGAGACCCCGCCGTACTTGGCGAACTCGACACCGTCCGGCGCCGCGTATGGCCTCGACACCCTCACGGACCATTCGCGAGAAATCTTCCTTGCGACGACGGACGAGCGGAGCGCGGCGCGGCCGTGTCCCGGCGAGCTGCTCAACCTGCTCGTCCACGAGGAGTACGGCCATTGCGTGCACGGCTCGAATTCCGCGAACGAGTTCGCCGTATCGCCGGATCTCCTGAGCCTCATCGCCTCGACGTTTGTCTGCGTCTCCGAAGGGATCGCGTTCCAACGGGAACTCGAGTTCCTCCCGGTCCTCCAGGAGATCGCGGCCGGTAAGCTCTCCGGATCGGACGAGGATTCCTTTGCGACGTCCCTCGAGCGCTGGGGAGGCATCGGGCGGGTCTCGCGCGAATACGAGTTCCTCGCGGCGCTCTGGCGGATCGTCCGGTTCCTGCGGGTCATCGGGGACGCCCGCATCAATTCTGGGAAGCAGGACTTGGTCCACTTCGTCGAATGGGCGCACCGCACGACGGGGCTGGAGCGAGCGACGGTCTACTACCAGCTGTTCCCGGCGCATCAGATTATCGGACCGGGCTACGCCTCGACGTACGCGATCATCGGCGAACGGATCCGAGAGTTGCAGCAGGACGCGCTGAAACACGGGAAGAGCCTCCGGGACTTCAACGCGTACGCGAGCTCAATCGGTTGGCCGCCGAAGACCATCTTCGAGGCGAAACTCGAGGCCTGGGTCCGCTCCAGCTGAGCCCCGCTACGGTTAGAACGTGCCACGAGGGAATGCTTTATGCAGGCATCCGCGATTGCCGCGCGCCCCCCGAGGGCATGAGGATTCGAGACATCGATGGCAGCGAAGAAGCGAACCCGGAAGACGACGGCGCCGAAACGGTCGTCCTCCAAGAAGAGGCCGTACGACATGGCCCTTGTCCAGCGCGGAGCCCGTCTACGGAGGTCCCCGTTCTTCGACAAGACCCTCGAGGCCGGATGCCGGGCGTACACGGTGT
>VBMA01000082.1 GCA_005878985.1 Methanobacteriota archaeon
CGTACAGCGGCCGGGCGTCGAGTTCCGTGTGAAGGAGCAACTTGTCGATAATCTCGATGGCGCGGGCCGCCGCTCGCGCGTCCGGGTAGTCGGGGTGGGCCTCGCTCAGCAAGGTGATCACGTCGAAGTCCCGTTTGCGGCCTTCGTTCAGGAGGACGCCGGCCACGCCCGTGATGACGCCTTCCTCGAACACCGTGATACCGTTCTTGCGGATCATGTCCATCGCCTTGTCGGTCGATCCGATCCCGTACACCTCGACTTGGCGATCGCCCTCGTCTTCGCGCGCGTCGACGATGAGCCCCTCCGGGCACACGAGGAGGTTGCAGCGCGCGTCTTGGGCCCAGTCGAGGACCGTCGCCGCGATCGCCTTGATCAGGTTCGGCGGCGGCTGGAACTCGGAGATGAACACGACGATCTGGTCATGATCGTCCACCTTCGAGCCGGCATAGATCCGCACCGGGTTCATCGGCTGGCCGTCCCGGACGAGTGCGACGGTCGGGAAGTAGATGGAGTCCATGATCCCGATCTGCGTCAGGTTCAGTGCGTTGATCAGGTAGTTCGCCACGATGGAGCTGACGAGGCCCACGCTCGGGAATCCATCGATTACGGTCGCCCCGCGGAGGTCCATCCGTTTGAGCTCGTAAATCTGGATTCCTTCCATGCGGCGCGGTCCATCTCGGACAGGTTACTTAAACATACCCGGCACGAGTTCGTGCCCTGAGAACACATCACTCCATCGGGAGAATTTCATGCGTGTTGACAAACTCCACGCCCGCGCGGCGAAGCATGATTCCGACCGTGCAATACTTATCGGATGACAGGTCGATCGCCCGCTTGACGGCGGCTTCCTGGATGTTTGTCCCGCGCACCCGATAGTGGAGGCGAATCTTCGTGAAGACCTTCGGGAAGTCTTTCGCCCGCTCGGCTTCGGCATCGATCTCCAGGGCACGGAACGGCACGCGCTCCTTTCGCAGGATCGACACGACGTCCGATGCCGTGCACGCCATCGTCGCGAGGAGCGTGGCCTGCATGGGGCTCGGCCCACGGCGAGACGGCTGGTCCCCCGCATCGAATAGGACTTCGGGGGCTCCCTCGACCTGCGCCCGAAAGCGCATCTCCTCGACGTGGACCAGATGACCCTTCATCTTATCGCCGGAGTCGCCAGGCTCCCCTGCTACATGAACTTGCATCGAGCCCGCAAAGTTGTTATGCGGTAGGTCCTTGGCACGGGTGTGCGACCTCGCGTCATCATCAACGCGGCGATGAGCGTCGATGGGAAGATTGCTCTTCCGGATGGCCAAGCCGCTCGGCTGAGCAACGACGAAGACGTATGGCGCGTCCATCAACTGCGGTCAAAGGTCGATGCGATTCTCGTGGGAGTCGGGACCGTCCTGGCGGACGATCCGAAACTCACCATCAAGCCCGAGTTTGCAAAAGGTCGAAATCCGCTCCGGGTCGTACTCGACTCGCATGGGAAGACGCCCGTGGGCGCGCACGTGCTCGATGGAAGCGCGCCCACGGTGATCGTGACCTCCGATCGATCCGAGCGGGTGTTCCCGCACGCGGAGGTGTTGCGGTGCGGGAAGGACGACGTGGATCTCACGCGGCTGCTGGATCGGCTAGCGGAGCGCGGGGTTCGAACGGTCCTTGTCGAGGGTGGGAGCACGGTCGTCTGGTCGTTCCTTCATCAAGGCCTCGCGGACGAACTGAAAGTTTTCATTGCCAGCCGGGTTCTGGGCGGCCGCTCGTCGCCTACGTTGGTGGGAGGCCCCGGCGTTATCTCCCTCGACGACTCGATCCGGATTCGACTGGACCGGGCAGAACGACTCGGGGACGGCGTCCTGTTGGAGTACGCGGTGATCCGATGAAACTGCTGTGCGACCATATGCTGGGCAGTTTGGCTCGCTGGCTCCGTCTCATGGGGTACGACACTGCATACCCGGAACCGGGTCCGGACCGCGATCTGATTGATCGTGCACGGAAAGAGGGGCGCATCCTACTGACCCGCGACAAGGAGCTCGCCGCTCGCGTACCCGATGCGGTCCAAATCCGGAGCGATGAGCTCGAGGTGCAGATTCGCGAGGTCGCGGGCGTCCTCGGGCTACGGCTCGTGGATCCGATGTCGCGGTGCTCCCTTTGCAACGAGGTCCTCGTTCCGATTCCGGCCGAACACGTGAAAGGTCTGGTGCCGGAGGCCGTCCGCTCCCGTCACCAAGAGTTCTGGCGATGCCCTTCCTGCAAGCGCGTCTATTGGCAGGGCAGCCACTGGGACAAGATGGTCGAGCGGCTGAACCACCTTGACCTTCCGCGCGCACCCTAGCCTCCATGCGCTTGCGGATCTTCCCGCGCGAGCGAAACCCTGATATGGCGAATCGAAAATGGGGTGAGGGTCCAGCGGATGGATGGCTCCCTTGTCCTCGAGGACGGAACGGCCGTCCGGGGAGCG
Organism: Methanobacteriota archaeon; assembly: GCA_005878985.1. Taxonomy (GTDB): domain Archaea; phylum Thermoplasmatota; class Thermoplasmata; order RBG-16-68-12; family RBG-16-68-12; genus RBG-16-68-12. Next base: position 2,447 of record VBMA01000082.1, read on the forward strand.
TTTTTCGGGGCGCGACGGAGGGTTTTCGGCGAGCTCGTATTCAACACGAACATGACGGGCTACACGGAAGCCCTCACCGATCCCTCGTACCGCGGCCAGATTTTGATGATGACGTATCCGCTGATCGGCAACTACGGCGTCGATCCGGAGACGATGGAGTCCGAGACGATCCAGCCGACCGGATTCGTCGTCCGAGAGGCGTGCGCGGCCCCCAGCCATCCGCGGAGTTCGCTTGCCCTTTCCGAATTCCTGAAGACGTATGAGACTCCGGCGATTGAGCGGGCGGACACCCGGGCACTCACGATTAAGATTCGTTCGAAAGGGACCATGAAGGCCGCCCTCGTTCCCGCCAAAGAGGATGTCGACGCCGTCGCCCGCGAGGTCCGCAAGTCTCCGCACCCGGACACGAGGAACCTCGTCGGCGAGGTGAGTTGTCGGCGCGTCGAACGGTATCCCGGTTCCGGAAAACGGACCCTCGTCGTGGTCGATTGCGGCGTGAAGCGAAACATCATCCGCGAGGCCCAGCGGTATGCAGACGTGATTCGCGTACCGTACGACGCGACCTCGGACGAAATCCTGGCGCACAAGCCGGATGGAGTCATCTTATCCAACGGTCCCGGGGATCCGGCCCATCCCGAGATCCGCGCGACCGCGGTGAAGGCGGCGAAAGACCTCGTGGGCCGCACGCCTCTTCTCGGAATCTGTCTCGGTCATCAGTTGCTGGCCCTTGCCTTCGGCGGGAAGACGTACAAACTGAAGTTCGGACACCGGGGAGGCAACCAGCCGGTCAAGGATCTTCGGAGCGGACGCGTCCACATCACCTCGCAGAACCACGGATTCGCGGTAGACCCCGACTCGCTCCCTAGCTCCGAATTCGAAGTCACGCACTTGAATCTCAACGACGGCACGGTCGAAGGCATGGCCCACCGGGAGCTCCCGATCTTCTCCGTGCAGTACCATCCCGAGGCGCGGCCCGGGCCGTGGGACAACGAGTACATCTTCCGAGATTTCGTGGCGGAGCTCAAGGGGGCATAGCACGGGCTCAGGGGGTGGGGCCGATGCCCAAGCGCGGGGACGTTAGGACCGCGATGGTCGTTGGTTCCGGACCGATCGTCATCGGTCAGGCCGCCGAATTCGACTACTCCGGGACGCAGGCCTGTCGGTCCCTCCGCGAAGAAGGCGTGCGCGTCGTCTTGGTGAACAGCAACCCGGCGACGATCCAGACGGACCCCGAAACCGCGGACGCGGTGTACGTGGAACCCCTCACAATTGAATTCCTCGAGAAGGTGATTGCGAAAGAGCGACCGCAAGGGATCCTGAGTGGGATGGGCGGCCAGACCGCGCTGAACTTGTGCAGCGAACTCGCGGACGCGGGTATCCTGCAACGGCACGGCGTCGAGCTGCTCGGGACGAAGCTCGAGGCGATCACCGCGGGCGAGAACCGAGAGCGATTCGCCGCCCTCATGCGCTCAATCGGCGAGCCGATCCCCCGGAGCCGCGCGGCCTCCGATTTCGAGTCAGCCCGCGGGTATGTACAAGAGATCGGTTATCCGGCGATCGTCCGCGCGGCATACACCCTCGGAGGGGCCGGGAGTGGGGTGGCTCACTCGCCGGAAGACCTCGAGCGGATCGTGGGCTTCGGCCTCGCTTACTCCCGGATCAAGCAGGTCCTCGTCGAGGAGTCGGTCCTCGGATGGAAGGAATTCGAGTACGAGGTGATGCGCGATGCCTCTGACAACTGCATCACGATCTGCAACATGGAGAATCTCGATCCGATGGGGATTCACACGGGCGAATCGATCGTCGTCGCGCCGGCCCAGACCTTGAGCGATACGGATCACCAGACGTTGCGATCGGCCGCGCTACGGATCATCCGCACGCTCGGGGTCGAGGGCGGGTGCAACATCCAATTCGCGGTTCATCCGAAGACAAGGGAGTATCGAGTCATCGAGGTCAACCCGCGCGTCTCCCGTTCGTCCGCGCTCGCGTCGAAGGCGACCGGCTATCCCATTGCTCGCATCGCCGCCAAGATCGCGATTGGGCTCCGTCTCGACGAGATTCCGAACCCGGTCACAGGGAAAACCCTGGCTTCGTTTGAGCCCACCCTCGATTACGTCGTCACGAAGATTCCGCGGTGGCCGTTCGACAAGTTCCCGACGGTGGACCGGCGCATCGGCACTTCGATGAAAAGCACCGGCGAGGTCATGGCCATCGGCCGGACGTTCGAGGAGTCCCTCCTCAAGGCCGTGCGGTCCCTTGAGATCGATCGAGTCGGGCTCGATTCGAGTCCCGCGACGGATGACCAGATCTTCGAAGAGTTGAGGGAGCCTACTTCCGAGCGGATCTTCTCGATTGCCGAGGCGCTGCGGCGAGGGTTCGCGCCCGAGAAGATCGCCGAAGTCACGGCCTGGGACCTATTCTTCATCGAGAAATTACGACGTCTCGTGCAGCTCGAGTCACGCGTTCGAGAATCCCGGCGTGCCCGCGGTCTCTTGGAGGAGGCGAAGCGCGCCGGCTTCGCGGATGAATCGCTGGCCGCCCTCACTCGATCCTCCGAAGAAGCGATCCGTCGGAGTCGACCGCGGGTCGCGTACAAGATGGTGGACACATGCGGCGGCGAATTCGAGGCGCGGACGCCTTACTTCTATTCGACGTACGAGGCGACGGGCGAGACGCCGCCGCTGAAAGGCCACAAGGTCCTGATTGTCGGCAGCGGACCCATCCGGATCGGCCAAGGTGTCGAATTCGACTATTGCTGCGTCCAAGGCATCCTCGCGTTGCGCGAAGAGGGCGTCGCCGCAATCATTGCGAACAACAACCCGGAGACGGTCTCGACCGACTTCGACATCTCGACGCGCCTGTACTTCGAACCGCTCCTGCTCGAGGACGTTCTGAACATCATCGAAGAGGAGGACCCGGACGGGGTGATCCTTCAGTTTGGCGGCCAGACGTCAATCAACCTCGCGCTGCCGCTCGCGCGGGCGTTGCGCCGACGTCGTTCTCGGACACGGATCCTTGGCACGCCACCTGCCTCTATCGACTTGGCGGAGGACCGGCGGAAGTTCGCGGCCTTGATGCGCCGCCTCGGGATTCGCCAGGCCGACGCCGCCTCCGGCTACAGTTTCGACGAGGTGCGCGGGCTTGCCGCGCGCATCGGCTATCCCGTGCTCGTTCGGCCGTCGTACGTGTTGGGCGGCCGCGGCATGGAGATCGTCTACACGGAGGAAGACCTTGCGCGGTTCATGGAGACCGCCGTGCGCGTCTCGAAGGACCACCCGGTCCTCGTCGACCGATACTTGGCCCACGCCACGGAAATCGACGTGGACGTCGTGGCCGACGGCCGAGATATCTTCATTGGAGGCATCCAAGAACACATCGAGGAGGCGGGCATCCACTCGGGCGATGCGGCATGCGTCCTGCCGGCGCAGACGCTTTCGGAGACCGTCCTCAAAGACATCCGGACGGTCACGCGCAAGCTCTGCAGAGCCCTCCACATTAGGGGGTTGATGAACCTCCAGCTCGCGGTTCAAGGCGAGGTGGTCTATGTGCTCGAGGCGAATCCGCGAGCGAGCCGCACCGTCCCGTATGTTTCGAAGGCGATTGGCGTCTCACTCGCCAAGGTCGCGACGAAGGTCTTGCTCGGCCATTCGCTCCGCTCGTTGGGCCTCGTGGGCGAGGCGCACATCAAACACGTCGCGGTGAAGGCTCCGGTATTCCCGTTCCAGCGCCTCCCCGGCGTGGACACGATTCTCGGTCCGGAGATGAAGAGCACGGGAGAAGTCATGGGGATCGATCGGTCGCTCGGCCGCGCGTACTACAAGGCCATGCTCGCCGCGGGGAATCCGCTCCCGACCCAGGGGGCCGTCTACGTGACCGTCCGGGACGAGGACAAGCCGGCCATCCTCCCCGCGGTCCAACGGCTGGCACGCATCGGCCTGCGAATCTTTGCGACGCGCGGCACCGCGCAGTTCCTCCGGGAGAACGGCGTGGACGCGACCACCGTGTATCGGATCAGCGAGAACGAATTCCCGGACGCCCTCGGGCTCATGCGGCGCGGGGAGATTCGCCTGGTCATCAACACGCCGACGAACTCGACCGGGGCGCGGCGAGACGGGTACATGATGCGTCGCCTCGCCGTCGATCTGAACATCCCATTCATTGCGACGGTCCAAGCCGCAGAGGCCGCGGTCCAAGCGATCGAAGAGTTCTCCACGGGGGATCTCGCGGTCGTCCCGCTCCAGGAGTACCGGCGCACGGCCGCGAAGAGGGCGGCAAAGCTTTAGCAAGGCCGGAGGATGGTCTCGTGCGTGCGCCTGTTCCGTTGGCTCGGACCCGCCTCGTTCGTCGCCGGCGTCTTGACGATGGCCCTCGCCGTGGCACAGCGCCAGGCCAACGTATACCTGGTCCTCGTCATCCCGGTCATCGTCGGAACCGGCCCCCTCGCCTTCTTGGGAATCATCCTGGTCTTCGCGGGTTTCCTGTTGACGTTCCTGCTGTGGCCCGCACGATTCGCCGAGGGTCCCGGAAATCGAGACGTCTTGTCGGCGTCGCCGGAGGGCGCAGCGCCGGCCCGGCGGTGGGGTGGCGTCCTGTTCCTCGGGCCGATTCCGGTGGTCTTCGGATCCGACCCCCGGATGACCCGCACGATGCTCCTCATCGGCGTGGTCCTCTTCGTAGCGCTCGTCGCCATGACCGTCATCGCCCTGCTCGCGTGACTCCTTTTTACCGGAGAGCGTTTATCGGGCGCCAATCATGAAAATCCTCATCACAGACGGGCTCGAATCGGAGGCGATCTCCACCCTCCGGAAACTCCATGAGGTGGACGTGCAAGAGCTCGATTCAAAGGGGCTTCTCGGTGCAATTCCGGAATATCACGCCCTGATCGTGCGGAGTCGGACGATTGTCTCCAAGCCCGTCCTGACTCGTGCGACGAACCTGAAGGTCGTGGGTCGCGCGGGAGTCGGCGTCGACAACATCGACGTCGCGGAAGCGACCGCCCGGAAGATCGTCGTCGTGAACGCTCCGACCGCCAGCACGATTAGCGTCGCCGAACTCGCGCTCGGCCACATGATCTCCCTCCTTCGCCACCTGACCGAGGCCGATCGGTCGGTCAAGGACGGCAAGTGGGAAAAGACGAAGTTCGAAGGCCGCGAACTGTTCGGGAAGACCCTCGGCCTCGTCGGGTCGGGGCGGATTGGCGCCGAGGTCGCCAAGCGCGCCGAAGCGTTTGGGATGCGCGTGATCGCGTACGACCCGTATCTTTCCCCCCCCACGGCGAAGGCGCTCGGGATTCAACTGGTCGACAAGGATGCCGTGTTCCGGGAGGCCGATGTCGTGAGCGTCCACGCCGCTCTGACCCCGGAGACGAAAGGCATGATTGCCGCGGCCGAGTTCGCGATGATGAAACGAGGGGCGATCCTCGTGAACTGCGCCCGCGCGGAGATCGTCCAGGAGGCAGCCTTGGTGGATGCCTTGCGATCCGGGACACTGGCCGGCGCCGCCGCCGACGTGTTCCAGACCGAACCACCGGTCGGGAGTCCCCTCCTCACCGCACCCAACGCGGTCTTTACCCCACACCTCGGCGCTTCGACGCGCGAAGCCCAGGCGAGGGCCGGATCGATCATCGCGGACCAGGTGATCAAAGTCCTCGACGGCCGCCGTCCCGAGTTCCTCGTCAACCCGGGTGTCTACGGCTGATTCGCCAGAGCCCTCGCCGCCGTGCGCAGGTCCAACTTGTGAGCGCGGGCGTATTCGCGGACCTCCGCAATGAGCGCGACGTATTCTGGATACTGGCCACCCAGATGCCGAATCGCGCGGCCCAGCGCTTTCTCGAACGGCTCGTCGTGGCGGGCCCGAAGCGCTTCTTTCAGGACCTCGGAGCGGGAACGGTGGCCGGTCACCGGCTCACTTCGAGGTCTCGCAGAGCCTCAGGAAGTTTCGGAAGATGTCGGCCCCGAACTGGGTGTGCTCGACCTCCGGATGGAATTGTAGTCCGAACAGAGGCCGGTCGCGGTGCCGCATCGCCTGGATGTCGCAGTTCTCCGAGCTCGCGAGCGCCACGAAGTCCTTGGGGAGCTGCGTGACCTCGTCATTGTGGGACTCCCAGACCTCGAACCGATTCGGGAGGCCTTCGAACAGGACATCGGGTTGGTGGATCTCGACGACCGACTTGCCGAACTCCGGAACCTTCGCCGGGGCCGCGTCGCCCCCGAGATGCTTCGCCATGAACTGGTGCCCCGCGCAGATCCCGAGGATGGGCGCTTCGAACGCGTCGAGGTACTCGCCGTTCCGCCCCATCTTCCCGGGGTCCACGCCGACGCGGGGCGCGCCACCCGACAGCACGAGCCCGTCGAGGCCATCGAGTTCCGAGACTCGGGTGTCGTTCGCAACGATCTTCGTCTCGGCACCGAGGTACTTCAGGACCCGCCATTCGCGGTGGGTCCACTGGCCTCCGTTGTCGACGACGTAGACGCGCATGGGACTCCCGTAGCGGCCGGATGAGAAAAAGATTTCCCCGTGGGATTTCGGCTACTCCCACTCGATGGTCGACGGGGGCTTGTTCGAGACGTCATAGACGACGCGGTTGATCCCCGCGACCTCGTTCGTGATGCGGATCGAGATGCGGTCGAGGACTTCGTGGGGGATCTTCGAGTAGACCGCAGTCATCCCGTCGATCGAGTCGACCGCGCGAACCGCGATCGTGTGGCCATACACCCGAAGGTCCCCGTGGACGCCGACCGTTTGCACCGGCAAGAGGACGGCGAAGTATTGCCAGGGGAGCGGCATGAGCCCGCGGCCCGCGGCGGCCTGGAACTCTTCCTCGACGACGGCGGACGCACCTCGCACGAGCGCGACGCGGTCCGGCGTCACCTCTCCGACCACGCGCACCGCGAGTCCCGGTCCGGGAAACGGCTGCCGCTCCGAGACCCTCACCCCGAGGGCTCGGGCGACCGCCCGAACTTCGTCCTTGTAGAGGTCGCGGAGCGGTTCGACAAGCTTCAACTTCATGGTCTCCGGGAGGCCGCCGACGTTGTGGTGGGTCTTGATCCGATCCCGGAGTTGCCCCCCGCTCTCGATCCAGTCCGGGGCGATCGTCCCTTGGACGAGGTGGTCAGCCCCAAAGCTCTGTGCCTCCCGTTCGAAGAGTTCGATGAACGCGCGGCCAATGACCGTCCGTTTCTTCTCCGGGTCGAGGATGCCCTTCAGGGCACCGAAGAATTCGTCGGCGGCTTGGACGATCCGGTGGCGTACGTTGAGCTCCTTGAGGGTCTGCGCGACGTCCTCGGTCTCTCCTCTTCGCATGAGGCCTGTGTCGATGTAGACCGCGAGGAGACGATCTCCGAGGGCGCGACTCGCGAGGACCGCCGCAGTCGTGCTGTCGACCCCACCCGAACACGCGATGATCGCCTTGGTCGGTACGGCCCGGCGAATCGCTTCGATTTGCTCCGCGATGAACGCGTTCGCGTCGAACTTCATTCACCCAGCGTCCGGGAGTCCTCGAGGACCCACTTTTTCAACGCTTCTCGGTGCTCTTTGAGCTTCTCGACGAGGCGCTCGTCCCGGAGGGCCAAGATTTCAACCGCGAGGATGGCGGCGTTCTCCCCTCGGTCCAGGCCGACGGCTGCCACGGGCACTCCGGGCGGCATTTGTGAGACGCTGAGGACGGCGTCCAAGTTCAATTTGCCGCTCACCGGCACACCGATCACCGGCTTCGTCGTGTGGGCCGCGATGGTGCCGGGCAAAGCGGCGGAGAGGCCGGCGATTGCGATGATCACCTTTGCGGTCGTGTTCCGAATCAAGTCCCGAAGGAGGTCCGGCGTCCGATGGGCGGAGGCGACGACCATGTCGTATCCGACACCGAATTGGTCCAAGAACGAACTCGCCTGTTTTCCGACCTCCGCATCGCTCTTCGAACCAAGGACGATGAGGACGTCAACGGTCATCGGCTGGGACAAGGTGGGTTCCTGGAATAAAGGCTTTCCACTTCGCCGATGGAACAGGGCGTCGGGCCTAGCTCTTCATGATGGCCAACAGGAAGAGCCCGATCGCCGCGGCGGCTCCGATGACCGCCGCAAGGATCACGCCGATCGATTGGACGATGATGTTGACGAGGTTGACGTCCGAGTTGAACGGACCGGCGAACCACCCCCAGAAGACCCCGACGACCAAACCGCCTACGAGCAGTCCGACCCCAATCTTCCGGCTCTTCCCGCTACCGAAGTAGGCCGTGAAGGCTCCGGTGATGACCAAGAAGAGACTGAAGGTCAGGAGAAGGATGGTCACAAAGTTCATAATCGGATTCCAGACATCGATGGTAGTCATCGAATCTCTCCTCAGAACTTGATGCCGGTCAACGTCTTCGTGTCGATGACTCCCGGGATGGACCGGATCTTGTCGACGACGACCTGACCGAGGACGTTGAAGTCCTCGGCCTCGATTTTCGCGATCAGGTCGTACTCACCGAACAAGGGGTGGAGCTCCACGATTTCCTTCACTTTGAGGAGCTCATTGTACACTTCGTGCTCCTTCGCAGGAGCGGTGCTAATGAGCACGAACCCGATGGCCATCCCTAGGTCACCGCGCGGAGAAACTACTGTCGCAATATAACCCTATCGCAACTTATAGTTCAAACGCTCGTCCACACGATCCGTCGCCATCTCTCCATGTCCCGTCTGTCGGGGTAGTGGTGATTCGCGGCCGCCTCAGAAAGTGGCGTGATGCCGGGCCCGGCCGAGCACCTGCGACCACGTCGGAAGATTGGATTGAGTCCCTTTCTTTTCCACGACGAAACTTGCCACCGCTGACGCGAGAATTCCGCAGCGACGAAGATCGAGCCCTCGGGACAGACCCGCGTAAAACCCCGCGCGGTAGGCGTCTCCGGCGCCCGTCACATCGACGACTTTGCGGGGGCGAACCCTCGGAATTCGGATGCGCCCGTCACGCGAGTAAATGACGCTGCCGCGCGAACCCAGTGTGACCACGACGACCTCGGCGGCTCGCAGGAGTCCCTCGGTGGATGTGACACGGGCCAATCGTCGCGCTCGAACGATTTCCGCCTCGTTCCCGAAGAAGTAGGTCGATCGACGGAGCAGCTCCCGGAAAAGCCGAGGGGTGTACACGTAATGGATTTCTTGCGACGGATCGAATGCGATGGTCTTTCGCAGGGCCGACGCGAGTTTCGCGATGCGCAAATAGTACTCCGGCCGTCCCGTCCCGAGATGAACCAGATCGACGTCTTGCACACTGTGCCGTAACAGAGGAAGGCGTCCCGCGTCCTTCATGGGCCCTTGGTCCACCACCGCCATCTGGTTCCCCTTCGGGTCCGAGAACACCCAAGCCGTGGGCGTGTTCGCTCGCGGGATCGTACGGAGGTCACTCGTGTCGACGCCTTCCTTCGCTAACGCCTGCCGGTAATCGGGAGGAAAGTCGGCCCCGACGAACGACGCCAGGGAGACCTTCACACCGAGCCGCCCCGCGGCCCGCGCGAGGTTTCCGGCCGTCCCGCCGAAGTACCGCTGCCGGTCGAGAATCTCGATCGAGGTGTTCGGCGTGGGCAGGCGGCGGAGGGACACGATGTAGTCCATCGCGACATGGCCGAATGCACCCAGAAAATTCTTCACGACCACCCACCTAATTCACGCTGAACCTCGGAGAAACGGTCGAACTGGATGAAATCGATTTCTTCCATCCGGCACAGGTCCGCAAGCTCGGCCTTCGCGAAGACGAGATCCGCCTCGATTGCAGGGCAGAGATCTGAATGCCCGTTTCCGACGTACGCCGTTCGGTAGCCTTGAGCTCGAAGTTCGAAGACGCGCAACAACTTGCAGGTCCCGCACAACGTGCACGTTGCGTCGGCCCATGGGTACTCGATCCGCAGGCGGTCCTCCTCGAAAACCACGTGGTTCGTGCGGACCGGCACGTGGACGTCCCACTTCCGGAGCAGGTGTCGCACATAGAAGTCGAGGCCTTCGCTGACGATCTCGAGGACGAACCCTCGTCGTTTGCAGAAGTCCGCGAACTCGCGGAACGTCTCGTCGATCACGGCCTCGCGGTCGACGAATTGCAACAGCTCCTCTTTGCGCGCGCGAACCAACGCGAATTGACGAACCATCGACTCTCGCGTTCCGATTTTCCGTGCCCGGTACAGCTCCTCGATTTCCCGCCACTCAGGCGGCGCGAACCGATCGAGGATCGCCTCGGCCACGTCGGTCCGGGTGATCGTTCCGTCGAAATCGGATAGGACGGCCCACTTCTCCGGCACGTGATCACAATCCTCGGGCGAGCCGAGTGTTCACGTCCCTTCTTGCCAGGACTCGAGGTAGGCACGCTGAGCTTTCGTCAAATGATCGATCCGAACCCCCGTGCTGCGTAGCTTCAACCGGGCGACCTTCATGTCAAGCGCCGGAGGGACGGGGTACAAGCGCGGCTGGAGCCGGCCCGCGTTCTGCGCCAGATAGCCGGCCGAGACCGCCTGAATCGCGAAGCTCATGTCCATGATTTCGACCGGGTGGCCTTGGCCCGCCGCGATGTTCACCAGCCGTCCTTCGGCGACCAGGTAGGCCCGCTTGCCTCCGGTGAGCGTGTACTCATCGACGAATTCCCGGACTCGCCTCGTTGCCTTGGCGGCTTTCTGCAGATCGGCTTTCGAGATCTCATTGTCGAAGTGGCCCGCGTTCGCGAGCACGACGCCGTCTTTCATCGCGGGGAAGTGCGCGGCGGTGACGATATCCTTGCAGCCGGTCGCGGAGACGATGAAGTCCGCCTCCCGCACCGCGCTTCGCATCGGGAGGACTTCGAATCCGTCCATGGAGGCCTCGATGGCTTTCACAGGATCGACCTCGGTGACGACGACCCGAGCCCCCATGCCGCGGGCCCGCATCGCTATCCCGCGCCCCGTCCATCCGTATCCCGCCACCACGAAGGTCTTGCCCGCGATCAGGAGGTTCGTCGCGTTCATCAGCCCATCGAACGTGCTCTGGCCCGTCCCGTACCGGTTGTCGAAGAGGTGCTTCATTTGGGCGTCATTCACATCGATGACGGGGAACCGAAGCGCTCCGTCTCGTTCCATCGCTCGGAGTCGGATGATGCCCGTCGTCGTCTCTTCGTTCGCTCCCCGGACACCGTCCAAGAGTTCCCGCCGGTTCGTGTGCAGGAGTTTGATGAGGTCCGCGCCGTCGTCGATGACGAGGTCCGGCTTCAGGTCGAGGACCTTGTTGAGGTTCGCATAGTACTCGTCGTTCGTCTGCCACTTCTTCGCGTAGACGTCGAGACCGTGCTTCTCCGCGAGGGCCGAGGCGACACTGTCGTCGGTTGACAGCGGATTGCACGACGCCAGGCGAACCGTCGCGCCGGCCTCTCGCAAGGACAGGGCGAGGACCCCGGTCTTCGCTTCGACGTGAAGCGCCATCCCGATTCGGAGACCTCGAAGTGTGTTCTTCGTCTTGAGCTCCTCTCGAATCGCCGCGAGGACGGGCATGTGCTCCCGGGCCCATTCGATCCGACGCGCCCCGGCCTCACCCAGCTCCGACATCGCGTGCGCCGATGCCTGCGAGTCGATTTCAGCCTTCCGGTATCCTCAGCGCTTTCGGAAGGCGGCGACCCCGAGCACCACGACTCCGGCGGCCATGATTCCGTAGAAGAGGGCATCGACGGGCCAGGACAGATGGACGTTTCCCGGGGACGCGACCTCCCAGTAGTAGAACCCCGAAATGACTTGAAGAGTTGCGAACGCGAAGATGACGTCTCCCGGCGAGACGACGGTCCGTGCGTCTCCCCGCACATTCAGGAAGGTGTCCGTGCTCGGATCTCCATCCTCGAGATAGAGCGTGGTGGTAGGGTTCCCGAAGAAATTCGTGAACGTGATATCGATGACCCTTTCATGCACCGTGATCTGAGATCCCTGCGTATAGCCGTTGTACTGGCTCCCGTTCTTCGACGCGAGGAGATCCGCGCCGCTGACCGAGGTCAAGGGCCAGAAGCCGACGACGAGGAGGAGCCCCGCGACGGTCATCGCCAGACCGGCCACCGCAAGTCGATTCATCCGCACATTTCCTCCGGGGATCGAATTGTTCCGATCTCGGCTGAGGGCCGATTGCCCGAGTGGGCGGGATGAAAACTGAGCGGTTTATCAACGTTATGAACACGACCGAGCACCTATCGTGTGGTCTCATCGCTAGGACGGAGGTTGGAAGACCCGATTCTGCCGGTGGCGACGAGTCCGGGCACCGGCGGCAGGATGTCATCGACTTTGAAGCGGCGAAGTAAGCGTTTCAAAAGCGGCGGGGTGCACAGGGTCGTCGTCAGCGTCATGACCACGAGCGCGGAATAGAGGCTCGTGTCAATGATCCCGGTCGCGAGGCCGACCTGCGCGAGCAGGAGCTCCATCATTCCTCGCGCGTTCAGGCCGACCCCGAGGGCGACGAGCGGCGCGCCGCGGAACCCGGCGACGAACCCGCCCATGAGCCCTCCAATCAATTTCCCGATGAACGCGATGGCGGTGATCGCGACGATCAGGGGCCACGCACCGAAGCTCACGGAGAACTTCAATCCGACAAACGCGAAGAACACGGGCGCAAACAGTCCGAACGTGACCGAGGACACGGCGTTGCGGACTCGATTGAACTGAACCTGGCCCAGCAGCTGTGGCGTCATCAAGAGGCCGCCGTAGAAGGCCCCCACCGCGAAGTGGATGCCCAGCAATTCCGCCGCCGCGCCGAGCCCGAGGGCAGTCGAGATGCACAGCGCGAAGGACGCTTCTTGTCCGCGGAGTTTAGAGACAAAGGTCTGCATGTACGATTCCGAGGTGCGGCCCAAACGAGTCGTCAGCTTCAGGATGGTCGCCACGCAAAAGACCAGCCCGATGAAAAGGACATTGTTCAAGGCCACGAGGCCAATCGTGAGCCCTTCGGGCGTCGAGGCTCCCAGCGAGGTGAACTGAACCACGAGACCCAGCATCGCGAAGGCGACGAGATCGTTCACCAGCGCCACCGAGACAATCGCCCGTCCCAGCCTCGAATTCAAGAGGTTCAGGTCAAGGAGGATCCGGACGCTCACCGGAAGGGCGGTGACCGCCAAGGCGGTGCCGAGAAACAGGGACTGCGCAAACGTCATCCCCAGGGCCGCGGCGAAGCTGTATCCGAGAGAGAAGGGAAGGAAGAACTCGACGAAGGCCACGACCATGCTCCGTTCCTTGAAGGCTTTCCGCAGACCTTCGCGGCCGAGTTCGATTCCCGCGAGGAGCACGAGGATGAACACGCCGAGATTCGCGACGACGTTCAACGATGCCCCGAACGACGTCGTCGGATCCGGATTGATGAGACGGAGGACCATCGGTCCAACGAGGATGCCCGCGAGCACCTCGCCGATCATCGGCGACTGGTGCAGTTTCTCCATGACCTCCCCGGCGGCTCGCGCGGAGACGAAGATGATCAGCAAGCCGAGAATCAGGTCCACGGGGCGCCCCGGTCTGGGAACCGTGTCCACGAAGCCAGCCGCTATTTATTCATTCTCAAGCGGTTATCCTCATTGCGAGCTTCGTATGGCGCTGAAGGACAAACTGCGCGTCGGCTGCAGCGGCTGGGGATACGACGATTGGCTCGGCGGCTTCTATCCACCGGAGACGCCGAAGTCGGAGTATCTGAAACTCTACTCGAGCGTCTTCGACTGCGTCGAGGTCGATTCTTCCTTCTACCGCAACCCGGGACCCGCGATGACGAAGGGCTGGTACAAATCCACGCCCCCGGGGTTTCTCTTCGCGATGAAGATGCCGAAGCGAATCACCCACGAGAAAAAGCTCAAGGGCGTGGCGGAGAACCTGGGCTGGTTCTACGCGTCGGCGAAGGAGCTGAGGGACAAATGCGGGCCGCTGGTCGCTCAACTCCCGCCGTCGATCAAGTTTGACTCCCACTGGAGCGTGATGCAAGAGTTCTTTCGTGCGCTCGACGTCGACAAGTATCCGCACGCGATCGAATTCCGACACAAGTCGTGGTTCCGCGAGGATGTGTACAAACTCCTCCGCGATCGGAACATCGCGATGGTCTGGTCCGAAAACCAGTATCTGCGAACGCCAACCGATGTGACCGCGGACCAAGTGTACCTCCGGATGGTCGGAGACCGCGAGATCACGGAATTCAAGGAGGTCAAGAAAGACAAGTCGGCGGAGATGCGCAGCTGGTACAAGGAGCTCGAGGGATCTTCCGACTCGGTCAAAGGCGCGCTGGTCTTCTTCAATAACCACTACGCCGGGTTCGGACCGGGCAGCGTCAACGAATTTCGACGCCTCGCGGGACTCATGGAGTACACCTTCCCGGCGGCGAGCGGCGCCCCTGCCGGGCAGAAAAGCCTGGGGGACTTCGGCTAGTCTAGGAACTGGGCACGGGATGAGTTACGTCGGCCCGGCGCCGTTCGCTAGGTCTTTACCCGCCTCCGGAGATGGTCCTTCGTGTCTCGCGTCGTCTTCCATGTGGACATGGACGCGTTCTATGTGAGCGTCGAACGGCGCGAGAATCCAGATCTGAACGGCAAGCCCGTGATCGTCGGCGCGGACCCGAAGAGCGGAACGGGTCGCGGAGTCGTCATGGCCTGCAGCTACGAGGCTCGAGAGATGGGGATCCGAAGCGGGATGCCGATCGGGATGGCTTGGCGTAAGGTGCCGACGGCCGTCTACCTCCGGCCGAATTACGAACTCTATGGAGCCGTCTCGGAGAGCGTGATCAACGTCCTCCGATCGTATGCGGACATCCTCGAGCATGTGAGCATCGACGAGGCATTCCTCGATGTGACGTCCAAGGTGCATGGGTTCGACGATGCCTCGGGATATGCGGCCCGCGTGAAGGCAGCCGTGCGCGAGCGGGAAGGATTGGCCTGCACGATCGGGGTCGGCCCGAACAAGTCGATCGCCAAGATCGCCTCCGATCTGGCCAAACCCGATGGTGTGAAGGTCGTCCGCCCCGAAGAGGTCGCTGCGTTCCTCGATCCGCTCCCGGTCACGAAAATCAGCGGCGTCGGGACCAAGACCGCGGAGCTCCTCGAGCGAGTCGGCGTCCGCACCATCGGCGAGCTCGCACGTTTCCCGGGCGCGGAGCTGAAGAAGATTCTCGGCAAGAACTCGGTCTGGCTGTGGGGCATCGCGCGGGGGATGGAACAGCTTCCCGTGGAGGAGCGCCCGGACCCGAAGTCGATCAGTGTGGAGCGCACGTTCGATCGCGATGTCTCCGAGTGGACGACGGTCCAGGAGACGCTCCGCGACGTCGCCCACAACGTGTTCCTCCGCGCGCGCGCGCAAGGCGCGACGTTCCGGACGATCGGGATCAAAATCCGATTCGAAGGATTCCAGACTCATCTCCGCGAACGGACGCTGGGATCTCACGTCCTCGACGAGAAGGTCCTCACCGACGTGGCGCAGGATCTCGCCAAGGAATTTGCGGGCAGGAAGCGGCGTGTGCGGCTCTTGGGGGTCCGGGTCACCCATCTGGAGCGCCCGAAAACGAAACAGCCGCAACTGACCGCGTTCGAATGAGACGGTGGCGTTCGGCGGTTACCCTACTTCTTGCGCCGCGACGAAGCCCGCTTCGGAGGGGGCTTGACCCCCACATGACGCGCAAGGCGGCGTACGTCGGGATCGCTCATCCATTCGACCTTCAGGTACTGGAACAGCTCCCGATCGTTCATCCCGAGGCGACGTCCCTCGGCGACGCACGTTCGGTAGGCCTCGATCTCCGTTGGAAGGTCCGGATATTCGAAACCATCCGCGAACAATTCCTTGCCTTCGCGGAACTGCCTCACGTGCACCAGCTCGTGGACGACGTCGAGGTAGATGTCGCGTCGATTGCCGGTGCGCAGGTAGTGGGTCGAGACGAGGAGATGGCCATCCTCATCGCTGACGCCCATGAAACCCCAGCGCGAGGAGAAGAACTCGACCTTCAGTTTCCGGAGGGCCTCGTCCGTTCGAGCGCCGAAGATGGCGCGGACGGCCGGGATCTTCTCGAACCCCTTGAAATGGCGCAAGAATGGGTCGTACTTGAGTCGGATGACTCGAGGGATCTGGACGTCCGGAAGTTTCACCGATTTCGGGCTCATGGTTTTCCCCCCGCTTCCACAAGGACTCGCAAGGCTTCTTGGCTGTGGCCCTTCGGATCGACGGTCCGGTACGCGGCCAAGATGATCCCGTCCGGTCCGATGATGTAGGTCACGCGCTTCGCGACGCCGAGGAAGCCCAACGCGTTGTACGCCTGCGTGATTCGCTTGTCCGGGTCGGCCACCAGATCGAACGTCAGATGGTATTTCTCCCGGAACGCGCGGTGGGACGCCTCATCCTGAACGCTGACGCCCAACACGACGGCTCCGGTCGCACGGAACGCGGCCGTGTCGTCTCGGAAGGCACACGCCTCGCGCGTGCATCCGGCGGTGTCGTCCTCGGGATAGAAGAACAGCACGACCGGCTTGCCCCTGAAGTCCCGAAGGCGGATCGGGACGCCGTCCTGGTTCATCCCCTCGAAATCGGGAGCGTGGGTACCGCGTTCGAGCAGGTCGGCCATCGGCCGCTCCGAACCGTCCGTGCCATTTCAAGGATTGCCCGGCTCCATCCGAGGCAACCTCGGCGGCCGGATCAGGCGGAGAGCTGGGCCCAGTCCTTCAGGATTTCCCGCGCGGCGTTGTAACCCGGAGCCCCGGTGATTCCTCCGCCCGGGTGAGCGCCGGAACCGCACAGGTACAATCCTTCGACCGGAGTGCGGTAGCGTGACCAACCGGGGACCGGACGGAGGACCAGGGATTGGTCCAGCGTCATCTCGCCGTGGTAGATGTGGCCCTCCGTCAGCCCGAACCGCTCTTGCAAGTCGACCGGCGTGAGGACCTGGCGGTGGAGGATCAACCGCTCCAGGCCGGGCATGAACTCCTCGAGGATAGCCGTCGCGCGCTCGGCAAGTTTCTTTCCTTCCGTGTCCCAACTCCCGTGGCGCAATGCGAACGGTGCGTATTGAATGAGGACCGACATCACGTGTTTCCCCGGAGGGGCGAGGTCCGGATCCACGACGGTCGGGACCGTCACATCGAGGAATGGAGCGGTCGAAGGCTTCCCGTACTTCGCATCATCGTACGCCCTCTCGATGTATTCGAGGGACGGGCACACGTGGAAGTGAGGCGGCACTCCGCTTCCGGCTAGGGACCATCGCGGCGCGCCGTCGAGGGCGAAGTTGACCTTCGCCACGACTCCGTTCATCTCGAAGTTCCGGACGTGGTTCAGGAATTCCGGTCCGAGCTCTCCGGGGTCGACCAGATGCAGGAAGGTTCTCTTCGGGTCGGCGTTTGAGGCGACGACGCGCGCGCCGACCGTCCCCCCGTCCACCTCGACCCCGGTCACGCGTCCCTCAGCGCTCACGATGCGGGTCACCTCCGCGCCGGTTCGGATCGTCACCCCCGCGTCCCGGGCCGCTTGGCCGAGCGCGTCCGCGAGCGCCCCCATGCCGCCCCGCACGAACGCCGATCCGGTCCCATGGACGTCAGGCCGGAATCGGGGGACCAGGCCGAAGGCGGTGCCTGGGGAGAATGGCCCCTCGTAGGTTCCTATCAGCCCGTCGACCGCGAAGCTCGCCTTCAACAGCTCCGTCTCGAACCACTCGTTCAGGAAATCGCGGATCGACATCGGAGGGAGGCGAAGCATCTGCTGCATCGCTCGCTTGCCGAGACGCCGCAGCCGGAGCGCGCGGCGGAACAGCGACACGCCTTCCCCCCAACTCGGCGAAGGGAGATTGGGCGGCGTCATGGCGAGGATCGGATCGAGCGCCTCCGCGAATTGGCTCAGGAATTCGATGAATCGCGGATACGCCTGCGCGTCTTTCGCCGAGACCGAAGCGAGGGCCTTCGCGGTCTTCTGGACATCCCTCCAGATGGGGAGAGCCCGGCCGTCGCCCAGCGCAACGACGTCGGGATCCGGCCGGATGAATTGGACCCCGCGCGCGGCCAGGTTCAGATCCTTGACGACTTCCGGCCGTAGTGTGCCGCACACGGACGCTCCGGTGGAGCCGCGGAAACCGGGGGCAATCTCCTCCGTCACGACGGGGCCGCCAACCGCGGCACGTTTCTCGAGCACGAGCACCCGGCGTCGGGCGCGTGCGAGGTAGGTGGCCGCCACGAGGCCGTTGTGGCCGCCGCCCACGATCACGACGTCGTACGCCTCGGCCAAGGTCACACCCGCAAGAGGGCCCAGTCTTTCAGGATTTCCCGCGCCGCGTTGAGGCCGGGCGCGCCCATCACGCCGCCGCCCGGGTGGGCGCCGGAGCCGCAAAGGTACAGCCCTTTCAGCGGCATGCGGTACTGGGCCCATCCGGCCGTCGGACGGAGGAAGAGCAGTTGGTCCGGGGTGAGCTCTCCGTGGAAGATGTTCCCGCCCGTCAGGCCGATCATCTGCTCGAGGTCCCAGGGGCTCAGCACCTGTCGGTGGAGGATGATCTTCCGGAGGTTCGGGATGTACTCCTCCAGGGTGTCGAGGACCGTTTCCCCGAAGGCCTCGCGTCGTTCCTCCCACGTGCCCTTCCGCAAGGTGTACGGGGCATACTGGATGAAACACGACATGAGGTGCTTCCCCGGCGGCGCCAAGGTGGGATCGAGGGTCGACGGGACGCACATGTCGACATACGGTCGGTGGGAGTAGTCGCCGTACTTCGCGTCGTCGTAAGCCTTTTCGATGTAGTCCACGCTCGGTCCGATTGAGATCGCGCCCTGGAGATGGACTCCATTGCCCGGGAGGCACGAAAAGCTCGGTGCCTCCTTGAGGGCGAGATTCACCTTGCCGGAGGATCCTTCGATCTTGAAGTTCTCGATGCCCCGCACGAAGTCGGCGGGGAGGTCGGACTTCTCGAGCATCTTGAGGAACGTCCGCTTCGGGTCGGCGCCGGATGCGATCACCTTCGCGTGGAGCTTCTCCCCGCTCGTTAGTTCCACACCGATCGCGCGGCCGTCTTGCACCAAGATGCGTCGCACCTCGGCATTCACCCGGATTTCCGCGCCGAATAGGCGGGCCGCGCGCGCAATTGACTCGCTGACCATCCCCATCCCGCCGCGGACGTAGCCCCACGAACGGTACGCGCCGTCGATCTCGCCCATGTAGTGGTGCATCAGCACGTACGCGGTTCCGGGCGAACGCGGCCCGAGCATCGTGCCGATGATACCGCTCGAACAGAGGCTCGCCTTGACCACATCCGTTTCGAACCACTCATCGAGGTAGTCGGCGGCGCTCATCGTCATGAGCCGCGCGAAGGTGTACAGCTCATCCTCCGTCAACGTCTGGACCTGTTTGTTCAGCGCGAGGAGCTTCCGGAGCTCGGAGGGATTCAGCGATCCCACATCGGGCGGCGTCATCGTGAGGGTCGGTGCGATGAACTTCGCCATGCGGGCCATCAGGCGACCGAATTTCGGCATGGCCTCTGCGTCGCGGCGCGAGAACTTGGCGACCGCCTGGAACGTGTCTTCCTCGTCCCCGCGGGAGAAGAGGTATCGTCCATCGGGCAGGGGCAGGAAGCTCGATTCTTGCGGGATGACCTCGAAGCCGTGCGAAGGCAGGTCGAGATCGCGGATGATCTGCGGCCGGAGGAGGCTGCACACGTACGAGCAGACGGTGAACTTGAATCCCGGGTAGACTTCCTCCGTGACGGCGGCACCTCCGAGGACGTGCCGGCGCTCGAGGACGACGACCTTCTTGCCCGCCTGAGCCAGGTACGCGGCCGTCGTGAGGCCGTTGTGGCCTCCTCCGATCACAATGGCGTCATACGCTCGCGCCACGATGCCGACCTCACTGAAGGCGCGTCGCGTCGGCAACACTCCGCGGGCGCGGCGGGCCGCGCGGGGTAACGAGCGCGGGGTTATATCGTTTGTCGGAGACCGCAAACTGAATCAAACGGATTGCACAAATGGCTTCTACTCACGATGGTGAGGATTCCATCTTCGGGACCGTAGGAACGCGGCCGCGAGGATGAACAAGATCGCGAAGAACCCCAGCGTCGATTCCGCAAGCGCTGGCGGCGAAAGTGCCGAGCCAACCGCAACGAGGAACGCTAGATATCCAAACAGACCCCACGAGATGAGGAGCAGTTGGCTCCTCCCCACTCCCGCGATCCGGTTCCTAGCATGTCCGTTGATTCCTTTCGAAAACCGCACGTAGGCTAATGTGACGACCAGCATGACCAGCACTAGAACTTCTGCTGCGAGAATCCCCAACGCGCCGGTTGAAAGTCGGAGTCCGAGCTCCGCCAAGAAAGCCCCATAGGCGGTATGCACGAAGGCGACCCCCGCGGATCCCCCCAATTCTCTCGCATCTTGTGGTCCTCCGCTAACGATTGGCCACTCTCCCACGTGCGGGGGCCTAGGCGGCGATCCGATAACCTTCAGAACTTGTGATCGAACAACCAGGACCGTAACGATCAGGATACTCACGCTGACGCCGACATTGAGGTACGTGTCGTTCGTGATGAAAGCGATGAGCCTTGGAGCAATCGTTGCGGCGGCAAGGAGTAGCGATCCGATCATGATGGGTCGAAGGACGCGTCGGTCCATCGGCCTCGGGCGGGCCAGGTAAGCGGCGTGTACGAAGGTGGCCGCGAAGACCGCGGCACCGACTGCAATCGGAAGATCCGCTCCAAATGCTATCAAAAGGAAGGGGCTTGCCGATAGCCAGACTGCGGGAATCGCGAGTGCCACGAAGTCTCTGAACCGTCGCCTCTGGACGTCCTCCATTCTTGGGGTCCTATGATTGCTAGCAGGCATATCTGTACCGGCTCGAGGAAGAGGCCATCAGCGTTCCGCGCGTGGGCCGGTGGGAGTGCTCGCTTGGGGAACCGTTTATATCGTTTATTCGCGGTCCGCGTCCGCCCGGAGGAGGAATCGTGCGGCGCGGGTCACCGTTTCATTCGCGGACGTCGGCATTGTGCGACAGCTGGGAATGGCGAGGATGGGCCGGTTATCTTGCGGCCTCGTCGTACTCCCTCGTCCCGGAGATGGAGTATTACGCGATCCGTCACTCCGCGGGCCTGCTCGACGTCTCGCCGCTCTACAAGTACCTCATCCGCGGGAAGGATGCGCTCCACCTCGTGAACAAGGTCGTCACCCGCGATGCATCGAAACTCGCGAAGGGACAGATCTACTACACGCCGTGGTGCGATGAACGCGGCAAAACGGTGGACGACGGCACGCTCTGGAATTTGGGGGATGGCTCCTTCCGGATGACGTCCGCGGAGCCGAATCTGAAATGGCTTCAAGACGCGGGGATGGGACTGGATGCCGAGGTGGCCGACGTCTCCGAAGACATCGGAGCGCTCGCGCTCCAAGGACCCTCGTCCCGGGCGATTTTGCTGGAAGCGGCTGATGGCGCTGTTCAGAAGCTGAAGTACTTCCGATTCGTCCAGACGAAGTTCGATGGCATTCCCGTCCAGATCTCGCGGACCGGATACACGGGCGACCTCGGATACGAAGTCTGGGTTGAGCGCGAACGGGCCGAGGCGTTGTGGGACGCGCTCATGAAGCGGGGTCAGGGACACGACATCACGCCCGCGGGGATGCTCGCCCTCGACATCGCACGGATCGAGGCCGGGCTCATCCTCGCGGAGGTCGAGTACATGCCTTCGCGGAAAGCAGTCATCGATGCGCAGATGTACTCGCCGTTGGAACTCAGCCTCGACTGGACGCTCGCGGCGAACAAAGGTCCGTTCATCGGGCGAAAGGCCCTCCTGGAGGAACAACGGCGCGGTCCCGCGCGCCGCACGGTTGGACTCCAGATCGACTGGCAGACCGTGGAGCGTTTCTATTGGGACATGGGTCTTCCACCGCAGCCGCCCACCGAACCGTGGCGGGAGAAGGTGCCGCTCTACTCCGGCTATCGTCAGATTGGTTGGGCCACGAGCGGTTGCTGGTCGCCGCTGTTGAAGCGGTATATCGCAATCGCGACCGTCGCCTCCCCGTATTCGCGGCCCGGGACGCGCGTCGAGATCGAAGTGGCCGTCGAGTGGGAGCGACACCGGGCACCCGCAACGGTGGTCGAGCGACCGTTCTTCGAGCCGGAGCGAAAGAAAGCCTGAGCCACGCGGCAATCCCTTTATCGAGGCCGCGGTTACCGACGTGGCCATGGCGTCAACGGACGCGATCATCGTCGGCGGAGGTCACAACGGTCTCGTCGCGGCCGCGTACCTCGCGAAGGCCGGCCTCAAGGTGCTGGTCCTCGAACGCCGATCCATGGTCGGCGGCGCTTGCGTCACGGAGGAAATCCATCCCGGATTCCGTGCATCGACGCTCGCCTACACCTGTGGCCTCCTGCGCCCTGAGATCAAGGCCGATCTGGACCTCCCGGCCTTCGGACTGGACGAGCACGTGCACGATCCGTCCGTCTTCCAACCGTTCCCGGACGGCCGGTTCCTACTCTACCGGAACGACGAGGAGTCGAACCGGAAGCAGATCGCGAAATTTTCGAAGAAGGACGCGGCGGCTTGGTCTCGGTACACGCATTTCTGGGATGAGTTCGCGGAACTCGTCGAGCCGACGTTGCTCGCCCCGCCGGTCTCCCTCGCGGACCTCGCATCGTTGCTCCGAACCCCGGAGGCGGAGGACTTCCTGCGGCGGATCATCTTCAGCTCCATCGCGGACATGCTCGACGAGTTCTTCGAGTCCGACGAGGTGAAGGCGTCCCTCGCGACGAGCGCGGTCGCGGGGACAATGGCCGGGCCACGGACCCCCGGGACGGCCTTCGTGCTGGGGCACCACACGCTCGGGAACATCGGAGGCGTGAAAGGAGTCTGGGGTTGGTCTCGGGGCGGGATGGGAGGGATATCCGAAGCGATCGCCGCCGCGGCTCGTCACCATGGAGCACAGATTCGGACGAATGCGGAGGTTTCCCGGATCGTCACGGACAATGGACGAGCGGTCGGAGTCATCTTGATGGACGGAACTCAAGTCGACGCACGCGTGGTCCTGAGCAACGCGGATCCGAAGCGGACCTTCCTCCGGCTCGTGCGCGCCGAGGACCTGCCCGTGGAGTTCGCGCGTGCGATCTCGCGAATCCGATTCGAATCATCGTCGTTCAAGCTCCATCTCGCGCTTCGCGAGCTCCCCGACTTCCGCGCCGTTCCGGGGACAACCGTCCAGCCCCATCACAAGACGATTATCGATCTCGCACCCTCGATGGACTATCTGGAGCGCGCGTACGACGACGCGAAACGGGGCCAGCCGTCGCGAGAGCCGTTTCTCGAGTTCGTGATTGAGTCGGCGAATGACGCGACGGCCGCGCCTCCAGGGATGCACACCCTCACGGTTTCGGCGAAGTTCGCGCCCTTCGATCTCGCGAACGGATCATGGGAGGCTGAATCGAGCCGCTTCGCCGACCGAATTATTGAGACCCTTGCTGAGTACGCCCCAAATATTTCCCGGGCCATCGTGGCGACCCACTGGAGGTCCCCTCTCACCATGGAGACGGAGTATGGCCTGACGCGGGGCGACGTGTTCCATGGAGCGATCTTGCCGTCCCAGATGTTCTCGTTTCGTCCGATTCCGGGATGGTCCTCGTACCGCACACCTATCCGGGGTTTGTACCTCTGTGGGGCCGGCGCGCATCCGGGCGGCGGAGTGATTGGAGCCGCGGGCCACAATGCGGCGATGGCGGTCCTCGAGGACTGGCCCCGCCTTCGGTCTGCGTGAGTTAGGCCTCGCGCACCTGCTGATCATACGAATTCGAGAATCCGGATTCGCCGCTTTCGAGGAAGTTCTTCAGCGACACGAAAAGTTCCGACCATCGTCCCCGCTGACGAACGATGTCCTGGGGATCTTTGTCGGTGAATTCGCCGATCGAGAAGTAGATTGCCGTCCCGCTCGCCTTCTCCTCAAACTCGAATACGATTGCGAGATCGGACGTGCGACGGGACCACTGGAGTGCGATGCGCTGATCGGGCTTCCACTCCGTGACGCGAACGGGCCCCTCGTCCCACCCGAACGAAAAGATGCCGCCCGGGCGCGGTTCGACCGCGGCGTTCCCGCGGGGCTGACCGCCGGTCGACCAATGGTCGAGCTGAGCGGCTTCGGCGAACGCGCCGAACACCTTGGACGGCGAAGCCTCAATGAGGGCGGTGAGGCGCAATTCGCGACCGGTCAGTGGGGAGTGGTCCGGCCGCACGCTGTCGGTTCGACCCTCCGAGATGGACTTCAGATTCCCAAGGCACATCCGCCACGCGTCTTGCACCGTCCCGCAGGTCGTGTCTTCGAACGGGACTCCAAGATGACGAACTCGAAGCAGGGCCTTCCCCGTGTCACGATCCTCGAGCTCATACGAGACGCGCGTCTTCGACGCTCGGATCGGCCACGTGAACGCAAACCGCCGGAGCACTTCGCCTTCATCGATTGTCGTGTCCCATGATCGCTGCTCGGGCAGGATGATGCAGGTCTCTCCGCCAAACTTGAACGCACCGCCCACCTTCGGATCGATTCGACACCAACCGCAGAACCAGCGCGAAAGGTGTTCAATCCGGAGGAGTCGTTCGAAAACGACCGACCTCGAGGCACCGATTCGCATCTTGAAATCGTAGTCGAACGTCATCGCGGTCGCCCGGATTGCTTCGCGAGGCTGAATCTCGCGACAGGCATAAACTCACGGCGAGACCGGTTAAAGTTCGGACTTGGGAGTCACGCAGCTCGAGGGCGCCTGCCCCGACGTCGCGGGCTTTGACGCGGCCGATGGCCTTCCTCTGAATCGATAGGCTCTTTCATTCGTTTCGAGATGTACTTCTCGAAGTCGTGGACCTGGGATTCTTGGGCGCTGAATCGGCCGCCTTTCCAGGCCCGCGAGTGGGTGCCTTTCTGGGTTCGTTCGCAGACGGACCAATCCTGGCGATTGATCAGATCCCAGAGATCCACCGCGTCGCTGGGGTCGAAGTCAGGCTGTTTGATCACACCTGCATCGAAGTACCAATCGCACTCGATCGTCGTGTGCGTCGGACTCCGTGGCCAGAGTCGGTGGACCATGAGATAGTCCGGGTGTAGACTGAAGAACATGTGGGGGAACACGAAATAGTAGTCGACACGGCGACGGTCCTCCTCCGTCATCCCGTGCAAGGGGGGCCGCTTCGTGTATCCAGACCAAACCATCGACGTGTAGTCCTTGGAAAACTCCATGAAGCCCCCGTTGAAGTTGGGAGCCCGCGGTTCCCGCGTGAGGTACGCGGTGTACGACCCGGAGGTGTAGTGCGTGATCCGGTTGAATTCCGGATGGATTGGAGCGCAATGGTAGCACTCGGAATAGTTCTCCCCAAGGATCTTCCAGTTCGCTTCGACCTCGTAGGTCTTTCGGGCTCCGAGGCGCAGGTCCTCGAAAGCGAATCTCCGAAACCGGGAGAAGAACTCTTCCATTTCTGCGGGGAGGTCGGGCGCACGATCGTCAAGATTCGCCCAGACGAATCCACCCCAGGTGCCGGTCCGAAACGACCGGAGGCCATAGTCCTCTTTCCGGAAATCCACGAGAGGTTCTGTGTGGGGTGCACCGACCAGTTTTCCCTCCACGCTGTAGGTCCAGGCGTGGTACGGGCAAACGAGGGACCCGAGCTTTTCTCCGTCGGCAACGCCGACGATGCGCGTCCCTCTGTGCCGGCAAACGTTGTAGAATCCGCGGACGTTTCGATCGTCCCCTCGAATGAAGAGCAGGGACTCGTTCCCGATTTCCCGAACGAAAAAGTCCCCGGGGTTCGGGATTTGGTCCGAGCGACCGACATTCAGCCAACTCCGGAAGTAGAACCGCTCGAGTTCTTCATGGAATATCGTCTCGTCCCAAAAAGATTGCCCGGCCAAGAGGGTCGATGCTGCGAGGTGTTCCCCCGGCTCGACATGCGTCCCTCCCTTCGGAACCTCAGTCTTCTCCATAGCTCTGAAACCGGTACTCCGAAGATTCATTTGGCATTTTCGGCGTGAATTCGAGAATCGCTCGGCCCGATCTCCCCGCCGCGCGATGACTGTTTAGGGATCGTTCAATCTTCGCGTTTGTGCTCGCGCGGGGATCGGCGGCCCTTACGCCCCCCGTGGCGGAACCGCTTTTCTTTGGGCCGGGAATCTTTCGGCGGTCGTTCCTTCCGTTTCTTCACACCGACGGGATTGCAGTCTTCGCAAAAGCACTTGTGGCCTATTTCATTCAGATTATGTCCGGTAATGTCGAGCGACCGATCGGGTTTTGCGCAGGATGACAGACCGCGCCGGCTTCCTTATCAAGAATGACGGAAATACCGTTCGCGTTGCAGGAGAGGACGAGCCAACCGAATGCAAGTGGACCCGGTCATTCCGTTGCGCGGGGCGCCGATCGCACCAGACGGTCGCTCGCGCTGACCTTCAAGATTAGGTTCGGGCGAACTCTCTGGAAGTCGCTCCACGGCCTGGCCGACGGCTGGCCGTGCGCCCGATGCCGACCCCAGATGATGGTCTGGATGCAAGGCCTCCACGATTCTGTCAACGTGCGTCTCGGCAAGCCGCCGTTTCGTCCCGATTCCTATGCGCAGTATGCATCCGGATTGCTTGAGCGGGGATTTCACGCCGGATGCTTCGGATGCCGAGTCGCTCGGGTAGGATCTCGCGTTCTCGCCCGCGCCCCGCGGCCTCAGATATGGAGCCGTTGACCGCAGTCTGAACGACGCCGCCGAAGTCGGGAATGGCCGCGCAAGCGAGAGCGAATGCTTAGTCGGACTCATTCCGGAGAACGAGTGAGGAACCATTAAGAGCCGACGGACGGAAGGCTCTCCGCCAATCTCGGATGGCGACGATGCCCGAACCGTATCTGCTCAAGTCCAAAATCTGTCTCGTCGGAGAGCAGGGCGTCGGAAAGACCTCCTTGATTCGGCGGTACGTCCTCGACCAGTTCGACGACCGGTATGTTCGGACTCTCGGGGCAAAAGTCGAAAAGAAGTCGCTGAGAGTCGCGCTGCCGGGGCCAGACGGTCTGATTGAGGTCAACATGGCAATCTGGGACATCATCGGCCATGTTGGATTCCGACAGCTGCTGGGCGACTCCTTCTTCAACGGTGCGCAGGGAATCCTGGCAATCGCCGATCTGACGCGGCGCAACACCCTTCCGGGCCTAACGGGATGGGTCGAATCCGTCGAGAGCGTCGCGGGGAAGATCCCGGTTGTCCTCGTCGCGAACAAGGCCGATCTCGTGGCGGAGGCGCAGTTCGGTGAGACCGAGCTGGCGGACATGGCCAACACCTTCGACTGCACCTATCTCTTCGCGTCCGCGAAAAGTGGCCAGAATGTCGAGGACGCGTTCCTCCGCTTGGCGACTCAGATTGCGAAAGCGCGAAGGCCCAGCAAACCGATTGTCCCGGCGAAGCCTTCATAAGCCGCCGGCGGTTCGCCGCCGTGATGGCCCGCTTCCCGGAGGCCGAGCGCCGCCGGCTGCACAAGATGATCTGCATGCAGTGCTACGCCCGGAACGCGATGCGTGCGACTCGTTGTCGAAAGTGCGGTAGCCGGGAGCTGCGCCCGAAGGCTAAAGAAGCACGGAAGGAGTAGGCGCCCGCTCGGGACTGGAATCCCCGACGAGGGGGTCTTCGAATCCCGGTTTCGATTGACGAGAGGTTCAACGGTCATGGCACGTGAGCAGGTCGTCCGCGTCGACGAATTGTCGCGGCACTTCGGCGACAAGGTCGCGGTCGATCGGGTCTCGTTCGACATTGCCCGCTCGGAGGTGTTCGGATTTCTCGGGCCGAATGGAGCCGGGAAAACGACGACGATCAAGATGCTCACGACCCTCCTCCCCCCGACGTCGGGCCGCGCGACCGTGCTCGGACATGACCTGAAGACCGAAGGTCGCAAGATTCGGGCGCAGATCGGTGTCGTCCAGCAACAGGACAGCTTCGATCAGGGGCTGAACGTCGAGACCAGCATGGACATTTACGGTCTCATCTGGAACGTCCCGAAGGCCGAGCGCCGTCGGCG
>VBMA01000075.1:0-85996 GCA_005878985.1 Methanobacteriota archaeon
AGTTTCGGCGTGCTCTCCATCTTGTTGAGCGTCTCCTGACAGTTCAAGCAGAACATCGCTTTGTAGTCCGGCGTCGAGGAGGCGAGCAGGTTGATGTCCGCACCGGCGGACCAGATGCCGTCGAGTTTCGACGCGAGGACGCACACATCGATGTCGTCGTCGAAGCGGACGTCGTCGATCATCGTGCTCAGATCGCGCATCAGGTCGGCGTCGTACGTGTTCGCTTTCGGCTTGTTCATCCACGCGACGGCGACGCGGTCTTTCTTCTCGAGCGAAATGTAGGTCAGGTCCATCGCACTACCTCGAGCGAGAACATTGGAACTACTCGTAATAAAGGATGGGTTATCGTCGCGATCCGACCGGTTGGATGTCTCGCACGCCTCAACGTCTCGTGAACCGAATCCGCGAGAGTAGGGACGCCCACACGAGGAGACTGACCAGCCCGGCGCCGAGGACAACGATGCCGAACGCGTCCGACCCGCTGATGACTCGTCGAGAGTACAACCACAGGGAGACCGGCAGCGAGATGCCGAAAAGGGCGATTGTCGACGCAAGAACGTAGCCGAACGCTCGGGAGGATCGTGCTGCACCCGGGGCCTTGGAATCCAAGGCACTACCCCACGAGCTCGGGATTGCCCCATTTTTCGTTGAACAGGAAGTCTTCTTTGACGAAATCCCAGTGCCGGCTCTTCATGTACCGATCGGGAAGGACGGTCCGAAGATAGTCGACATAGGCAGCGCGCTCGATCGGTTTTCCTCGCTCCGTCAAGAGGTTTCCATGGACGTCGAAGGGCAGATACACGTAACCGACCCCGGCCGCGTCGGATCCCGGATTGCGATAGTCGCCGAACTCCGCGAGACCGCGAATCCGGAAGAACCGGCGATCCGGCAAGAAGAGGAGGTCCTCCTGTGTGAGTCCGTGCACGGTCTCCCCCTTCTGGGTGATCCTCCGGAGGGCGGCGTCCGCCTCGTCTCGGGAACACCGCGCTTTCGCCTGGATGACCGCGAGGTTCGCGTCCTTCACCTTGCCGAGGACCTCGTCGATGTAGATCATCTGGGCCTCGCGGTTCTTTAGCGTCTTGAACACGCCCTTCACGAGGTCGCCGCCCAGCTCGGAACCGAACATCTCGAGTCCCCGCGGGTACCACATGTTGAGGGTCTGCTGGAGATCCTCGATCCCGAAGTTCCCGCCGTGCAGGATGCCCGCGACCGCGATGGCCTTCATGAGGGTCTCCCCCGCGGCGAGGTGGTACGACTCCTCGAGGAACCGCATCCATGGCATGGAGAGCGCCATCGGCCCGTACAGGAAGTGGTGCTGCATCTCGAGCTGGAACTTCCCCACGCGGTCGATGAACGACATGAACGTCGCGGAGTCCATGAGGCTCTTGAATTCGATGTTGAACGCATCGAGGACGTGCTCGCCGGGTTTCATCGCGAAGAGCTCTTCCATCGTCTCCGTCGCCCAATGGCGTCCCCAGCGGGCCTTGTCGAACGTTGGATCGAGGGTCAGGACGCCGGCCATCTGCATGTGGTGCCGGAGCTCCTCGACGCAGACGCGCTTCTTCGAGAACGAGATCGACTCGAGGCGGTCCCCGTCCGGGTCCGTGCGATGGATCCCCTCGACGATTTCCTTGTCGAGTCCGGTGAGCGATCCGCCGTCGAGCTGCTCGTACACCATCCGGTGTTGCTGGATCGACCCGAGTTCCGTGGAGGCCTGCGCGCGGATGATCTTCAGCGCCGTCATGAACTGCGCGTCGGGCATCTTGTCCGCGCTCCACAGACGGTTGGTCAAGTCTCCGGTCGCGGCCGTCGCCCCGACGACCTTTTGCGCGAACCCGGCGAAGCCGTCCGGCTTCGCCATGATGACGCTGAGCCGGGGCATCGGCGTCTCCGGGTAGTGTCGCGACCAATTCGGCGTGTCGAAGACCTCGGGCATCTCCGGGAAGTACGTCTCCTGCCAGAGCTTCCCTTCGTCCGCCCACTTCTTCGGGAGGGCCTCGATGCGGAACTGGTCGAGGAAGGGCATGGTGTGCGGTTCGATGCACGTGGAGGGGGATGAACCTTTCTCGGAAGCGAGGGTCGATCCCCTGGCTCATCGGCGTTGGAGGACGCCGACGTAACTCGTCGGATCGTCTCGGGGTTCGTAGATGACCCGGACCAGGTCCCAGCCCGTCGCGTGCGCGAGGTCCGCGAGGTCGTCGGGCGAGAGCAGCAAAAGGTCGAACCAATCTCCCACGCGGCCTTTGTAGTGCCCGCGCAGGGAGAGCAATCCCGGCGGTCGGCCGCGGGCGATGTTCCATTTCACGTAGCTCAAGTGCTCCGGGATCCACGTGCCCGGGATCCGGGTGCTGCCGATGATCCGGCTGCGGCGCTTCGTGATCTCCCGGGCGTCGCGGAAGAATCGGCGCATGCGCGGGAGGTCTCCGGCGAGCCCGAGGTTGTTGCCCATCAGGATCATCGTGTCGAAGGTCCCGAGGCCGCGCGGCAGGTGCTGGACACTGCCCTGGTAGACCTCCTGAAGGCCCCGCACGCGCGCAAGCGCGACCTGGGTCGGCGACGCGTCGATCCCGACGACGCGGTGACCTTTCCGCTGGAGGTAGACGGCGTGCCGACCCGGGCCGCATCCGACATCGAGCACGCGACCCCGGACCTCTCGCATCGCCTCGCGCTCGATCTTTGACCACTTCGCGGGAGGCGTGAAGTACGCCTCGACGAGCGAGCGGCTGCGGTACCCGTCGTCCCGTTCGAATTCGAACACGACTTTCTTGCCGAGCCAGTGGTCCAGCATCGCCTGGGCGTACAGATCGAAGGACGAGGTGGTTCCCCGCTTCGTCGTCCGGCGAGACGGCATCGTTCCATCGGCATGCGCTCGGCTCGTCTTGAGACTTGCCTCATCGCCGAGTAGCTACAACATAATCGCGCTGAGCAAAGCTTATCCTTCGCGGACGCCTAGGCGGGAGGAGGTCCGGAGATGGCTCGCGTCCGGAGAGAATCGAAGTTCGAAGTCTTCGGTCAGGAAATGCTCGAGAAGGTCGTTGCGAAGAGCGGGAGCTCGGGTCGTGTGTACCTCCCGCCGGACTGGATCGGTAAACGGGTGAAGGTTATCCGCGTCGAGTGAGGCGCATCCGGTGCCGGGGCGTTTCGGGCCGTCGGATTTCGCCGCGTGCGCGCGGTGCGGGAGCGGTCAGGTCCATCCGAATCTGCTCGTGATGGGCCCGATCGCGGGCGTCGACAGCGACAGCCGCTCGTACGTGTGCCACACATGTGGCCACGTGGGCCTCCCGATCTTCTTCGACACGGAGTCGGCGCGCGCCCAATTCGAGCGGGAGAAGAAGGGCGTGTGGGAGCCGGAGCCGGCGTCCGCGAAGAAAGGTCCCGTGTCGATTCCGATCCTTCCGATCCAGACAGATCCGTTGATCGACATCAGGCTCTTGGATCTCCTGCCTGCACGTGTCGCGACGGTCACCGGGGTTCGGTGGGACGCGGGCGCGCTAACCCCGACCAAATACCGGGTCTCGTTCCAGGAATATTGGGATGCGATCGGTGGACCGCGGTACAATGCGTCCCGCATCTACATGCTCGACCTCGCGGGCATCAACCGCGCGAACCCGAACTTCGACGTCACGCGGCATCTGGGGAAGCGGTGCGACGTGTGGCTCGACTCCGGAGGCCGCGAGCCGGAGGAGGTCTTGGACGGCTACATGCTCGACGTGGAACGGGTCGTCGCGGGCTCGAAGACCCTCGCCTCGCTCGACTCCTTTGCCGCCCTCTATGCGTTGTCGTCCGAAGTGCTTCCTTGCCTCGATTGGGATGGAAAAGTGGTCTGGAGGGAGCCAAGCGAGACCCACGTCGACCTCTTGGATGTCGCGAAGGCGTTGCGCGGGATCGGCTTCTCGGCGGTGTGCGTGATGGACCTGCGGCGCCTCGGATCCGAACTCGGGCCGGACCCCGCACTCCTCTCGATGCTCGAGGGTCTCGACCTCGACGTGTACGTGGGCGGTGGCCTCCAGGAATCGGACGTCCTCCGGCTGGGGGAGCGAGGCTTCGCCGGCGGCCTCGTCGACCCGTACACGCCCGTGATTCGGGATCTCCTCAAGGCGCCAAGACCGGAGACGCCGACCGAGGCGATCGCCCCCGCTCCCGCTCCGCGGGCTGCGCCCGCACCTCGTTCGGTGCCGGACTCTACCGGACCGCCCTAGAACCGCAGGGACCTCGCATCGGACGAATGTCGTTCCTGCGCCCTGGATGTGCGGATTCTGAGAAAACTATAACTCCGTCCAAGCGGTCCGCCGGCCGGGGGAGGAAGCCGTGGCGCTGTTCGACACAAACTTCGACATCGCCGTGATTGTGGCCGCCATCGTTAGCTTCATCATCGGCGGAATTTGGTACTCGCGGCCCGTGTTCGGGAAGGTGTGGATGGCCGCGTTGGGCAAGACCGAGGCGGACATGGAAGCGATGCGAAAGCAGGCGCCGAAGGGAGCCGCTGGCGGGGTCATCGGCAGCTTCATCGCGTCCCTCGTCCTCGCGATCTTCCTCGAATACGGACGCTTGGCCGGCGTGGGCCTCCCGGGCGGCGTCGCGGGCGGACTGGTCGTCGGATTCCTGGCCTGGTTCGGATTCCTGATGACGACGACGGTCACGGGAGGGATCTTCGAGGGACGCCCGGGCAAACTCGTCGGGATCAACGTAGGCCACACGTTCGTGGCGTACCTGATCATGGGCCTGATCCTGGGCATCTGGATTTGATTAGACGCGTTCGACCTCGATACCGACTTTCCGGATGATGTCGAGTCCGTCATCCGATCGGTAGGTGGCCCGATAGTACACCTTGGAGACGCCCGAATTCACGATCGCCTTCGCGCATGTGATGCACGGCTGAGCAGTCACGAAGACGACCTTGCGGGGGTCGTTCGCTCGCACTTTGATGAGGGCGTTGACCTCGCTATGGACGCAGCCGCACCCCCCTGGTTGGTCGGCCTTGCAATCGTCATGCGAGAGACCTTTCGCCGTCCCGTTGTACCCGAAACCGTAGATTTGCGTCATGTCTTCGGACGTGATGACACATCCGACCTGGAAGCGCTTGCATGTCGCGCGGCGCGTGAGCGATATCGCAAAATCCATGACCAGGCTCTCGAGACTCGGGCGCTCGATCTTCCCCATGTCTGCCCACCGCGGATTAGGAGTCGAGCAACCCGCGGTCGGGCTTAAGGTTTCGGAGGAGGCTCGCGTCCGGAGCATCGGTCCGAAAAACCTTATCTGAGAAAGGAGGGGTCCCGAGTCTCCCAATGACTGATCGAACGGCGGTTGTCGATGCCCCCTCCGCATCTCCGAAACAGGTCTCGGCCTTTCGGCTCTCGCGTCATCATCTGAGCGACCGGGCACCGGCCTCGGGACTCGTCCAAGTCGCGGGCGACATGGGTGGCACCCAGGCTCAATTGCTGTCCGCCGCGCAGATCGCATTGTGGGCACGCACCCGCGGCCTTCGCATGCCCGACGTCGAGGAGGCGTTGTGGCGAGACCGGACGCTCGTGAAGTCTTGGTGCATTCGAGGCACGCTCCACCTCATCCCCTCCCGGGATTTCGCAGTGTTCCTGCGGGGCAGCGCCCGGCGGGACGCGCGGTGGATCGCCTGGATGACCCGCGCGAAGATCCCAACCGAATCGGTCGACCGACTCGTCGGCGCGATGCGGAAGGCTCTGGATCGACCCCGCACGCGCACCGAGATCGCCGAGCGGATTAGCACATCGCTCGGAGTCAAGATCGCCCAGAAGTCGGGCCGGGGATGGGGTAACCCGGCGAACGCGACCGGATTCCGGATCGGCCGCACGGTCTTTTCACTCGACGGGGTCATCTTCCTAGCGTGCATCCGGGGCCAGGCCTGTTTCGGTCCCGTCCGCGAGGGCGAGGCGACATTCGTCCGCCCAGAGAAATGGCTTCCCGACTGGCACGATTTGCCTCCGGAGAAAGCGGAGCTCGAACTTCTCCGGCGGTACCTGAGGGCGCACGGCCCCGCAACGTTAGCGGACTTCAACATCTGGATTGGACTGAGGGCCGCGGATGCCCGCGACGTCTGGACGCGCCTGGAGCCGGAGCTGGCGGAGGTCGATGTCGACGGACAAACCGGCTGGGTGCTTCGCAAAGACCTTCCGGCGTTGACGGAGGCGAAGCTCGACGCCTCGGTCGTCCGACTCCTGCCGTCCTTCGACTCCTTCCTCCTGGGCCAGAAGGACCACCGCCACCTCGTCGAACGTGCCCACCACGCGCGCGTGTATCGGCCGCAGGGATGGCTCTCCCCGGTTGTGCTCGTGGACGGCCGGGTGGCCGCCGTCTGGTCCTACGAGCGCACGAGCCGCCGACTTCAGGTTCGAGTCAAACCATTCGGTACGCTCCCCGCGGCCGTCCGGACCGCGGTGCGCGACGAGGCGGAGGACCTGCGACGATTCCTCGGTTCTCCGGAAATCGGAATCCGTTTCAGCTGAGCGATGCCCGCTATGGTGGGGCGTTGATGGTGCGTCCTCCTTTCGAGGCCACGATCAATGTGATCTGAATCACGGACGAAATCGTGCCGAAGATGAGGTACCACAGAGTCCCGACGGCGAACGCAAGCACGAGGCTGTCCCCCCACGGGCGGCGGAGGAGCAACATCGTGGCCGCCGCGACCTGCGCGACCCCGATGACGAGGAAGACCGGGCCCATGGAGAGCGGATCGATCCCCACGGCGCCGACCAACACCGCCCATGGTCCCAGCTGCCCGCCGATTCGGAGGAAGTCTCCCACGACGAATTGGTGGATTGCATCGATCACCAGGTAGCCGCCACTGATGATGGCGAGCGCCGCGGCAACGACTGCGGTCCTGAGCAAGGGCCGCGACATTGGTCTTCAGTCCGCTGCGCCCTTGGCCTTCGCGAGCTCTTGCTCTCGCAGCTGCCGTCGCAAGACCTTGCCGACGAGGGACATCGGAAGGGCGGTCGCGAACTCGACGGATTTCGGCACTTTGAACGCCGCCAGGCGCTCCTTGCAGAACGCGATGACCTCCTCCTGCGTCGCGGTCTTCCCGCTCTTCAGGACGACGAATGCTTTGACTGACTCGCCGCGGTACGTGTCCGGGACGCCGATGGCCGCGGCTTCTCCGACGGACGGATGCATGAAGAGGACCTCTTCGACCTCCCGAGGATACACGTTGTACCCGGAGCAGAGGATCATGTCCTTCTTGCGGTCGACGATGTAGAAGTAGCCGTCCTCATCCATCCGCGCGAGGTCGCCCGTGAGCAACCACCCGTCGCGGAGCACCATCGCCGTCTCCTCCGGCTTGCGCCAGTACCCTTTCATTACCTGAGGACCATGCACCGCAAGTTCGCCGACGTCGCCTTGCGGGAGTTCCCGCGACGGCTCGTCCGGATCGACGATTTTCGCGTCCGTGTCGGGGAACGGGATTCCGATGCACTCCTTCACCACGCCGTTCATCGGATTGCAATGGGTGACGGGCGATGCCTCCGTCAGGCCGTATCCCTCGACGAGTCGCCCTCCTGTCGCCGCTTCGAACTGCTTGCGCACCTCGTTCGGAAGGGGGGCGGCCCCGGAGATACAACCGCGGATCGAACGGAGGTCGTACTTCGCGAGCTTCGGGTGCCGCAGGATCGCGATGTACATCGTCGGAACGCCCGGGAAGAGGCTCGGCTTCGTCTTGTTGATCAACTTCAGGATCGCGCCGATCTCCCGCGGGTTCGGATGCAGGACGACCTCGATCCCCGCGACGACGGAGAAGAGCATCACGGCGGTCAAGCCGTAGACGTGGAACATCGGAATGGCCCCCAGCAGCTTCTCGGGCCTGCCGGAACCCGCGGAAAACCACGCCGCGACCTGCATCGCGTTGGCGATGAGATTGCGGTTCGTCAGCATCGCCCCCTTCGACGTGCCGGTCGTGCCGCCGGTGTACTGCAGAACCGCGACGTCGTCGGGGTTTGCGCGAGTCTCCGGATCCCGACTCGCCGGCGTCCGAGCGACATCTGCGAATCGGTGGATTCCACCTTCCCGGGGGATGGCGAGCGGCCAGTGGCCCTGCTTCTTCAGGTCCCGCCGTTTCTTGATGGGATAGAGCTGCTGCAAGGGGACCTTTAGGAACTCGCCGACGTCGCACACCACGATGTGCTTCACCGACGCGTTCATCCGGGCCTTCGATACGTTGTGCCAGAACAGGTCCAACGCGATGACCGTCTCCACACCCGCGTCGGTCCACAAGCTCTCTAGCTCCCGCGGCGTATACAGCGGATTCGTCTGTACGACGATAGCCCCTGCCCGGAGCACAGCAAAGAACGCAACGACGAAATGGGGCGTGTTCGGCAGGACGAGGGACACGCGATCCCCCGGTCGGACCCCGATCGCACGCAGCCCTGCCGCGAACCGATCGACCGCCGCGTCGAGGTCGCGGAAGGACGTGGACTTGCCGTAGAACGTGATCGCGGGACGGTCCCCGAATTCTTTCGCGGCCCGTCGGAGCAACTCATGGACCGAAATCTCCGGATAGTCGATCGACTTCGGAACGCCTTGTGGCCAACTGCCCAGCCAAGGCCGCTCGAGCGTCGCCTCCCCCTTCATGAGTGGAAGATAACAGGGCCAAGGGCTAAAACCTGATGGACCTGCGGCACGGCCGCGAAATGATTATCCGCCGCAGGAGCCCATGGCGGGCCCCGATGCCCAATCCGGCCCGCTTGCGGATCGCCCGCGAAGGGGCTGTCGCGGTGCTGTGGATCGAGAACCCCCCGCGCAACCTGCTGAGCCTCACGATGGTCGCCGACCTCGCCGCCCGGGTCGTGGACCTGGAGAAGGATGACTCCGTTCGCGCGGCGGTCCTTGCGGGAGCGGGGCACGCAAACTTCTGCGCAGGCCTGGACATGGCCGAATGGTCGCCCCTCTCGCAGAAGGCCGCGCAGGACGAGATGAGTCGAGGCCAGGACGCGTTCTGGGCGCTCGAGCACCTCACGAAGCCGACGATCGCCGCCATCGCCGGGGCGGCCCGCGGTGCGGGCGCGGAACTGGCCCTCGCGTGCGACTTGCGCATCGCCGACGAGAGTGCGATCTTCTCGCACCCGGAAGTGGACCTCGGATGGATGCCGAGTCACGGCGCGACCGCGAGGCTCTCGAAGATCGTCGGCCGCTCGAGGGCGCTCGAGATCCTCGTGGGCGGAAAAGAGGTGAAGGCGCTCGATGCGCTTCGACTCGGAATTGTCAACCACCTCGCCTCTCCGGGCGGCGCGTTCGACCAGGCGAAGGCCCTCGCGACCGCATTCGCCTCGAAGCCGCGGTCTGCGGTGAAGGCGATCAAGCGCGCGCTCACGGAGGGCGACGAGAAGCCCTACCGCAACCGCTTCCTCCTGGAGTCGCAACACGCGATCCAGCTCCTCTGGACGGACGAGCACAGAGCCGCGATGGAACGGCTCCGCGAGAAACGCGCGTGAGTTGGCAAAGGCGTCCGCGGCTCAGCCGTGCCGCAGGATCGTCTCTTTCAGCCCCCAGCGCTTCAGCTCGATGTCGACGCCCACATCGGTGGCGACAAACGATCCGTTTCTCAGGCGAGCCGCTTTCAAAATCTTATGGCGTTCCTCCTCGCTCGCAAAAGCGAGTTCGGACCGGAAGAACCCGAAGTCGATTTCGACGCGCGCGTTCACGCGAACGGCGCCGACCAGTCGGGAGCCGCTCTCGAGGACCGGTCCGACCATCGACGTGCGTCGGCCTCGGACTCGTTTCAGGAAGCCGAAGCAGACGACGCGACCTTCGGCCCATTCACCGGCTCGGACCTTCGCGTACGAATCCCGTGGATCGAGTCCGTAGATGTCCACGAACGTCGCGGCGAGTTTCGGATCATACCCCCATCCTTTCTGAGGGTCTCGCGCCACCCGCATGCGGATGTAGCCTTCCGCCTCGCAGTCCGAGCAGAGGACAGTCTCCAGGACTCGGCCTTTCACCGGAAATGAGGCTTCGAACTCGAGGCCGGACTTGATCGGTCGGGGCACTGCCGGGAGAACGGCCGCCGCGCCGATAAACCCCACCACGCGAGAGCTTCAAGTCGTGGCCGGGCCTTACACGAGCGAACAGCGGGGGAGCACCATCCCGGAGGAACACCTGGTCCACAACTATCTCGTCGAGGCGGGCCTGGCCGCGCGGATCCCGAAGGGCATCCGGATCTGGGAGGAGACTTTGCGGGACGGCGAGCAGACGCCCGGGGTCGCGTACACGCCGGAGGAGAAGGTCCGGATCGCCCGCGTCCTGGACGAGGTCCACGTCCCGATGATGGACGTCGGGATCCCGGTCGTCTCGAGCGAGGAGGCGCGAGGCGTGCGAATGATCGCGAACGCCGGCCTCGACGCGACGATCATGGCCGCGGCCCGGACCGTCCGGAAGGACGTGGAAGCGTGCATCGCCTGCGACGTCGATGAGATTGCGCTGTTCACCGCCGGATCCGACCTCCACATCAAGCACAAGCTCGCGATGACGCGCGAGCAGGTGAAGGAAGCCGCCGTCCGGGAGACGGAATATGCGGTCGCCCACGGCGTCGACGTCTCGTTCGTGACCGAGGACACGTTCCGCGCGGACCTTGACTTCGTCGTGGACCTGTACGACGCATGCACCGCGGCGGGAGCCCACCGCGCCGTCGTGTGCGATACGGTCGGCGTGATGACGCCGCCCGGCATCACGTGGTTCTTCGAGCAACTCAAGCGTCGACTGAAGCCGACCGAGTTGTCGTTCCACGGACACAACGACTTCGGACTCGCGGTCGCGAACAGCCTCGCGGCGGTGGAGGCGGGCGTCGCCGTGCCCCACACGTGCGTGAATGGCCTCGGGGAACGGTCCGGGAACGCGAGCTTCGAGGAACTCGTCCTCTCGCTCGAGGCGTTGTACGGCTACGACACGGGGATCGACATCTCCAGGATCTACGAGCTGTCCCAACTCGTGGAGACGCTGAGCGGCATCCCGGTCGGGATGCACCAGCCGCTCGTCGGCCACAACGCGTTCGCCCACGAATCCGGCATCCATGCGCACGGCGTGATCAAGCACACCGCGACCTACGAGCCGATGCAGCCGGAGAAATTAGGGAGGGAACGCACTTTCGTCTTCGGAAAACACACCGGGTCTCTTGCGGTCTCCGAGAAGCTCCGCGGCCGCGGGGTCGAGGCGGCGCCGGAACAGGTCGCGGCCCTCGTGAAGCTGATCAAGGACTTCGCCGAGGCGCGATCGAAGGGAGACCAGCAGGCGTTCGTCATTTCGTTCCGCGACCGAGCCGAGCGGAGGCGCGGCGTTACGGACGATGAGTTCTGGACGCTCGCCCAGAAGGCCGGCCTCGGCCGGCCAAGGACCGCGGCGAAGTGAAGCGGCTCAGGTCTTCCGGGGCGGAGGGTCGACGGGGTCTGGCTCGGCGATCCCTTGCCCCATGGCTGCTCGGGCGAAGGCCGCCGCCCGCCGGGAGGTCGATACGTAGATTCCTAGGAGGACGATCCCCGCGCCGGCGAGGTCGATCACGTCGAGCGTCTCGTTGCCGAGGCTCGCCCCAAGCAGGACGGCCACGATCGGGATGACCAATGCGATGTACGAGAGGAACGTGGCTTGCATCTCCTTCAGGAGCCACTGCCACGCGACGAACGTGACGACGGAGCCCGCGATCGCGAGGTAGAGAATCGCTCCGAGGCCCTGGGGCCACGTCGGCACGGCCCAGGGCTCGCGGGCGATGAGGGAGACGCCAGCCAAGGCCCCTGCGCCAACCGCCATGGACGCGGCATTGAAGCTTATTGGTTCCGTGTCGTGGCCCCACCGTTTCACGGCCACCGTCGCAAACGCCGCGCACGTCGCGGCGAGGACGATCGAGAGCATGGGGAACACCTGCCCGGGTCCCGCGCTCCCGAGCTGGCTGCGAAAGATGAGGACGACCCCGCCGAACCCCACGCCGATGCCGAGCAGTCTTTGGACCGTGAAGCGTTCCGCCTTCAGGAATGCGTTGGCCACGAGGGCCGTCTGGAGCGGAAAGGTCGCGAAGAGGATTGCGGAGAGGCCGCTCGGCACCCCATTGTTCTCGCCCCAGTAGATGAGCCCGTAGTCGGCGGTGAAGAGGACGATCCCAACGAATCCGACGAGCGCCCATTCGGTCCGGTTCTGCGGCCACTTCGATCGGAAGACGACCGCGAGAAGCACGAGGACGATCGATGCGACCGCGAACCGCAGGGACGCGGACAAGAACGGCGGCGCGCCCTCGAGGCCGATTCGGATCGCGAGCCAGGTCGAGCCCCAGATGAGACACAGCATGGCGAATGCCGCGCTGCGCGTGGAACTCGTAGCCATCGGCCCGAGGATTGCGGCGGTCTGGTAAAGCGTTGGGGCCGTCCATGGCCATGTTTATAGGTGGCGCCGCACCTGTGCATCCGCCGGTTCCGATGACGGGCCAGACGATGTCGGAGAAGGTCCTCGCGCGCGCCAGCCACGCCGAGTCCGTGCGCCCTGGCCAGATCATCGACGGGGACGTCGACCTGCTGTACATGCACGAGATGCTGGCCCTGGCCCTGCTGCCCTTCAACGAGATCGGCACGATGAAGGTCTGGGATCCCGAGAAGATCGTCGTCACGCTGGACCACTGGGTCCCTCCGCCGACGCCGGAGATCGCGAAGATGCACCAGACGATCCGGGACTTCTGCCGGAAGCAAGGCATCCGGCGGTTCCACGACGTAGGCGACCACGGCATCGTTCACCAGCTGATCGCGGAACGCGGCTATGCGCATCCCTGGGACCTCGTCATCGGGAGCGACAGTCACACGAACATGGTCGGGGCGGTCGGGGCGTTCGCGGCAGGGATCGGCGCGACGGACACGGCGGCCGTGATGGCGAAAGGCCAGCTCTGGCTCCGCGTACCCGAGACGATGCGCGTCGACATCCACGGTACGCTCGGCGAACGCACGGGCGCGAAGGATGTCATCCTGAAGGTGATCGGCACGACGGGAGACGACGCGGCCCGGTACGCGGCCGTCGAGTTCACCGGTCCG
This sequence comes from Methanobacteriota archaeon, assembly GCA_005878985.1. Lineage (GTDB taxonomy): Archaea > Thermoplasmatota > Thermoplasmata > RBG-16-68-12 > RBG-16-68-12 > RBG-16-68-12. Next base: position 13,023 of record VBMA01000075.1, read on the forward strand.
ACCGTCGATGCGTTCCCGATGAACGAGCGGTTCGTGCTGTGCAACATGACGACCGAGATGGGGGCGAAGGTCGGGATGATCGCGGCGGACGACGTGACGAAGGAGTACCTCGCCCACTCAGGTCACGAATTCGAGCCGATCCGGTCCGACGACGATGCGACGTTCCTGAGGACGTTCGCCTTCGATGTCGATGGGATGGGCCCGCAGGTCGCATGTCCGTCGAATCCCGCGAATCTCAAGCCCGTCGAGGACGTCGCGGGGACGAAGATCGACGTCGCGTTCCTCGGCTCCTGTACGAACGCCCGGATCGAGGATCTTCGAATCGCCGCGGAGCTGCTGAGGGGCGAGAGGGTCGCCCCCGGCGTGCGCTTCCAGATTACGCCCGCATCGCAGATCATCTACCGCCAGGCGCTCAAGGAGGGCCTCGTGGAAGTCTTCATGGACGCGGGGGCGACGTTCACCTCGTCCACGTGTGGCCCATGCTTTGGAGGCCACCTCGGCACCCTCGCGGGCGATGAGGTCTGCATCTCCTCGACGAATCGGAATTACCCCGGCCGAATGGGTTCGCCGACCGCGCAGGTGTATCTCGCGAGCCCGTGGACCGTGACCGCGTCGGCCATCCACGGGGAAATCACGGACCCGCGGAAGGTCTAGCCGTCATGCAAACGCGATATCAGGGGCGCGCGTGGATATTCGGAGACGACATCTCGACGGATCACATCATCGCGGGCAAGTATCTTGGGACGACTGATTCGAGGGTGTTCGCGGAACACGCGTTCGAGGCCGTCGATCCGACATGGGCGAAGAACGTCCGGCCCGGAGACCTGATCGTCGCGGGAGCGAACTTCGGCTGCGGTTCGAGCCGGGAGCAGGCACCGGTCGCCTTGAAGACCCTCGGCATCTCCGCGATCCTGGCGAACTCGTTCGCGCGCATCTTCTTCCGCAACGCGATTAACCTCGGCTTCCCGGTCGTCGAGTGCGCGGGCCTCCGCGACCGCGTGAAGTCCGGCGACGTCGTCGCGCTGGACCTCGCGGGCGGCGAGGTGCGGATTCCATCCGGTGAGACGTTCAAGTTCACGCCGCTCCCACCAAACGTGCTCGAGATCCTTGAGGCCGGCGGGCTCGTCCCGAAGTTACGGAAGGAACTCGGGACCAAATCGATGTCTTAGAGTTCGTCGTCGAAGTCGGTCCACCAAGGATCCCGGCTGACTCGTCGCCGGAGAAACCTTAAGCCGCGCGCTCCGCATCGCTGCCCCGGATGGCGTTCAAGATCGTCCTCCTCGCAGGGGACGGCGTCGGACCGGAGGTGATGCGGGAAGGCGTCAAGGTCCTCAAGGCCGTCGAGTCGGCATACGGCGTCTCGTTCGAACTCGTTCCGTTTCCGTGCGGTGGTCAGCATTACCTCGACACCGGAGAGGAATGGCCCGACGGCGCATTCGAATCCTGCAAGGCCGCGGATGCGATTCTCCTCGGGGCGGTCGGGCTCCCCCAGGCGGTCCTGCCGAACGGAGACATTGCGGGCGTCGGCGTCGTGTTCGGATTACGGTTCGGCCTGGACCTGTACGCGAACGTGCGACCGACGAAACTCTACCCCAACGTCCGGCACAAGATCCACGATGGGTTCAAGCTCGTGTGGGAACCGGGGAAAGTAGACTTCGTGATTGTCCGGGAGAACACGGAGGGGCTGTACACCCCGACCCGCGGCTTCCTCGATCGGGGCGGGGTGAAGGAACTCGCGGTGGACAGCCGCGTCATCACGCGGAAGGGCGCCGAGCGGGTGATTCGATTCGCGTTCGAGCTGTCGAAGCTGCGCCGTGGCGCGCCGTCCGACGGGAAGCATCGCGTGACGTGCGTCGACAAGTCGAATGTTACCGCGGGATGCAAGCTCTTCCGCCAGGTGTACGACGAGGTCGCCACCCGGTACCCGACGGTCCTCAAGGACTATGCCTACATCGACGCGTTCCAGCAGTGGCTCATTCGCTCCCCGGAGGTCTACGACGTTGCAGTCACGTCGAACGTGTTCGGCGACATCGCGACGGACTTAGCGGCGGTCCTGCAAGGGGGCATGGGCATGGCCGCCGGCGGGAACATCGGAGACGAGCATGCGATGTTCGAGCCGATCCACGGGAGTGCGCCGAAGCACGCAGGCAAGGACGAAGTCAACCCGACCGCGATGATCCTGGCGGTCCAGATGATGCTCGACTGGCTCGGCCGACGGAAGGGAGAGAAGGCATTGCGGGAGGCAGCGACCGCGGTCGAACAAGCCGTTGAGTCCACGCTGAAAAAGGGCACGATTCTCACGTACGATCTCGGCGGTACCGCGAAGTGCAGCGAGGCGGGAACGGTCATCGCCTCCGCGGTCGCCAGACCGCGAAAGAAGTCATGACGTGAGCGACGGGTTCGTCAACGCTCGCGCCACTGGTACAGCCACCACGCCAGGGCCAGCCCGATGGCCGTTGAGAGGATGAGCAGACCCGCATCGATCGCGAGACTCGTCGCGGTGGCCGGTTCGAGTCCCAGGCTCCCTTGGACGAGCAGCGCCGCGTAGGTCGCCGGAAGGAGCTGAGCCAGTTCCCGCCACACGGGCGGGAGTCGAGATAGCGGGTAGTACAGGGGCGACAGAATCCCGAGGAGTGTGAAGATCAGGTTCCCGACCGGCCAAACCTCTCGCTGGCTGCGCAGCCGGCTGGACACCGCAATCCCAATTGCCGAGTAGAGGACCCAGATGATCAGGATGCATGCGACGATCACCAGCCACGCCGTCAAGGAAACCGACGTGACCATCGCGAGGATGATCCCGAGCGCCACGAGCGCGGGGAGGGCGGGGATGATGTTCGAGAATGCGACGCCGAACAAGTACCGGACCTTGTCGTGAGGAGACGCCACGAAAATGTCCTGAAGACGCAGTTCGATCCGGAAGACCGCGGAGTCGGAGAGGCACCAGCTTCCGATGTTCTGGGTCGAGAAGATCATCGCACCGGCCACCTGGAGAGGGAAGTACGAGGGGTCCGAGATCAGGTGCAGGAAGTAGAGGAAGAAGAACGGCTGTAGGAGCGGGACGATCGCGGCGGCCGGGCTCCGCCAGATCCACCGCCAGCCGATGAGGCCCCACGCCGCGAGCACGTGGCCTTTCTGCGGTTGCGCAGCCAAGTTGACTTCGACGGCCATGGTCAGCGCTCCCGGGCCATCCTCCGGGCCCAGTAGATTCCGAAGACGAACATCGCGACGGATTCCACCGCCAAAGCGGCCGCCGCGAGGATTGCCTCGTTGCCGCTGATCGTCTCGAGACCGGCCACACTGTTGACGAGCACCGCGGCCCCGCTCGTCGGGAGGAGCAGGACGAGTGACCGCCACTCGGTCGGGACGAACCGGATTGGATAGAACACGGGTGGCACGATGCCGAAGAGATTCGTCAGCAGGGCCGAGTACGGCCAGATCGTCTTCATGTCTTTGAAGAGCGTCGATACGACGTAGCCAATCGTCGACGACACGGCCCACACCGCCAGGAGGCAGGCTGCGAGGACCAGCCACGCGACGAAGGACAGCGGATGAAGGATCTCCAGGATCGCCAGGACGAACAGGCTCGGAGGCAGGTACGCGACGAGCATCCCTCCTGCGATGCCGACGAAATACGCCTCGGGCGAGAGCGGGCTCGCATGGTAGAGCTCGTTCAACTTGTGGTCGATCCGGATGTACGCGGCCTCATTCAGGACTCGTTGTCCGATGAGAAACATCGAGTAAACGAGCGAGCCGATGAGCGTCACCGCGATCAGTTCGGGCGCGAGGATCGCCACGAAGATCAACAAGGCGCCCGGCGTCAGCGTCCCTGTGACGATCGCGAGCCACTCATGGAACTGGACCCGGATCTCCGTCGCGAGGAAGACGCCGGTGCCGCCCCATCGGAGTCCGAAGGCCATTCGATCACTCCGCGTCGATCGAGCGACCGACGATCGTGAGGAACGCTTCCTCCAGCGTCACGGGCCCGACCGTGGCGGACAGGTGTTCGCGCAGCGCGACGTCCATGATCTCGTGGATTCGCCCCGGTTCCGTGATCACGTGAAGTGCGTTCCCCTCTTCGACGCTCTGGCCGAACGAGGCGAATTGCTCCCGATGGTTTCCGCCGTTCTCGATCGAGACGCGCAACGTCCCGCCGATCTGCCGCTTCGCCCCTTCCGCGGTGCCTTCGAAAAGGATCGCGCCCTCCTCGACGATGTACAGCCGTTCAGAGAGCGCCTCGGCTTCGTCGAGGTAATGCGTCGTCAGGAGGACCGTGCACCCCTTTCGCGTGAGGTCCCGCAGGACGTCCCATACGGCGCGCCGGGCGAACGGGTCGAGTCCGATCGTCGGCTCGTCCAGGAACAGGAGGGGAGCCTCCGTCGCCATGACCGTGGCGACCATCGCTCGCTGCTTCTGCCCGCCTGACAACGTCACCGAAAGCCGATCCGCCACCTCGTCAAGGCCCATTTTCTCCAGTGAGGCCTCGGTCCGCGCCTTCGCCTCTTCGCGCGGCAGCCCGCGTGCGCGAAGATAGCAGTACACCTGCTCCCGCGGCGTGAGGTGGAAGAACGGCTTCCCCTCCTGGGGCACGACGGCGATGAGGGGCCTGACCGCTTCCGGCGTGCTCACGACATCGTGGCCGAACACCTCGATCTGTCCGGACGTCGGAATGAGGAGGGTCGAAGCAATCCGAAGGAACGTCGTCTTGCCGGCACCGTTGCGACCGAGCAGTGCGACTCGTTCGCCCCGGCGAAGGGCGAGGGAGACGCCTCGCAAAGCCTCCACGTCGGGCGAGCCCCGACCGCGGTACACCTTGCGCACATCGAGGGCGCGGAGCGCCTCCGGGGACACGAGCCGGAGCAAGCGGACGGTGCGTATAAAACTAGATTCCGCTCAGTTCGATTCCTCGAAGCCGGGATGCTCGCCCTTCTCGAACATCGCAAACGCGGCCTGGCGCTTGGCCTCTTTCTCGGCCTCGCTCATCTTGACGACCGTCGCAACCGACCAGATATGACCGAACGGATCCTGGAGCTTCCCGTAGCGCTCCCCCCAGAACTGGTTCTCGAGCGGCATCGAGGCGGTCGCACCCGCGGCGATGGCCCGGTTCCAGAGCGTGTCGACGTCTTTCGTGTACACGTGCAGATTGAAGGTCGTCCCCCCGGCCGAGTTGGGCGACTTCGTGTCGCTACCCGGGAACTCGTCCGACATCATCACGAGCGAGTCGCCGATCTTGATCATCGCGTGCATCAGCGTGCCGTCCGGCATCCCTTGACGGGTGATCTCCTTCGCGCCGAACGCTTTCTTGTAGAACTCGATCGCCTTCGCGGCCCCTTTGATCACGAGGTACGGCGTGACGGTTCGCATCCCCGGTGGGATCGGGGCGACCCGTGCCGTGGTCGTTCGAGTTCTCGCGGATGCCTTCTTGTTCTTCCTTGCTTTCGTTGCTTTGCGGGCCATGGGGATTCCCCCGCCGCGCTATCGCCCGCGGCCGGATAAGGCTGCTGTCTGAATTTCGATGGACTCCTAGCCCTGCAGCCAGAGACCCATGAGAACCTCGTCCTCGTAGCCGCCGCGAATAAGGAGGTGGCGGCGACTGATGCCCTCGCTCTCGAAGCCGAGGGATTCGTACAAGCGACGCGCCCTCCCGTTCGAGCCGAAGACCGAGAGTTCGGCCTTCTTAAAACCGCGAGCCCGCATCCACTCGAGGATCCGCTCCATTAGGATGCGCCCGAGGCCGACCTCCCGCCACCCGTCGCGGATCGCGATTCCGATCCCTCCGACGTGACGGGTCTTCGCGTACCGCCCGCCGTGGCAGTCCGCCGAGCCGATCGACTCTCCGTCCGCGTCGGCGACGAAGAGGACCGTCCGCACGCCGTCGAACGTCCCGAGCCACTGTCGCTCCTCGTCGAGGTTCGGGCCGACCTCGTCGATGAGGATGTAGACCTCCTCGCGCCCGATGAGATTCACGTTCCGCAGGAGCGACTCCGCGTCGCGGAGACGGGCCGGCCGCACGACGACCTTCCGACCGTCCTTGAGGGTGACCTTTTCGGCCCGCATCGGGTCGGCCATGGCGTCACAGCGGGAACTTGTCGAGCGTCTCCGGTCGGCGGCGCTCGCCGCTCGCGAGGAAGGCATCCATCTGCTCCTTTAGCTGGGGCGTCAGCTCCGCGTAGACGTCGGTGAAGAGGGTCTCGATCGGAGGCGGCGGGCTTCGCTCGACCTCCTTGATCGTCGCCTGCAGGAGTTCTTCGAGCTCGACCCGGAGTTTGTCTTCGGAGTCCTTCGACCACAGTCCCTTGAGCTCGAGGTACTTCCGCACCCGTTCGATCGGATCGCGCTTCGCCCAGGTGTCGACTTCGTCCTTCGAGCGATAGCGCGTCGGATCATCGCTCGATGAGTGCGGCCCCATGCGGTATGTGACCGCCTCGATCATCGTCGGGCCGCCCCCGCTCCGGGCTTTGTCCGCGGCTGCCTTCGTGACCGCGTACACCGCGAGGAGATCGTTGCCGTCGACGCGGACGCCGTCGAAGCCGTACGCAAAGGCCTTCTGTGCAAGGGTCTTCGAGGCCGTTTGCTTGGAGACTGGGACGGAGATCGCCCACTGGTTGTTCTTGCAGAAGAAGATCGTCGGGGTCTTGAAGACCCCCGCGAAGTTCATCCCGGCGTGGAAGTCGCCCTCGCTCGTAGCGCCGTCGCCGAAGTACGTGAGCGTGACGATGTCCTCCTTGCGGATCTTCGCGGCCCACGCCACGCCGACCGCCTGCGGAATCTGCGTCCCCACCGGGCTGGAGACCGGCACATAATTGATATCGCGGGCCCCGTAGTGGTTCGGCATCTGCCGGCCTTGCTGCGGATCCTTCGCGTTGCCGTACGCCTGGGCGATCAGCGTCGCCACGGAGAAGCCGCGCCACAGAGCGGCCCCCGGCTCTCGATACGCCGGGAACACCCAGTCCCGCTTCTCGAGGGCCATCGCGCTGCCCACCTGGGCCGCCTCCTCCCCGGTGCTTGGAACGTAGAATCCGATCCGCCCTTGGCGCTGGAGGGAGAGCATCCGGTTGTCCAGCGTGCGGACGAGGACGAGGTGTCGGTATGCGCGCTTCAGGAGGTCCGGGGCGACCCGCGGCTCGAGCTTTGAATCGTACGTGCCATCGGCGTCGATGATCCGGAGAAGTCCCTCTTCCGCCGTGCCATCACCCCGCCGGAACCCGCTTGGGCTCCCGAAGGACCTTCTCCAAGAAGAATTCACCGGCGCGATACGACGACCGCACGAGCGGTCCCGCGGCGACGTAGGCGAAGCCCATCGATTCGCCGGCCAGGCGGAGCTCCTCGAACACCTCCGGGGGCACGTATTCCTGGACGGCGAGGTGCCAGTTGCTCGGGCGAAGGTACTGGCCCACGGTCACGATGTCCACCCCGTTCGTGCGGAGGTCTTGCATTGCCGCAATCACTTCACCTCGCGTTTCGCCGAGGCCGAGCATGATCGAGGACTTCGTGAACAGATCGGGTCGCGTCTCCTTGGCGCCGCGCAGCACCTTCAGGCTCTGCGCGTAACCGGCGCGTCGGTCCCGGACCGTGCCTTGCAACCGCTCGACCGTCTCGATGTTGTGATCGAGGACATCGACGCCAGAATCGACGACCATTCGGACCGCGTCGAGGTCGCCCTGAAAGTCGGGGATAAGGGCCTCGACGAGCATGTCCGGACGTCGGGCCTTGATCTCGCGGACCGTCTTTGCGAAGTGTCCCGCGCCGCCGTCCGCGAGATCGTCGCGGTCCACGGAGGTCAGGACCACGTAGGTGAGGTCCATCTCGGCCAGGGCCATGGCGACCTTCTTCGGTTCATCGAGGTCGAGCACGCCGTGGGGGTTGCCGGACGTCACGGCGCAGAAACGGCAGCCTCGCGTACACGTGTCGCCCATCAGCATGATCGTCGCGGTGCCGCCGCCCCAGCACTCCCAGACGTTCGGGCAATGGGCCTCCTCGCACACGGTGTGAAGGTCCAGCGACCGGAACAAGGTCTTCAGGTGGGCGTAGTTCTCGCCGGACGGCGGGCGGACCCGGAGCCACTCCGGCTTGCGCTCCGCGAGCATTGTACGATTGCTAAGGTCGACCTCGTTTAAGAGCCTAACCCACGTCGGAGTGCGCGGGCGCGATCATCCAAAACGGAACTCGACTCCGTAGGACCCTCGAGGGTAACTCCAACGGATCGCGTCTTTCCCGAGGTGCTTGCACACGATGGCACACGCCCCGAGTTCGATGCATCCTTCCGTGTTGTAGACCAACTCGCTTTTCTCGAGGCGGTAGACCTTAGACGGGCAAACGTAGAGGCAGGGTTTCGTATCGCACGTTCGGCACACGTCTGTGTCGACCGTGATGAACGGTTCCTCGTCGAACTCGAACTTGTCCAGGCCGACCCGCTCGTCCACGCTGAGGGGTTTCGACGCGTCGGGCTTCGGCGGTTCGGGCATCGCTCGGCATCGAGAACCGGGGACGGATAATAAACCGTCGGTGACCATGCCACGTTATCAGGAGAGGCACTCAGGTGGAAACGTTCTATAGGAATTCTTCCGCATCGGTGGCCGTCCGCTGGCCTTGGGCCGGAGGACGCAGGGATAGCTTCGATGCCCGCCCGCGATCGAAAAGCCTCCACGATCAGCCCTCAGATGGACCTCGCGGGAATGAACTCGGACGAGGCGCGCGAGCTCCTCGCCGCCGCCCTGACGCCGGATCCGCAATCCGGGATCCTCCGACTCTCGGATCAGCCATGCCTCATTCTTCGAGCCGAGGTCATCGTCAGCATCCAAAAACAGCTAGAACAGACGGTGGGCGGGTCCGCGAAAGGAATCCTGTATCTGTCCGGGGAGCGGAGTTCGGATGCCGGCCTGAAGTTCCTCGGAGCCTTGACGAATGGGATTTCACTGCCCTTGACGCTGGAGGGAGCGAAGCGGATCATCGACGCGTCCGCGCTCACCGGTTGGGGGCGGACCGAAATCGTCCACTTCGAGCCGGACCGAGGTCGCTTCATGGTCGCGAGACACAACAGCCCGATCGCCCAGGCGTACGGGCCCTCCAAGAAACCCGTGTGCCACTTCCTCGCCGGATGGATGGCGGGGATCGGCCGTCTGCTCGTGGGCAAGGAGCTCCTCTGCGAGGAGATCTCGTGCATGGCACAAGGGCACGATCGGTGCGAGTTCGAGCTGCAACCGATGCCGATGGCCTGAGTCGGCGGAAAGCCTTTTACCCGTCTCGCTTTTCCACAGCGGGGCCCGGGAGAACGTGGAGCGTTTCGATGCTATCGTGGTCGGGGCCGGGCCCGCGGGCTCCTCCGCGGCGTTGACGCTCGCCCGCAAGGGCTTCTCGACCCTTCTGGTGGAACGGGGACGGGCTCCTGGCGTGAAGGGGATGTTTGGCGGGCGTATCTATGCCTGGCCTCTCGCCGATCTGGTTCCGGAGTGGGCGAAGGACTGCCCGATCGAGCGGCTCGTGATTCGCGAGAATCTCGCCTTCCTCACCGAGGACGCGTCCCTCACCGTCTCGTTTGATTCCCCGAAGCTCGCCCAGGGCCGCGGGACGAGCTTCACCGCGGTCCGCGCGAAGTTCGACGCATGGCTGGCGAAAAAAGCCCAGGACGCCGGCGCGATGCTCGTCACCGGGATCCGCGTGGACGACCTCTGGCGGGAGGGCGGTCGCGTGCGAGGCGTTTCCGTCGCCCCGAACGATCATGTGGCATCCGATCTGGTCGTCATCGCGGAGGGTGCGGCGTCGACGTTGGTCCGAGAGGCGGGCTTGAAGGCAGACCTGGAGCCGCGAGAAGTGTCCGTCGGGATCAAGGAGACCGTCGAACTTCCAGCGGAGACGATCCAAGAACGATTCGGTCTGGGCGAGAAAGAAGGGGCCGCCTACGTGTACGCGGGTCATGCGTCGATGGGCCTCCGTGGAGGCGGATTCCTGTACACGAACAAGGCATCCGTATCCATCGGACTCGTCGTCTCATCGGAGGACCTGTCTCGGAAGAAGGTCGAGGTCCAGGACCTCCAGACGAAGTTCCGAATGCATCCTGCGGTCCAACGTCTCCTTCGCGGCGGGAAGGTCGTCGAGTACAGTGCCCATCTCGTCCCGGAACTCGGGGCCGGGATGATGCCCCAGCTATCGACCGACGGCGTGCTCGTGGTGGGGGACGCCGCGGGCTTCCTCATCAACAACGGCTACACATTCCGCGGGGTGGACCTCGCGATCGCGTCCGGCATCGCCGCGGGGGAAGCCGCCGAGGCCGCGCGGTCGGCCGGCGGCATGTCGAAGGTGAATCTCGCGGTGTATGAGAAATTCTTGCGGGCTCGAAACGTGCTCACGGACCTCGAGCGGTTCCGACGAGCGCCCTTGTACATGAAGAACGAACGGCTCTTCGACGTCTATCCGCGGATGCTCATGGAGATCGCCGAGCGCATGTACACCGTGGACGGCAGCGGCAAGGAGCGCCTGTTCGACGTCGTCCTCGACGAGGCGTCCGCCGCCAAGGTGCCGAAGCTCAAGATGCTCCTCGATCTCCTTCACGGAGCCGGATCGATGTGACGGACCGCGGGCCGACGGCGCGTCCGATGCGCGTCATCGTGTGCATCAAACAGGTCCCGCGGGCGCAGGAGCTCCAGGTCGACCCGGTCACGCAGACACTCAAACGGGTCGGCGTACCGAGCGAAATCAACCCGCCGGATGCGAACGCCCTCGAGATGGCGCTACGCCTGAAGGACCAGCACGCGGCCGAGGTCGTCGTCCTCTCGATGGGCCCGACGTCGTTCGACGAAAGTCTGGAACGCGCGGTCGCGATGGGCGCGGACCGGTCCGTGCTCCTGACCGACCGGATCCTCGGCGGCTCTGACACCGTGCCGACGGCGTACGCGCTGAGCGAGACGATCCAGAAAATCGGCGGGTACGATCTCCTCCTCTGCGGCGAGGAGACCACCGACGCATCCACGGGCCACGTCGGTCCCGGGATTGCGGGCCACTTGGACCTCCCGCAGATCACCTACGCGTCCGAGATTCGAATCGAGGACGGCAAGGTCCGCGCGCGACGAACGGCGGAGGACGGCACCGAGTGGTGGGAAACGACGTTGCCCTGTTTGTGCACGGTCAATTTCGGCTGCAACAGGCCCCGGGAGCCGACCCTGACGGGGAAGATCCGCGTCGAGCGGGGTGGCGTGGTCACCCACTGGTCCTGCGCGGACGTCGGGATTGATCCGAAAAAGGTCGGGCTGTTTAACTCACCGACAATCGTCGCGAAGGTCGACACCGTGAGGCTCCCGACGCGGGCCGGCCGAATCTTCTCCGGGGAACCGAAGGAGACCGTGCGTCAGCTCCTCGACTCCCTGATTGCGGACGGGGTGATCTCGCCGTGACGGACGTCCATGTCCTCGAAGACAAGTCCCATTTCCATGGGGTGTGGGTGTTCCTCGAACACCGGAGGCAGGGCCTTCGGGACGTCAGCGTTCAGCTGATTGGCGAGGGGCGCCGCATCTCGGACCTACGGAACACGGTGCTCACCGGCGTCCTCCTCGGGAATCGGGTCGACGTTCTTGCAACGTATGCACTCGGCTATGGATTGGACCGCGTGATCGTCGTCGACGATCCGCTCCTCGAGATTTACCGGTCCCGACCATACGCGCAGGTCATGGCGCAGCTGATCCGGCGGCACAAGCCCGAGATCGTCCTCTACGGTGCCTCGAAGAACGGACGGGACCTGGGGGGCCGCCTCCACGCGATCCTCGAGACCGGCCTGGCGGCGGATTGCGTGAAGTTCGACATCGACGCGGAGGGGAACCTCGACATGATCCGGCCGAGTTTCGGCGGGAAGAGCCTGGCCCACATCCTCTGCAAGAAGCATCGGCCCCAGATGGCCTCGGTGCGCCGCAACGTGTTCATAGCCCCACCGCACGATCCGAGCCGGACGGGCGAGGTCGTCCACGAATCCGTCGAACTCGGGCCATCGGACGTCGACGCGACGCTCGTGGACTTCCAGGAATTCGTCCGAGAGGGCGGCCTCCGTCCGGAAGAGGCCGACGTGGTCGTCAGCGGCGGCTACGGCCTCCGAGACCCGAAGGCGTTCGCGATGCTCCAGGAGCTCGCCGACTTGTTGGGCGGTGCGATCGCGGCCTCCCGCAAGGCGGTGGACAGCGGCTGGGTGCCGAAGATGCTGCAGGTCGGCCAGACCGGGATGACCGTCCGGCCGAAGCTCTATCTGGCCGTCGGCATCAGCGGCGCGGTGCAGCATCTTGCAGGGATGCAGGAATCCAAGAAGATCGTCGTCATCAACATCGATCCGAAGGCGCCCCTGTTCGAAATCGCGGATTACGGGATCGTCGGCGATCTGTTCGAGGTCGTCCCCGAGATGATCGGTCAGTTGAAGGTCCTCAAGGCCGGCGCGTCCGGTGCCCGGACGGCGGTTCCGGCAGCAGCTCACTGAGGTTCACGCGACGGAACGTCACGCCGAACACCGCCTGGAAATGGGCGATCACGGACGCTTTCACGTCTTCGAGGTCGATGGCGTGCCCGAGGACCTTCTCCATGGAGGTCATGATCCCGCCGTCGTGGCCGCACGGCCGGATCTTAAGGAACTCCCGCAGGTCCGTCGTCACGTTGTGGGCGAAGCCGTGGAATGTCACGTTCCGATGGACCGCGAGCCCGATCGAAGCGATCTTCTTGCCGCCGACCCAGACGCCGCGCTCGGGGCCCTCCCGCGTCGCGTCGATTCCGAAGTCCGCGCACGTCCGGAGGAGGACCTCCTCGAGGTCCGTCACGAGCCGCTTCACCTCGAGCCGGTCTGGGAGCTTCAGGATCGGATAGCCGACGAGCTGGCCGGGTCCATGATAGGTCGCCTCGCCGCCCCGTTCGACCTCGAAGATCTCGAGCCCGGGGTCGAGGACGTCCTCGCGCGTCCCGCGTCGGCCGAGCGTCGCGACCGGATCGTGCTCGACGAGGATCAGGCCGTCCGGGATCTTGTCCTCCGCCCGACGGTCGACGAGCGCCTTCTGGAGCTCCCACACCCCGCGGTACGGCTTGCGGCCGAGGTCCAGGAGCCACGCGTCCCGGACGATGAGGATCGGCGTTGATTCTCCTTCCGTCGTCGTGAGCATGGGATCAGCGGTTCAGCACGTGGATCGCCTGGCCGAGGGCGGCCTCCGCGCTCTCCATGACCGCCTCCGGCAACGTCGGGTGGGGATGGACGGTGAGGGCGATGTCGGCGAGGGTCGCGCCCATCTCGATCGCCAGGGTGAGCTCGCTGATCAGGTCGCTTGCATCCGGGCCGACGATCGTCGCCCCCAGGAGGACTTTCGAGTCGGCGTCGGCAATGAGTTTCACAAAGCCATCGGACTCGCCCGTCGTCAGCGCCCGGCCGATCGCCGCGAACGGGACCTTCCCGACCCGGGTGCGCCGGCCCTGCGCGATCGCCTCCGGTTCCTGCAAGCCGACCGTGGCGATCTCCGGGTCCGTGAAGATCGCGGCGGGCATCGCGTGCACGTCGAGCTCGACGGGATGACCCGCGATCACCTCGGCGGCGGTGACGCCTTCCTTGGTGGCCTTGTGCGCCAGGAACGGCGGGCCGATCACATCCCCGATCGCGAAGACGTGCGGGTTCGAGGTGCGGAGCTGGCGATCCACTTTGACGTATCCGCGAGGACCGAACTCCACGCCTGCGACTTCCGCATGGAGATCGTCCGTGTTCGGTCGGCGGCCCACGGTGACGAGGATTGCGTCCGCCCGTCGCGCGATCAATCCCTCTGGCGTCACGATGTCCACGACGGTTTGGCCTTTGTCCTCGCGCCAGCCGCGGGCTTGGGACTTCACGTGGACTTCCACGCCGAGCTTCTGCAGGTTCCGCGCGACGACGCGGACCGCCTCCGGGTCGGTCCCCGGGAGGAGCTGCTCCATGATCTCCGTGACGACGACGCGACTGCCGAGCTTCGCGTAGAACATCCCGAGCTCGAGGCCGGAAACCCCGCCTCCGATGATCGCGAAGTTCTGCGGGAGGCGGGGGAGCTCGAGGGCCTCCTTCGTACTGAGGACCCGCTTGCCGTCGAACCGAAACGCCGGCAGGTCCGAAGGCCGGCCCCCGGTCGCGATGATCGCGTCCGTGAAGGTCACCCAATCGGATCCTTCGGCCTTTCGGATCTCGAGGTCGTTCGGTCCCATGAACGAGGCATGGCCCGCCAGGACGTCGACGCCGTTACCTTTGCACAGTTGCCCGATCCCGTTCACGAGGCGCTGGACGACGGACGTCTTCCACTGTTGCAACCGGGCCAGGTCGACTTTCACGGGACCCGTTTCAATGCCGCGCTCGCCCGCCCGCTCGATCGCGCGGACCAAGTTCCCGGTGTGGATGAGCGCCTTGCTCGGGATGCATCCGTAGTTCAGGCATTCGCCGCCGAGCCGGTCTCGCTCGACGAGGAGGACATGCTTCCCGAGCTGCGCCGCGCGGATCGCGGCCGGATAGCCGCCCGGTCCCGCTCCGATGACCACGACATCCGCGTGCCGGTCCACCAACCGACCGAACAACTCCGCTCTCTTAATCTCTTTGCGGCTCACACCCGTCTGTTCTGGGATGGCCGAACAAAACGAAAAGGGTCATGTCGTATGACCTCGATTTCGAAGGTCGGGAGGGGCGGTCCGCGGCAATCGCGTCGAAGGTCGAAAAATCCAAAATCTTGTTCAACCTGTTCACCGCAATCGTCGCAGCCGGCCTGCTCGCGACGACGTCTTTCTCTCTTCGCCCGCTGAGCGTTCCCGTCTGCATCGAAGGCGGCGAGTATGCTGGATACCCGGTGGCGTTTTACATCCGCTGCTACGGTCCATTGATGCCCGGCGGTGGTCAGGGCAAAGACGATCCAGAATTCCGAGCGCTTCTCCTCGTAGTGGATGCGTTTTTTTGGTACTTAGTTGCCTTCGTTGCGACGGCCGTTCTGCGTCTGGCTGTGCGAAATCTCCGGAAGTAGCTCTCGGCGAGAGACGTTACCCGGTATCCACGAAGATCGTCGCGGGATGTTCGAGGTAGTTCCGGACCGACTGGACGAACGCCGCCCCCACGTGACCATCGATTACGCGGTGGTCGAAAGAGCACGACAGGTACATCATTTCTCGAATCGCGATCTGGTCATCCCGCACGACGGGCCGCTTCTCGATCCTGTGCACCCCGAGGATGGCGACCTCGGGCCAGTTGATGATTGGCGTCGCGAGGATGCCGCCTTCTTTGCCGAGCGAAGTGATCGTGAAGGTGGAGCCTTGGACGTCTTGCAGGGAGAGCTTCTTGTCCCGCGCCGCGGCCGCGAGCCGATCGATTTCCTTCGCGAGGTCCCAGAGGCTTTTCTTGTCGGCCTCGTGGACGACGGTGACCGTAAGGCCCTCGTCCGTGGCCGTCGCGATGCCGATGTTGTAGTATCGCTTGACGACGATCTCCCCTCGCTCGTCGTCGACGGAGGAGTTCAAGGTCGGGAATTCCACCAGCGCCGCGAGGACGGCCTTGACGAAGAACGGGAGGAAGGTGAGTTTGACTCCCTTGCGCTCCGCGGTGGGTTTCAGATGGTCGCGCAGGTGGACGAGCTGGGTCATGTCGACCTCTTCCACGTACGTGAAGTGAGCCGCGGTTGCGTTGGACTTCGCCATTTTCTCGAAGATCCGCTTCCGCAGCCCATGAATCGGGATCCGCTGTTCGCCGGCGGTGGGAGCGATCGGGGCTGCCGGGACGGCCACCGCGGCGGCGACTCTCGAGGGGCCTTGAGCCGCCTTGCGGACGTCATCTTCGGTGAGGCGACCTTGCGGGCCACTCCCTCGGACGGCCGCGAGATTCACGTTGAGTTCCTTCGCGAGGCGACGGACCGCGGGTGCCGCGAGGACCTCGCCGGAGGGACCGGGCGCCGGTGGCGCCACCGTCATGACCGGCGGCGGTGGAGCCGAGGCCGGCCGGGTGGTTTCCGGTCTGGGCGGGGCGATCTCGCCCGCCTCGCCGAACACGACGAGGGTGTTGCCGACCTTGACGACCTCACCTTCTTTCGCGCGAAGCTGGAGGATTTTCCCCGTGACGGGGGAAGGGATTTGGACCGTCACCTTGTCCGTCATGACCTCGACGATCGGGTCGTTCTCCTTGACGGCGTCCCCTTCCTTCACGAACCACTTGACGACCTCACCTTCGTGGACGCCCTCCCCGATGTCGGGGAGCTTGAACTCGCGGGCCATCTTCTCTCGCTCGGCGACCGTCGCAAGCCCCGCGGCCGACTTAACATTTTGCACGTTGCGATGCCCGGGCGCGTACTCCCGATGCGAATCGTTTTATGGCCACCTGCCGATGTCCGTACGGGGAGGAGTGGGGTCGTGGAGGAGTGGCACAGACCGGTGGGCGTGATTTGTGCCCGGCGCTTCGCGCCGGAAAGAGTCCCGGCCTGCTCCTCCTTTCTGTGACATCGGAGGGGAGTGACAATGAGACGTCCGGTCGGGATATCCGTTCTTGGTGGGCTCGTGCTCTTGGCGGCTGTGATCCTAGTTCTGATTTCGATCGCGAGCTTCATCGTCGGACTCGCTTTCCTGCTGCCGTTCCCGAACGGTGGGCCGACGTTACCGGGAACGCAGCTCCTTCTCAACGCGGTCCTATATTTCGTGATCGGGGTCGTCCTCGCGATTGCGGGATCGGGGCTCCTGCGGATGCGCGTGTGGGCGTACGGGCTCGCGGTTCTCGCCACGCTCGTCACGCTCGTCTACGTGGGCTACACCGCGTACCAGCGCTCGAACTCGGGGGAGGCTCTCAGCCTTGCCGCGATCCTGACGCTCGGAATCGTCGGCGTGATTTTCGTGTACCTGCTCGCGGCGTCACGCGCGTTCCGTCGGCCCTTTGGAACCGCCTGAGCGGTCGCTAGAACGCCATGACTTTGTCGATTGCGGATAGCACGCGATCCGCGTTTGGCAAGTAGATGTCTTCCAGGGTGTACGGGAACGGCGTGTCGAATCCCGTGACCCGCATGATCGGCCCGCGGAGGTATTCGATGGCCTTCTCGGCGAGGATCGCACTGATTTCTGCACCGTAGCCGCCCGTGCGGGGTGCCTCGTACACGACGACCGCTCGGCCCGTCTTCTTCACGGACGACAGGATCGTCGGCTCGTCCAGGGGTACCAGCGTGCGCAGGTCGATGACCTCCGCCTCGACGCCCTTCTCCGCGGCCTTCGTCGCCGCGTCGAGGCACACCTGGGCCATGTAACCGTACGCTATTAGGGTGACATCCTTACCCGGGCGACGGACGGCGGCTTGACCCAGGGGAACGGTGACCTCACCTTCCGGCACGTCCTCCCGGGAGGAACGGTAGAGTTTCTTCGGCTCGAGGAACAGGACCGGGTCGGGATCGCGGATCGAGGATGTCAGGAGGCCTTTCGCTTCTTTCGGCGTCGAGGGCACCACGACCTTCAACCCGGGCGTGTGGCAGAAGTACGCCTCCGTGGACTGGCTGTGATAATGGCCGCCCCGGATTCCGCCGCCGAAGGGCGTGCGGATCGTCATCGGCACGGAGAACTGGCCCCCGGATCGGTAGCGCATCTTCGCGGCCTCCGAGACGATCTGGTCGAATCCGGGATAGATGAAGTCCATGAACTGGATCTCGGGCACGGGCCGCAGGCCATAGAGCGCCATCCCGATTGCGGTCCCGATGATCCCGCCTTCGGCGAGAGGGGTGTCGAACACGCGGTCCGGGAACTCGTCAAGCAAGCCTTCCGTACATCGGAACACGCCGCCGTTGCGGCCGACGTCCTCCCCGAGCACGATGACCCGGTCGTCCCGGCGCATCTCCTCGCGCAGGGCGTTGTTGATCGCCTGGACCATCGTCATCGCGGGCATGTTCACGACCTCGTCGCGTAATATTCCTGGTACGGGTCTTCGCCGGGCTTGCCGCCCGGGAGGCGACCGAGCATTTCCGGATCGTCCTTGAACGGAAGCAAATCCGGGTCCTCGTCGAGGCGCTCCTGATAGTCCGGCTGAAGTTCCACGGCCTTGGCGAAGTGCTCGATGACCTTGGACTTGTCGCCCGACCGCGCCGCGATTCGCGCCAAGTTGAAGTGCGCACTCGCCCGCGTGGGCTCGAGCTTCAACGCGCGGGAGAACGCCTCGGCTGCCCCCTCCAGGTCCCCGGCATGGAACAGGTCGTACCCGAGACTGTGCCATGCCTGCGGGTTGTTCGGCTGCGCGTCGCACAGCATCCGGTCGATGCGAGCGGCTTCCATGTAGTCGCCTTCCGCCCCGAGGCACGCGGCGGCGAGGGCGCAGACGTCTCCATCGACGGCGCCTTTGCGCTGCAGGAGCGGGCGCAGCAGTGCGAGGGCTTCCTTCGCGAGGCCCTGCTTGAACAGTTCATGCGCCCGTTGCACGCCGGACGAAGACGAGGGCGCGGGTGCGGGAGCGGCGGATCCTTTCTTCGCCACGACTCACCTCCGAGGAAGCGCCAGGAAGGCGTCTCTCTCCTGTTGGAGGTGGGGAGGCATCTCTGCGTACACATCGGCGAAGATCGTTTCGACGGCGGGGGGCGGGATCCGTTCCGCCTCCTGGACGGCGCGGGTGATCTCGTCCCCGATCTCCTGCTCGAGCCGCGCCTCTCGCGCGTCGTCCCACCATCCCGCGTGCTCGAGGTACCGCCGGAATCGCAGGAGCGGGTCGCGGGCCTGCCACGCGGCCACCTCGGCCTCGTCGCGGTACCGGGAAGGATCGTCGCTCGAGGAGTGAGGACCGATGCGATAGGTGACCGCCTCGACCATCATGGGCCCGAGGCCCTCGCGGGCCTTGCGCGCCGCATCCCGCGTCGCCCGGTAGACGGCCAGGGCATCCATCCCGTCCACGCGGATGCCGTCGAATCCGTACGCGTTCGCTTTCTCCGCGAGCGTCGCCGACGCGGTCTGCTTCGCCACGGGGACGGAGATCGCCCACTGGTTGTTGTTGCACAGGAAGACGGTCGGCGTTCGGAAGACGCCGGCAAAGTTCATCGCCGCGTGGAAGTCCCCGGTGCTCGTCGCGCCGTCGCCGAAGAACACGAGGACCGCCTTCTTCTCACCGCGCAGTTTCATCGCCCATCCGATGCCGACCGCGTGCGGCAGCTGCGTGCCGACCGGCGACGAGATCGATAGATAGTTCCCTTTGCGGTAGACATAATGGCAGGGCATCTGGTGGCCTTTCACCGGATCCTCCGCGTTTCCCATGAGCTGGCACAGGAGTTCTTTCAGCGGCATGCCGCGGACGAGCGCCGCGCCCGGTTCGCGGTACTGCGGGACGATCCAGTCGTCGGGGCCCATCGCCATCGCCGCCCCGACGATTGCGGCCTCCTGGCCGAGCGAAGGACCGTAGAAGCCGATCCGCCCTTGCCGCTGCAGGGCGAGCATGCGGTTGTCGAGGATCCGCTGGAGGCTCATCCCTCGATACATGGCGATGGCCTCGTCCTCCGAGAATTTCGGGTCGAGACGGGGGTCCGTCGAGCCGTCGTCCCGAATCACGCGCAGCGCATCGACCACGGAGTTCCTCGCACCCCCTGAGGCCCGGGGAAAACAAAACGCCCGGTGCGGCCTTAAGCCTTGCGACCTGAGGAATCTCTAAATCATTCGCACCGTTTTCCGTGCGGTGACTGGTGGTCCTTCCGGAGCGGACGCGGGGCTATCTCGCCATCATCTCCGCGGCGGTCCTCTTCGGGATCTGGCCCACCCTTTCGAAACTGGTTCTCAACTCGGTCTCTCCGCTCGCCATCGCGTTTCTGATTCAGGTAATTCCAGGAGCCGCGCTCTTGCCGTTCGTACGGCGTGTTCGGATTCAACGCTCCGATTGGAAGCTCGTCGCTCTATCCGGCGTCGTGGGAGCAGTTGTCGGACCGTTGATCTATTTCTACGGTCTCGAACGGACGACCGCCGCGAACTCCGTTCTGTTATCGAATAGCGAATCGCTCTTCACGATGCTCCTTGCCTACGCGTTCCTGCGGGAACGGGCGACGCGGCGTGAGTACGTCGCTTTGGCAGGTATCGCCGTCGGTGCATTTCTCGTGACCACGCAGCTCCGGTTTGGAGACGTGCGGTTTCTCGAATTCCTGGTCGGCAACATCATGCTGGTCACCGCCGCGGCATGCTGGGGTTCGAGCAACACGATGAGTGCCGTCCTCCTCCGCCGAATCCCGATCGTGACCCTCCTGGAGGTCCAGCTCCTGATCGGCGCCGCGGTGTTCGCCGGGATCGTCGTCTTCACCGGCACCTCTCTCGCGGTCCCGCTCGATGTCCTGCCGGCGCTGATCCTGCTCTCCCTCAGCGCGGTGGGAATCTTCTCGGTTCTCTTCTTCTACGCATTCCGGACGATCGGGGCAATGCGAACGGGTGCCGTCCTCCCCTCGTCGGCTTTGTGGGGAATCCTCGTGGCCCTCTACGTCTTTCCGACAGAGACCCTGAGTCCGGTCCAAGTGCTCGGCGGGGTCCTCATGGTCGGTTCGCTGATCGCGTTCTACATTCTCCGCGGCCCGGCGGAGGCGAAGTCCGCCGGCGAAACCTTGAAACCCGCCGCGTCGGATGGTCCCGATTCACCGTGACGCCGACGACCGCGGACGAGACGTCCTTTGCGCGACTCGCGGAGCTGACGCGGCAGCTCGAGGCTACGACGAAGCGACTCGAGAAGCGCGCACTCCTCGCGGCGTTCCTGCGCTCCCTCCGGAGGGACGAGGTCGCGCCCGCGGTCCACCTGATCGTCGGCCGGATCTTCGCCGAGTCAGACGCGCGCGCCTTGAACGTCGGGTGGGCGACGCTACAGAAGGCGCTCGGTCGGACGAAGCAAGCCAGCCTCGTCCCGAGCGCCCTCAGCATCCTGGAGGTGTCGAAGTCATTCGCGCAGATCGCGGAAACCCACGGCCCCGACTCGACGAGAGTGCGTCGACGGCTCCTCGAGAGCCTCCTCGGACGGGCGTCCGAAGACGAGCGGGACGTGCTCTTGAAAAACGTCTTCGGGGAAATGCGGATCGGCGTGAACGAGGGCGTGATGCTCGAAGGGATCGCGGATGCGTCGGGCGTGGACCTGGATTCCGTGAGGACCGCCCACATGTTCCTCGGGGACCTGGGGATGATCGCCGAGATCGCGCTCTCCGAAGGAGCGGACGGCCTCCGCTCTCGGGGCCTGCGTCTCCTCGCTCCGATGAAACCGATGCTCGCGGAGATGTCGGAGGACCTGGACGAGGTCCTCGCGGTGCACGGCGGCATGACGGCCATCGAATACAAGCTGGATGGGGCACGGATTCAGATCCATCGAAAGGGGGAGGCGCTGAAGATCTTCAGTCGGCGGTTGAGCGATGTCACGGCCAGCCTTCCGGAGATCGTCGCGATCGCGAAATCGCTGCCCGCGTCCGAATTCCTGCTCGAAGGCGAGGTCGTCGCGGTGGACCGGGACGGAAAGCCGCTCCCGTTCCAAGACCTGATGCGCCGCTTCCGACGCGTGCACGGGATCGAATCCGCCGCGGAAGAGATTCCGCTCAAGCTGTACCTCTTCGACATCCTCCACCTCGATGGCCGAACGCTGATCGACGCGCCGTACCGGGAGCGATGGGAGATCCTCGAACGGCTCGTGCCCGCGGAGTTGCTGACGGCACGCCGGATTGTCCAGCGGAAGGCGGAGATCGAGTCCTTCCTCCAGGAGGCCCTTGTCGCGGGACACGAAGGGCTGATGGCGAAGCAGCTCGAATCGACGTACTCCGTCGGGAAGCGAGGCAAGAAGTGGTTCAAGATCAAGCCTGCGGACCACCTCGACCTCGCGATCACCGCGGCCGAATGGGGAAGCGGCCGCCGGGAAGGCTGGCTCTCGAACTACTGGCTCGCCGTGCGGGACGACAAGGGCGGCGGATTCCAGATGATCGGCAAGACGTTCAAGGGCCTCACGGATGCCGAGTTCCAGGCGATGACGGAGCGGTTGCGCGGGCTCGCGACGTCCGAGGAGCGCTGGGGATTCCACGTGCGACCTGAGACCGTGGTCGAGGTCGCGTACAATGAGATCCAGCGAAGCCCGCATTACCCCAGCGGATTCGCGCTTCGGTTCGCGCGGATTGTGCGGATTCGAGACGACAAAGGGCCGCGGGACGTCGACACCTACGAACGGCTCAAGGAACTCTACGCGAAGCAGTTTGAACGGAAGGGCCGCGGCCCGGACGATCTGTGACTCGGTTGGTGGCTGGCGCAACGAGTGCCCGAGGGGGTCGGGTCATACCTCTAAGTAGAGGTATATTCCGCGTCGCCTCCCGAGGTCGCGAAAGGGCTCACTCCACGTCCCTCGTGGCCAGAATTTCGGGAGCGCGGCTGCTCTGGCCGAAGGCCGTCAGGTAGATGCCGAGGAGGGCCAGACCCGCGCCGACCGCCACCCCGACGGTCGGCACCTGGGTGAGGAGGACCCAGGCCAGGAGACTCGATCCGACCGGCTCTCCGACGAGGCTCAGGCTCACGACGGGGGCGGTCACCCACCGCAGCGACCAGTTGTACAGGGTGTGTCCGCCGATCTGCGGGACGACCGCCAAGGCCGCGAACAGGAGGAGTTCCCGGGGCACGTCCCCCACAGGCGCGAGGCTCGAGCCGAAAGCGAGCGCGTACACGAAGAGGACGGCCGTGGCGCTCGCGTAGACGACGAACGCATAATCCAACAGGGCGACGCGCTGACGCACCCGCCGGCCCAGCAGGAAGTAAAACCCGGCCATCACGCCGCCGCTGAAGGCGAGGATGTCTGCATAGAGGAGGCTCCCCGCGAATCCGTAGTCGGCGAGAGCGATCGACACGACGCCCGCGAAGCCGAGGACGATCCCGACGGCCATCCACCGGTTCAGGCGCTCGCGCAGGACGTAGTGCGAGAGGAGGCCGACCATCAGCGGATGGGACGTGACGAGCACGACCGACGACGCGATGGACTCCCCCTCGACCTTCAGCGAGGAGATCCACAACGCGAAGTGGGTCGCGAGGATCCCGCCGATCAGCCCCATGATGGCCGCGTCGCGCCGCGGAATCCGGAGGAGCGTATTCGTGCGGCGAAGGACGCCGCTGCGCACGAAGATCGCCGCCCCGATGATCAACGTGGCGATGGCGAGACGGTACAGGGCGATCGTGATGGGCGGCGAGGTGCTCCAGGTGATGAAGATCGAGGCGAACGAGACGGAGACGACCGCCAGGGCGATCGCCGCGTACGGCGCTCCCCGCATCGACTCGGGACCGGACCGCCGCTATCTAACCCCTGTGGCGTGGAGTCCTCGATGCGCGTCTCCTCAACCGGCGCAAGGTCTTTCGCCCTTCCGAGCATACCACGCGATCGAGGGAATCCATGCAGTTGAGCGACATCAAGAAGATCGCCGTCATCGGCGCCGGCACGATGGGGGCGGGCATCGCCCAGGCCTGCGCGGCCGCCGGCTTTCAGGTGACGATGCGGGACATCGAGCAGCGCTTCGTCGACGGCGGCTTCCGCCGGATCCGGGAGCCGCTCCAGAAGCGGGTGGAGCGGGGCAAGATGGCGCAGGCCGAGGTCGACGCGATCCTGTCCAAGATCCGCGGGGTCGTCCCACTCAAGGAAGCGGTGGACGGCGCACAGGTCGTCATCGAGGCGGTCTTCGAGAAGATGGAGATCAAGAAGGAGCTCTACGCGGAACTGGATCGTCTCTGCCCGCCCTCGGTCGTGTTCGCCTCGAACACGTCATCGCTGAGCATCACGGAGATGGCGACCGCGACGAAACGAGCGGACCGCGTCGTCGGCATGCACTTCTTCAACCCCGCGCCGGTCATGAAGCTCGTCGAGGTGATCCGCGGCTCGGAGACCTCCGACGAGACGGTGCGCCTGATCAAGGACCTGTGCGTGAAGCTCGGGAAGGAGGCCGTGGAAGTGAAAGAGTCGCCCGGGTTCGTCGTGAACCGACTGCTCGTGCCGATGATGAACGAGGCGTTCAACCTCCTCCAGGAAGGCGTCGCGAGCCCGGAGGACATCGACAAGGCGATGAAGCTCGGCACGAACATGCCGATGGGGCCGCTCGAACTCGCGGACTACACCGGCCTCGACATCGGCCTCGACGTGATGGAGGTGCTGTTCCGGGAGACTGGAGACCCGAAGTTCCGTCCGTCGACGCTCCTCCGAAAATACGTTCGGGCGGGGCGGCTCGGGAAGAAGGCCGGCCGAGGAGTGTACGTTTACCCAAGGACCTGACTCGTATAGTCCCGCAGGCCGGGGACCACGAGACGGTCGGGTGAGAAACGGCCTCCGAAGGAAAGCCCTCCCGCCAACGGTCGGTACAGTTCGATTGCGATCTGGGAGATCGGCAAGGAAACGCCCTCGGCGGGCGCTCGCTCCGTGAGCGTGAGGGATGCGATGACGAGGATTGGACCGACATCCTCCGGTACGTCCTTGAGAGGCCCCCGCGGTTCGAAGTCGGGGAACGCACCCCGCATCGTCCGCTGATGGATCTGCGAGTGGTACCAGCGAAGGACCGCTTGTTTGTCCTCGAACCAGGCGAAGATGACTTCTTTCCCGCTCTCGGTCCTCGCCGCCTCGGTGCCGAGGCAACCGGGAATCGCGTTCAGCGCGGCGCGTAGGTCGGGCAGCCCTCCGGTCGCTTCGCCATCAGAATCGGAACGTCCGCTCACGCCGGCCTCGGGCTCCGCCAACCCACCGACCGCGACAGGTCCTTTGCGACCTTAGACTTGGCGCCTCGGATTACGGGGGAGGAGGGCCCTCGGGGCCCATCGGCTCCTGTGGCGGCATTTGCGGGGGCGAAGGCGGCATCGCTCGGGTGGGCGGCCTCCGTCGGCGGACCGCGAACACCCCGACAATCGCGACGAGGATGACGATCAAGAGGACGAGCCAGATCCACACCGGCAGGCCGTACAAGATCGACGTGAAGAAGCTGCCACCACCCTGGTAGCTTTTCGATGTCAGGTTGAAGTTGTCCGTATTTCGGCCGGTGCTGTCGTAGTCCCCCACGCGCACCCAGTTGCCGACGTCCGCCGACCAGTAGTTCATCGTGTAGGACAGGTTCGCGGTATTCGTCTCTTTGATCGGGGTGGTCGTAAAGGTCCCTGCGGGAACTGTGATGGTGGCGTCGGCCTGGACGTCAAACCTCGTCGACAACGGCGCATGCGACCAGATCGTGGCGCTCGCGTTCGCCGACGAGGTCCACACGACGGTCGAGTCGGTCCACGAGGCGCCCGCGGTCAGCGGCCAATGGATCGTCTGGGGCGGACTCCCTGCAATGGTAACCGTGGTCTGGGTCGTCAGGCTCCCGATCGGAGCCACCACCGCGCGGATCTTCACGATGGCCAGCGTGTCCGTGCTGAACCAGATGTCCGGAGTCGCCTCGTAGCTGAGCCCGCCGCCGAAGGGAACCTTGAGGTCCGCCGCCACATGGTATGACGGATAGTCTGTCCCGTTCAGCGTTACCGTCTCCGTCCCGGTGACGTCCAGGCGGAGGGTCCCGTTGATGGTCAAGCCGCTCGAACCCGATACGAAAGAGTATACCCAAAAGTTACCGGCGGCCCACGTGGGCTTGTCCATGTTGGCTCTCGCGGTCCCCGGCACGATTGCGAAGGCCGTGACCAGCATCAGGGCGAACGCGGCGACCAGGACCCGGGCAGACGTGTGCATCCGACCCACCTTGCCGCCCGGCAGAGAGGGCCGGGTCTATGAGCTTACCGGTGCTCCGCGAGCAACCTTCATCCTCATTTCAGCGATTCCACGCGGGAGGAGACCATGCCCGGCTTCGTCAAGATGGAGATCGAGGACCGCCTTGCGATCGTCACCGTGAACCGCCCGGATGCCCTGAACGCGCTCAACTCGACCGTCCTGCGAGAACTGTCGATGGCGATCGAGCATCTCTCGATGGCCGCGGACGTGGGGGCGATCATCCTGACCGGGGCCGGCGACCGGGCGTTCGTGGCCGGCGCCGACATCAAGGAGATGGCGAATCTCTCGGGCCTCGAGATGCAGCGCTTCTCGGAGATGGGCCGACGGCTCGGGGACGCGATGGCGTCGTGCAACAAGCCGATCATCGCCGCGATCAACGGGTTCGCCTTGGGCGGCGGCTGTGAACTCGCCCTGGCCTGCGACATCCGGATCGCGTCGGTCCGCGCGGAACTGGGCCAGCCGGAGGTCAACATCGGCATCATCCCCGGATTCGGAGGGAGCCAGCGCCTGCCGCGTCTCGTCGGCCCGGGCTGGGCCGCGGAGATGATCTACACCGGGGACCGGATCGACGCCGCGACGGCGGAACGGATCGGCCTGGTGAATCGCGTCGTCCCGGCGGACCGCCTCCTGGCCGAGGCCAAGGCCCTCGCCCACAAGATCCTGGAGAAGGGCCCCGCCGCGATCGCCCTGGCGAAGGCGTGTCTCCGGGCGGCGTGGGACATGCCGCTCTCCGCCGGGTTGGACTTCGAGACGGCGGCGTTCGGGATCGTTGGCTCGACCCAGGACAAGGCGGAAGGGATGCGCGCCTTCATCGAGAAACGGAAGCCGGCGTGGACGGGCGCCTGAATCAGTACGACTCGAACTCCTCTTGCAAGTCGATCACGACCTGCTCCAGGACTTCCTCGAACGAGGAGCTCCGGTACTCGCGCATCCCGCCGAGTTCGCTCTGGATGCGGGCGATGAAATTGTTTGAGCTCTTCAGGAATTCGACGTTCACGAGGGATTCTTCCATCGTCATCCGCTCCTGGGGGACGGTGCGGCGCGGGGTCCCAATCGGGCGTATCCGAGGTCCCTATTTAAGAGTTGCCCGCAGAATAGCGCGGACGCGAACGGCGCGACGTTCGCGGCGTGAAACGAGTTCGTGTCGCGGTTCTCCTCCGAACCTTTATTTAGCACACGTCCTTTGGAGCGCTTCCTCGTACTGAGCGGAGTGAATCGTTGGGTAATATCCGGCCGACGTACATCAAGCGCGTCGCGATCGAACTCGCAAAGCTCTATCCGAACGAGTTCACGGATGACTTCGACCACAACAAGGCGAAGGTCTCGGAGCTTTCCGACGTGCAGAGCATCCTGATGCGCAACCGGATCGCCGGGTACATCACCCGATACCGGCAGCGACTGGCCGTGTAGGCCCTCCGACCGTCCGCGCGGTCCGAGGAGAATCGGAATCGATCCCAAATGCCTTATGCGGTCGAGACGCGCGACCTCACTCGAGTGTTCGCCGGGAAAAAGAAGCATTGGTGGCGCAAGCCCAAGCCGAACGAGGAAGAGTCCCGCGGCCCAGTCACCGCGTTGGACGGCGTGTCTCTGCAGATCCACGAGGGCGAGCTCTTCGGCCTTCTCGGCCCGAACGGAGCGGGGAAGACGACGCTCATCAAGATCCTCGCGACGCTTCTCCTCCCCACGTCCGGAATGGCCTTCGTCGCAGGCAACGATGTCACGAAAGACCCGTTCCCGATTCGCCAGCGGATCAACATGGTCTCCGGCGGAGAAACGTCGGGCTACGGCCTCCTGACGACGCGCGAGAACATCTGGATGTTCTCCCAGTTCTACGGGGTGCCGAGCAAGGTTTCGAAGGCCCGGATCGACGAGCTCATGCATGCGTTCGGGCTGTGGGACAAGCGGGATGCAAAAGTGCGGCTGATCTCGTCCGGGCAGCGGCAGAAGATGAACATGATCCGCGGTTTCGTCACGGAGCCGGACATCCTCTTCCTCGACGAGCCGACGCTCGGCTTGGACGTGAATGCCGCGCGGACGATCCGCGAATACGTCATGAACTGGGTGCGTGGGCAGTCGGGCAAGACGGTCCTCCTCACGACGCACTACATGGCGGAGGCCGACGAGATGTGTGACCGGATCGCCATCATCGACAAAGGGAAGATCCTCGCGTGCGACACGCCTGAAAATCTGAAGCGGATGATCCACACGCAGACCACGTTCCGTCTCGAAGTGGACCCCCTTCAGGACACGTCGACCTTCCAGCGGATGGACGGAGTCGTGAATTTCTCCCTCCGGGACGATGCCTCGAAGAATCGGACCGAGTTGACGTTCATCCTGGAGAACGAGGCCCCGGTCGCGGAAATCCTGAGCGCGATCACGGCTCAAGGGGCCAAGGTCCACGCCCTGCGCAAGACGGAACCGACCCTGGAGGACGTCTTCATCAGCATGGTAGGCCGGGGGTTCGAATGACCGCGGCCGTGGCCCGCCGGTCCGATCTCCGGTTCCGGATCGGACTCAACCTGCGCTCGATTGTCGGCCGCGCCTACCCGAGGGTCATCGGTGCGAATCGTGAGCCCTCGTGGATCTTCTTTGAGGCGGTCCTCCCTTTGTTGTCGATCGCGGCGTACGTGTTCATCTACCGCACCATCGCACTGAATCAGGTCGCGGCGAATCCGGTCGACGCGCCCCGCATCCTGGCCAACATGAATGCGCTGGTGGCCAGCGTCGTGCTCGGGGGGGCGATGGTCGCGTTCTGGTTGAACGTGCTGTGGTCGATGGCAAGCCAACTGTACTGGGAGAAGGAGATCGGAAACCTCCAATTGTACATGATGGCGCCGATGAACCGGATGGCCTTGCTCGGCGGCATGGCCGTCGGCGGGATGTTCATGACCTCGGTGCGGGCGGTCTCCACGCTGGTCGCCGGCGTCGTGGTGTTCGGCGTGGTCTTCCAGGTTGCGAATCCATTGATGTTGCTGGCCGTCTTTTTCGTGACCCTTGTCGCGCTCTACGGACTGGGGATGTTCTTCGCGTCCCTGTACCTGCTCTGGGGCCGCGAAGCGTGGAACCTGTCCGCCCTCATGGAGGAGCCGATCTTCTTCTCGAGCGGCTTCTACTTCCCTCTCGGTGGCCTCTACCAGTCCGGCGGATGGGGTTCCGCGGTCGCCGTCTTGGGCTCTATCATCCCGGCGGGTCTCGGCCTCGACGCACTCCGCCAGCTCACCCTCGGAGAGACGGCGTTCGGGGGAAAGTTCTGGGTCCTCAGCGCGCCCGTGGAACTCGAGATCCTTGTGGTCCTCGCGGTCGGATTCTTGATCCTCGCAAGGTATGCCCTCGCGTACCTAGAGACGCTCGCGAAGCGCGAGGGGAAGCTGACCTCACGGCATCAATGAGCACATACTGGCGGACCTTCAAGACGGCCGCCTGGCTCGGCTGGCAAATGGACTCGAACTGGACGGAGCCCTGGCTGTTCGTCATCTACTCGATCGTCAAGCCCGTGGCGGGAGCGTTCATCCTCATCTTCATGTACGTCGTGATCTGGTCGATCAACGGGATTCCGGACCCTCACTCCTTCGCCTTCCTCTACATCGGGAACGCCTTCTTCATCTTCGTCGGCTCGACCCTCCTCGGGACGTTCCAGGTCATCCAGTCCGACCGGGAGTGGTACCAGACGATCCGATACGTGTACATCTCCCCGATCTCCTACTACGTGTACATCCTCGGGCGTGCGTTCTCGAAGATCGTCGTATCGGTCTTCGCCGTCCTGATCACGTTGGCCTTCGGCGTATTCCTCCTCGGTTCCTACGGGGTCCAGATGCAGCTCTCTCTCGACCGACTGCCTCTGTTCTTCGTCAGCCTCGCCCTCGGCCTGTTTGTCCTCTTGGCAATCGGCATCACCCTCGGTGCCGCGACGTTCCTGATGGCCCGACATTCGCAGACCCTCGCGGAGGCGGTCCCGGGGGTGTTCTACGTCTTCTGCGGCGTACTATTCCCGCTCACGATTCTCCCGTCGTGGGGGCAGGCGATCGGAGAAGCAATTCCACTCACGTATTGGTTCGAGATCACCCGGCGTATCCTCTTGCCGTTCCAACTCAATACGGGCCTCGCCGGGTTCGACGACCTCGAGATTCTCGCCTTCCTCCTGGTGTCCACCGTCATTTTCTTCGGTCTCAGCATCGGCGTATTCAAGTTGGGCGAGTACCTGGCCCGCAGGGCCGGCAAAATCGACATGACGACCTCCTATTGAGGTCGGGGTCGCGACGCTCTACGCGCCGACTGCTCCCGACGGTACGGATATCGTTGGACGGTGCCGCACGTAGTGCACGTCACGACGACCCGGCCCCGTCCCACGCGGACCCGAGCGCTCACGGATGGCAGAAGAAACGCGAGGCACTTCTTGCAGAACGACCGCTTGAACGGCGCGGGCACGCGGACGTTATAACGCATCCCGATCCGACGCGCGAGCTCCACGTACCGTCGCGCCCGGCCAGCATGGCGCTGGAGCGCTTCGCCTTCGGCCAAGCGGAAGAGCGTCGTCATCCGCTCCAGGGCGATCCGCCGCTCCATGCCGCGGTGGCGTCGCTTCGCCATCGGGTTGCGCAGCCGGTCCAAAGGATAAAACCTTCCCGGGCGACGAAGCTTTAACTAGAGTCGCTCGGTTATGCGCGGGGATTCTCGTGCACGACCGCGTGCGCCGCATTTTCCGCAACGTGAACGACGGCCTGGACCTGATCGTCTTCCTGAACTCGACGGAGCCGCACATCGACCGCTCGTTCTTCTATGCGACCGGCTTGACGGATGGACTGTTCGAGGGCTGCGGCGCCTGGCTCATGCCGGACGGCGGCTGCGAGATCACGACGTCGGCGCTGGAGGAGGAAGCCGCGAAGAAGAGCGCCCTCCCGCTCCACGTGTTCCAGACCCGCGACGAGTCGACCCGCCGCATGAAGGCCGCGCTCAAGGACCATCGGAAAGTCGGGATCAACGCCTCCGAGCTGACCCAGGCCGCGTTCGAACGACTCAAGAAACAGGCGTCCAAGTCGACGCGGTTCGTGGACGTCTCCGAGGCGGTCATGAAGACCCGGCTCGTGAAGGACCCACAAGAAATCGAGCGGATCCAGAAGGCCTGCGACATCGCGACGAAAGCCTTCGAGGAAACGTTGCCGTTCGTCCGATCCGGCGTCACGGAGGCCGAAGTGGCCTCCGAGCTCGTGTACCGGATGCAAAAGAACGGCGCCACGGGTCCCTCCTTCCATACGATTGTCGGCTCCGGGCCGAACGGGGCGGAGCCGCATTACACGGCGGGCGAGCGGAAGATCGAGCGCGGGGACATGATCGTGATCGACTTCGGCGCGATGTACCACATGTACTGCTCCGACGTCACACGGACCGTGGTCGTGGGCTCGGCGTCCGAGGAGCAGCGCCGGATGCACGGCATCGTTGCCCGGGCCCAGGCGGCGGCGCTCGCGCGGATGAGACCCGGTTCGAAGGCGAAGTCGGTCGATGCAGCCGCGAGGGATCTGATCGACCGGACCAAATACAAGGGGCGGTTCATCCATGGACTCGGGCATTCAATCGGCCTTGCGGTCCACGACGGGGGTGCGCTGAACGCGTCGAGCGACCTCGTGCTCCGTCCGAACATGGTCTTCACGGACGAGCCGGGAGTGTACGTCCCCGGATTCGGAGGCGTACGGATCGAGGACGACGTCCTCATCACGAAGGGTGGTCCGCGATACATGAGCACCGCGCCGCGGGATCTGTTGGAGCTCTGATGAGTTAGGCGGCCGGTCCTTCCCGAAGTTCGCGCGCCAGGATGCTCATCCGCATGACGTTCACGAAACGTCCGTCCTTGTAGATGTCCTCGCGGTGCACGCCCTCCCGCTGGAACCCGAGGCGCTCGTAGGTCCGGAGGGCCCTCGTATTGTACTCGAGCACGTCGAGCGAGATCTTGTTGAGGCCCAGCACGTCGAAGCCGTACCGCAGGACGACGCGCATCGCCTCGGTGCCGTACCCGTGCGACCAGAACGACGGCTCGCCGATCACGATCCCGACTTCCGCTTTGCGGTGGACGCGGTCGATCTTGTGCAGCCCGAGGTTCCCGACATGCTGCCCTTCGACCTCGATCGCGAAGATCTGTTCGTCCGTCCGCCGTTCGTAATCGCGGAACCACCGCTCTTCCTCCGCGAGCGTCACCGGGGCGTCCCGCCCGAGGAAGCGAATGATCTGCGGATCCGAGAACCATTTCACGCAGCGCCGAAGATCCGTCGAGGCGAGTGGCCGGAGGAGGACCCGTTCTCCGCGCAAAACCCGGCGGGCTTCCAGCACGCCCTCGGCACGCGGGCGAGGCGCTAAAGACCTTTGCCCGTCACGGATCCGATAGGGAGAGCGTAGCTTGCGTGGCCCCGCCGTCGTCGTCGCGGACGGTCAGCGTGACGGTGGACGAACCAACCAGCGAATGTCCGTGCACGACGATCGCGTTGACATCGAACGGCGCGGTCCCTCCTTGGCTCTGAGGCGGATCCGGACTCACGCCGTTGTTCCAGAACGTCTGCTCGACCGTCGTCCCGTCCCCGAAGTCCCACGTCGCGATGAAATCATCGCTGCCCGCGTCGTGAAGCGTTGCGCGGAACGTGATGCCGGCCTTGGCAACGAGCTGGACGAGGTCCGCCACGGTCCACGTCCACGTCGACGGATGCCGGACGTTGAAGTTGTGGAACATCCGCTGCTCCCGGCCATCCGGGAACACGACGACGATCCAGGCCGGGTTATCTCCACCGAGAGGACCGTTCACACGGTCGTTCAACGGGGTGTACGCGAGCATCGCACTGACGTGTTCCCGAAGGGAGAAGTTCAGGACGTCCGTGGTCGCGGCTTGTTTCGCCGGGCTTCCCGGTCTCCGAACGAGATCCAGGGCCGCCAGGACCCCGGTGTCCGAGTCGACGGTGAAGGAGACATCGTGCCACTTCTCGCCCGCGATTTCGATTCGGAACGACACCTGAGCGACCGAGTCGAGCTGCTCGATCTCGGGCGGGCGGTTGGCGATTATCACGGTCGCAGCAGCCGAGGCAACGTGCGTTCCGTCGGAGACTTCGACGACCGCGGTCCTAGAGAAGTCGTCCGTGTAACGCGCCTCCGCCGTCGGAGACGAAGACCATGGCGTATCGAACGTCCCGTCGCCCGTGAAGTCCCACCGGAACTGGAGTGGATCGCGGTCCGGGTCCGTCGAACCGGCCGCGGTGAGGAGGATCGTGTCCCCCTCCCGCCCGGCGTACGGGCCGCCCGCGTCCGCCTGGGGGGTGCCGACCGGGACGACGTCCACCAGGGAAGGTGCGGAGGCGGCATCCGCGATCCCGTTCCGGTCGATGTCGGATTGGGCTCGCGGCAGCTCCACCCGTCCCGCGGCGAGGGCCGGCGCAACGAGCGTGTACGAACGAATGAGGGGCTCGTACGCCGACGGATATTGCGGGTCCTCCGAGTTGCTCTCCAACGCCGCAGGCAGGTCGACGTACCACCGCAACGTTCGCGAGCCATCGTCGTGGCTCACGATCTCGTCGGGCGGGACGGAAAAACTCCCCTCCTCCACACTCCAACCCGCAGGCACGGTGTCCTCCAGCGCTCCGTGGCTCACGTTCACGTCGTTCGTGATCGTGTCCTCGAACGTGTACACCGCGATGTTCGTCGCATCGATCGTCAAATGAATCTGCTGGCCTGACGTCCCATCGACCAGGGTCCACAACGGCTCCTTGCCGACGACGACCGTCGGGTTCGTGCGCAAATACGTCCAGAAGTCGTCCTGGGTGTTCGAACCGGACCCTTCGTGGTGTTCGTTCGCGAGGATGGGACGCAAGGCGAAGGGCAACGTCTCTCCGCCGATCCGGTACGGGATCGCGGCCTGGGTGAATTGGAACTCCTCGGAACACCACCAGACGGGATGGGCGAGGAAGCCTTGCACGACCAGGTCTCCGTACGAATAGGTGAGCGAACCGTGCGCCGGCACCGTCTCCACGGTCAGGACCGCGTCTTGCGTGGTGCGAAGGGGATCCGGCGCCGGAGTCTGGAGCGGATGCGGGCTCATCAGCACGGCCTCCTCGGAGATAGCGACCGGCGTGTCGGCCGCGTTGTCGAGCCGGATGCCGACCGGCGAGGTGACCGTCTCTCCATTGCGGACGTAGGTGTCGTTGACGACCGTGGCCGTCACAAGGCCGCGTCCTGCCGCCTCCCAGAAGCTCATCGCGTCCGATTCGACGCGAGACGAAGGTCGTCCGAGTTGCAACGATCCGACGGCGACGAGAGCCCCGACCAGGAGAATTACGACTATACCTCTCGGCGAAAAAACTCTCATCCCGCCCCGGTCCGCTCTCTGAATCGAACATATGAAATCGAGTTCGCTTAAGCGTGCCGACATAATTCTCACATGTTTCGCGGCGTGATTTTCAATCGTGATAAGCTCGTTCGACGCGGTCTCGACGGCCCTCGGCGATGGCTTGAAGTCGGCCCCGGCGCTCCCTCGGCCGTGCTCGTCTACGATCCGCGGTTCCTCGATCACGTCGCCTCGCCCTTCCATGTGGAGCGGCCGGACCGGCTGCGATCGATCGTCTCGCACCTGGAAACGGCCGGCCTCTTCACGGACGTCGAGCAGGCGCCCCCCGCGACACGTCCCGAGGTGAAGCGGGTCCATCGGGATTCGTACCTCGAATCTTTCGAGAATCTGGGCGAAGGGCTCCTCGACCCTGAGACGGCCGTGCATCCGGGGACCTTCGACCTCGCGCTTCTCGCGGCGGGGGCGGTCCTCCACGGGACGCGCTCCGCGGCGCGGACCGGCCGTCCGACCGTCTCTCTCGTGCGACCGCCGGGGCATCACGCAGGCCCCGACTACGGAGGGGGCTTCTGCTATCTCAACAACGTCGCGATCGCTGCGGCGGATCAGGTCGCGGAGGGACGTCGGGTCGCGATCCTGGACTACGACGCGCACCACGGGAATGGGACCCGAGATATCTTCGCCGACTCCGCGTCCGTCCTATACGTGTCGACCCACGAGTACGGGATCTTCCCGGGGACGGGTCCGGCCGAAGACATCGGCACGGGCGAGGGCCGCGGATTCACCGTCAACATCCCTTTTTCCGCGGGGTGCGGGGACACCTCGTACCGCGCGGCCTACGACCGGGCCGTCGAGCCGATTGTCGAGCAGTTCCGACCGGACGTGGTACTCGTCAGCCTCGGGATCGACGCGCATTACCGCGACCCGATCACGTCGCTCGTCCTCTCCTCGCCGGGGTATGTCGACCTTGTGACCCGAAGCACGGCCTTGGCCGCTCGGTTGTGCGGCAACCGGCTGGCCCTGGCCTTGGAAGGCGGATATCATCTCGACGCGCTGGGCGAGGTCATCACCGCCGTGGTGGGGCGCCTTCGCGGTCGAACGACGCGGCTCGTCCTTTCCGAGAACCTGGACGACAACGTCCGCGGTCGACCCGCGATCGAGGCGACGATCCGGGCCCACCGACCGTTCTGGAACCTACGTTGACGCGTGGTGCCGCTTCCGCTCCGTGACCTTGCGTTCCTTCTCCTTGACGATCCGCTTGTAGAGCGTGTCCAGGAGCTTGGTCAAGGCGACCCGGAGGTCCCAATCGAATTCGTGCGCATAGTAGATCCGGTGGCTCGTCGTGAAACGCGCGCGGAGCGAGTACTTCCAGCGGTCGCCTTCCGGCTTGTATTTCTGGAAGTGGATCGCGAGGGTCCGCGGTTGGACGAGCGGCGCGATCCGACGCATCTCTTTCTGGATGACCTCGTAGATCTCATCGTACGTGTCCTTCGGCTCGTCCTCGAGACCGCCGACCTCGACGAAGAGTTGCTCGCGCTCCCGGAGGCCCGCCAGGAACGCCATCAAGTCCTGGCTCGTGATGATCCCCACGGGCTCGTCGTTCTCCGTGACGATGACCGACGAGACGTGGTTCTTCGCCATCAGCTCCGCCGCACGCTGGACATCGGCCTCGGGGCCGACCGTGAGCGGCGGGTAGCGCATGACGCTCTTCACCTCCAGGGCGATCTTCTCCTCGCGGCCCGCACGGTCCCCGTACTGCTCGCGGACCTTCGGCTGGGCGAACAAGTCGACGATGTCCTTCAGGCCGACGACGCCTCTCAGGTGTCGGTTCTTGTCCACGACCGGGACGGATCGTTCGCCGAGGGACCGCATGATCTGGACCGCATGATCGACCGTGTCGTCCTCGGCGACAGCCTGAGGGTTCGGGGTCATGAATTCCGAG
Organism: Methanobacteriota archaeon; assembly: GCA_005878985.1. Taxonomy (GTDB): domain Archaea; phylum Thermoplasmatota; class Thermoplasmata; order RBG-16-68-12; family RBG-16-68-12; genus RBG-16-68-12. The sequence continues at coordinate 48,936 of VBMA01000075.1, forward strand.
ACGCGGACGCCCTCCAAGGCCCGATTCTCGACAAGCGCGCGGACGATGTCCGAGCGGGAGATGATTCCGAGGAGGCCCTTCCCCTTCATGACCGGGATCGCACGGAACCCGGCGGAGATCATCTTCTCCGCCGCCTCGGGAAGCGGCGTCTCCGGCGTAATTTCCGGCGGGTTTTCAAGTATCGTCGAGACCTTCGTGTTGGGCGGGAGGTTGCGTCGGCGCATGAGCTCGCGCATCGTCACGACGCCAACGAGTCTCTTGCGATCGAGGACCGGAAGCTCGTGGATGTCGTTCGACTTCATCTTGCCGAGGACATCGCCGAGGGTCTCGTCCGAGCTCGCGGTGACGAGCTCCGTGGACATGAAGTCGGACACCCGGAGGTCCTGGACCTTGTTCCGCTTCATGAAGAACCCGCCCCGGGGAGAGAGCGATAGCGGGCGCGCGTATAAGAAAAGTACGGCCCGGTGGAGATGCGCCCGAGCCGGCTAGGTCGTCTTGCGAGCCTCGATGATGAAACGGCTTTCGGTGAGAATGAGGCCCCGTCGGGCGGCGAGCCGGTCCTCGGCATGGAGAAGGGCCGCGAGGTCCTTCCCCAACGGATCGGAGTCGGGGATTGTCCATGGCGAGATGCAAAGCAGATACACGAGCTCGCCGAGTCCGCGGTACGCCGACCGAATGTCGTGCGTCTTCGCGACGCGGACGGTCATCCCCCTCTGCCGCAAGCCGGAGACGTACCGATCGAGCAGAAGGCCGAAGTCTTGCATCCGGGGGAAGAAGGGTCGCAATTCCTCCCACTCGTTCTGTCCGATCTGCTGCGTGAGGAGGGATCCGCCGCGTCGGAGGACTCGGTGGACTTCGTCGGGGTCTAGTTCTTCATGTCGATCGAGGACGAGGTCGAAAGCTCCGCTTTGGAACGGGAGACGGAGGCTGTGGGCGCGGACCACTTCGACCTCCAGCCGGGATAGTCGCCGCTTCGCGATCGGTGCGTTCACGGCCCACGGCTCCGACGCGATGGCCCGTCCATGATATCCCGCACAGAGTTCCGCGAAGAGCTCCCCAGCACCTGTCCCCAGGTCGAGCACAGACCGGGCCTGGGCCAAGAGTTCCCGCGCGCGTCGCTCGTAATTCCACCGCAGTCCGGGCCCGATTCGTTTCGGCGCAATTCGGTCGAGATCCCATCCGGTGAATGTGAGTGCGCGTTCGACTTATGGTTGCAGACGTCTGACGTCTGCCGAGTCGCCTGCTGCGGCCCTCCGCGGCATCCAGAGTGTGAATCGGCGATTGCCACGATAAAGTTCTTTGACTTCGTCTCGATTCGCTTCGTGGTGAAGGCCCGCGCGGTCGTCGTCTTCCTCGGGCGCGTGCAAGGGGTCAACTTCCGAGCGTATTGTGCCGAGAAGGCGGAAGCGATGGGACTCGACGGCTACGTCCAGAATCGATGGGACGGGAGCGTCGAAGCGGTGTTCGAAGGCGAACGATCCACAATCGAGACCTGCATCGAGTGGAACAAGACGTCGCAACCCTACGCCCGAGTTGAATCGGTCGAGGTCTCCTGGTCCGAGCCGAACGGAGAATTCCAGGGTTTTCGCGCCCTTCGCTAGCTGGGTGGAGCGGCCGTGCGAGTCAGTCCATTTGGATGCGGTACGTCTTCTCAGGCAAGTCGTGGTGGATGGACCACGCCTGCTCCGTGGTGAGAATTCCTTTCTCGAGCCACGCCCTCGTCTTCTTCGGCACCGTCGCGGGTCCGAGGACGGCGCCAGGCCGTAACGGGTCGTCGATGTAGTCCGTCTCGAGGAGGAACCGGGGTCCACCTTTCAAGGCTTCCACGACGAGTTCTTCCTTCGCCAGGATCGAGGGGACGAGTCCCGCGGTGTCCGCCAGTCGCGTGAACGGCGTCGAGTGATGCTTCACGACGTACTTGGGATCCAGCCCTGCCCGTCTGGCCATTGACGCGAACTCCGCGAACGTCGCGGGGGTAGGGTCCTCGGTGTGCAGGATGACCGCGCATTCGAGCTCTCTCGCCTGAGCCATCGCGTACGCGACGATGCCGTTGCACGCCCGTACGATGTCCGCGCCCACCGGAAAATGAGGTCGCCCGACTTCGCCGAAGGCGACGGCCTTCCCTTCGCGAATGTGCTTTGCGGCTAGGTCGATCGCTCGAGTCGTCGCGTCCACCGCAGCCGCGTCGCCGAGCGTCTCCCTCAGATGAATGAACTCGACCGGATACGGCCCGAGCGCGACAAACACCTTGAGGTGAGTGGCGGTGCGGACGGCGTCCGCCATCGAGAGCGTGAGTCCATACGCCGCTCGGTAGTCGTCAGCGCGGGTGATGGGCGCTTCGGGGTACGGGCTGTGCGTCAGCAAGATCGCCGTGCCGCCGGCCTTCTCGAACGCCTTCGCGGCCTCGACGCCTTTGAAGCTCGCACGCAGATGGATGTGGTTGTCGAAGACGGCCACGCATCGCCAAACGAGGACGGTCTCTTAGGCTTTCCCGGTTGCCATGCGACTCTCGGTCGAAACGGCGACGCGTTCTCGAAGCGCGCGGTTCATCTCCTCGAAGCCGCGGCGGGCGTCGCGATTCAGGCTCCGGGCGAGCAGCGGGACGAACAGACCCCGGAAGCGTTCCCGTTGAACGAACCGGGAACGCATCGGCCCGAGCGCCTCAATCTGAAAGATGTGCTCGCCGTCGAAGAGGCGAGGGAGGCCGACCCGGCCGAGCCAGCGCAGCTCGCGATTCGGGACGACGGCCTTCACGGTGGGTCGAAATCGCATTGGGCGCGTACCCGACGCCCCGAGGAGCACATCGAGTCGGGAACCGACCAGCGCCTGGCCGCGAATCGATCGGATGAACGGGTTCCAATCCGAAAACCTCTCGAAATCGAGGAGGACGGCCCACACGCGTTCGGCGGGCGCGTCGATTTCGATTTCGGTCCGAAGTTCTAACATCGTCTAGCGGAGCAAGCCAGCGGCTTTCAGCTCCTGCGTGATCTTCTCGACCGCCTCCTCGACGTCGGAAGGCTTGCGCGCCCCGGTGCAGACGAGCTTGCCGCTGCCGAACAGGAGGACGACGACTTTCGGTACGTCGATGCGGTACACGAGACCGGGGAATTGCTCCGGCTCGTACTCCACCTTCTCGAGGCCGAGCGAGATCGCGATTGCGTTCAGGTTGATTTCTGTCCCCAGGTCCGACGAGGCGACAATGTTCTGGACCTCGATTACTGGATTCTTCTTGATCGGGATGCCTGCGGCCTCGATCTGCTTCGCGACCATGTCGATCGCGGTCTTGACGTGCTCGAGGCTCTTCGCTCCCGTGCAGACGACCTTCCCGCTCCGGAACAGGAGCGTCGCGGTCTTCGGCTCCTTCAATCGGTAGATGAGTCCGGGGAATTGCTCCGGCTCGTATTCGGCCCCGCCGAGGGCGAGGGCGATCGCCTGGAGGTCGAGTTCCTCCCCGAGGGAGGTCGAGGCGACGACGTTCTCAATCTTGATTTTGGCCAAAGTCACACCACCGTGTCGTTGCCATCTGGAGGCGCCGCAGCGGGTTTGGTACGGAGGGGAGTTAAATAGTGGTTTATAAGCTTTGATGGCGAACGTTCGGGCCCGAAGCTTCGTGGTGGGCCGCTTCCCTCGCTCGCACGAGCGCGTACAGAGCTGCGTTCATAGGGACGAGAATCCGATCACGTTCTGCGGCCCGCACAATCGATCCGGTGATTGCGTCAATTTCCGTTCGATGGTGTCGGTCAAGATCCTGAAGCATGCTCGCCCGGTTCGAAGCGGTCCGCTTCGCGACGAGGAGCGTGCGGTGTCGCAACTCTTCATAATCGACGCGCGCCCCTTCGGCCTTCGCAACCTCGGTCGCCTCGCGGCACACCATCTCGACGAGGGCGAGAAGATGCTTGTCACGTACGATTCGTCCGTTCGCGAGTTCTGCGAGGGCTGCGATCGGGTTGATGGACGCGTTCACGACGAGCTTGGACCACAGCTCCGTTCGGATGTCGCTCGTGACACTCGCGACGATTCCCACGTCCGCAAGAAGATCCCGCAACCGGACGAGATCCGATTCACGCACTCCACCCCACGCACCGAGCACCGTTTCGCCAACGCCCGCATGACGGATCTCCCCGGGGCCGACGAACGTGACTCCGTGCGCCGTGGTTCCCGCGACGACGCGCCGCGCGGTCTTCGCAATTGTCTCCGCGTTCCCGAGGCCATTTTGAAGGGTGACGAAGATCGCTCGGTCGGCGAAACGACGTAACCCGAGCATCGCATTGGCGGTATCGTACGACTTGGTTGTGATGAACACGAAATCCGGTCTCGCCTTCTGCGGCACACGGGTTGCCGCGTGAGGTTTCGCAATAATCGCCGTCTTTCCGCGAACGCGGAGGCCGTGGGATTTGATCGTCGAGATGTGCTCTGCCCTCCCGATAAGCGTCACATCGTGACGTTGAGAGAGAAGAGCCCCAAAGAAACTTCCGATCGCGCCGGCGCCGAAGACCAGAACTTCCACAATTTCTGTGATGCGGGCGCACTCCAAAACGGTTTCGATGTGCGTTTCGCATCTTCCCGTTTTTATATAAATCGCAAAATGGACGATTTTTTGTCGCTTCGCTACTTTTAAGACCCCTTTTGTCTATACAGAAAATAGGGAGGAAAGAAGTGGCCAAGAAAAAGAAGGGCAAGAAAAAGAAGAGATAGGCGCTTGCCCGGCCAGCCCTCGCGATGAAATGTCGCTCGGCGACTCACCGCGTCGCACCCTTTTCCCGTTTTTCATTCCTCTTATTCCTTTTCATCTCGCGGCCAATTCGATCGGCGAGCCTCAGCGGTTCCGGATACCCACGAAGAGTGGAACCTCGGACGACTTCGAGTGCGCGCCCGAGCGAGATGCGGTGACCGATGGAGACGTAGATGGGACGTTCGCGGCCCGGCGGAGTCCATGCATATCCGCGGACCTGACCGCGGAACTCGACCGGGGACGTTCTCGAGGGCGATCGGGTTCCCGGTCTCACCCGACCGACGAGCGGATGCTTCGCCACACCGATCGTCGGGATATTGAGTCGGACGCCGACATAACACGCGACGCCGAAGAGCGCCGGATGCAGACGGCCGTGGCCGTCGATCAAGAGGACGTCCGGTGGCCGCTTCAGGCGACGAATCGCCGCTTCAATCCCGGGAAATTCGCGATACGCCAAATACGTCGGGATGTAGGGGAACTCAGCCTGACGTTTCACGGCGGTGATTTCGGTGAGCGCGAGGTCCTTCGCGTCGAGGGAGACCGCAACGATGCGCATCGCGTTTCCGTCGTAGCCGGCATCAACGCCGGCAACACGTTCGACCTGCAGTCCGCCGTCTCGTTCGATCACTCGGTCGCCCAACTTCCATTGTTCCTCGCGGAGTGTCGTGAGGAATCCGGTGGGCTCCAAGACATTCAAGATTCGATCGGCGGAGACGCGGCCTCGGAACAGGCGGGTGCCCTCCCGCGAGAATTCCCGCGATGCGGACATGAGGACCGGTCGGCCGTCGGCGCGGACGACCCGGTGTCCTCCCAGCGTCTCCGGACGGGTCGCGATCCACGTGGCCACGGCTCGGGACGCCCGGATATCGCCCAATGCCCGGGCGATTGCTCCACACGTCGTGACCCGGCCGGGCCCGACTTGATCGAGGCACCGCTGCAGAGCCTTCGAGAAGTCGAGGTCCACGAACGCGCATCGGCTCGGACCGCAATACCCTTTCACATCGCGAGATTCGCGAGAGCCGCCTCGTTCGCGTCTTCGGCCGATCGGAGAGCCACGAAAACCCTTTCTACGGCCCGCCCCATCGACGGCTCCCGATGTCCCTTCTTCTCCGCGGTGGACTCGTCGTCACGCAGGACGAGAAACGTCGCGTGGTGAGTGGTGACGTCCTCCTGGACGACGAGCGGATTGTCGCGGTCGGCGACATCGATCGGTCTGCGGAGAACGTCATCGATTGCTCCGGTTGCGCGGTCCTTCCCGGTTTCATCAATCTCCACCAACATGTCGCAAACACGCTCCTTCGCGGTGTCGCCGACGATGTCCCGCTCGAAGAGATGCTTCCGAAGGCCTCGGCGATCGACGCGAAGCTGACGCGACGGGACGTGCAAATCGGCGCGCTCCTCGGATGCGTGGAGATGATCCGGTCCGGGACGACGAGCTTCCACGACCTGTTCTACTGGGAGGACGAGGTCGCACGGGCCGTGCGCGAATCGGGGATGCGCGGATTTCTGTCATGGGTCACGCTCGACGAGGCGTTCACGACGCAGCACGGGAGTCCTCTGAAGAACGCCGATGCATTCGTCGCGAAGCAGAAGGACGATCCGCTCGTTACCCCATCCGTCGGCGTCCAGGGGGTCTACGTCGCTTCGGAGGAAACCTACGCGAAGGCGAAGGAGATCGCCGATCGCCGCGACGTCCGGCTCCACACCCACCTGTCGGAGACGCGCGGCGAGGTCGAGGCCCACCGCAAAAAGACCGGCCTCCGACCCGTGGAGTGGCTCGAGAAAATCGGATTCCTCGGAGAACGCGTCACCGCGGCGCACTGCACCTGGATCACGATGAACGAGGTGCGGGCCCTCGCCCGATGCGGCGTGAGCGTCGCCCACTGCCCCGTCTCCAACATGAAACTCGCGAGCGGCGGCGTCGCCCCGGTGCCGGAGATGCTCGAGGCCGGCGTCATCGTGGGCCTCGGGACCGACTCGCCGATCTCGAACAACGGCATGGACGTCTTTGCGGACATGAAGATTGCCGCGCTCCTGCACAAGTCAACGCGGTGGGACGCCCGGATCATGCCGGCGCAGACCGTCCTCGACCTCGCGACGATCCACGCGGCCCGCGCGTTACACGTCGAGCGGGAAATCGGTTCGATCGAGGTCGGGAAGCGCGCCGACCTCGCGGTCGTCTCGCTGAAAGGCGCCCACACAACTCCTTTTTATCCGGAGAGCGTCATCCGGCACCTCGTCTACAGCGGCCGGGGGAGCGATGTGCAGGCGACGATTGTCGATGGCAAGGTCCTCATGGCGGGCGGCGTCGTGCGAACCGTCGACGAGTCGGACGTCATCGCTCGAGCGCAAGAGACGGCTCGCGAGCTTTTCGAGGCGTGAGCCGTGATCCTCGGCGTCGACGAAGCGGGGAGAGGCCCCGTCCTCGGTCCGCTCGTCGTAGCGGGCGTCGCGGTCGAGTCCGACGTCGCATTGAGGCACCTGAACGTCCGGGACTCGAAGAAACTCTCCCCGGAGAAGCGGGAGGCGCTAGCGCCCGAGATCGAGAAGTGTGCGACGTGGGACCTCCTCGTGATTCCCGCCGAAGAGATCGACATGATGCGCGCGGAGATGTCCCTGAACGACTTTGAGGCGAAGCTCTTCGCGCAGCTGATCGAGCGGTTGCATCCGGAGACCGCCTACGTCGACGCGGCCGATGTGGACGAGATTGAGTTCAAACGCTGTGTCCAACGCGAGCTGCGTTTCGCCGTCGAGGTCGTCTCCCAGCACAACGCCGACGAGCTCTTCCCGGTCGTCAGCGCGGCGTCGATCTTGGCGAAAGTCCGCCGCGACCGCGAGATGCGCGTGATCGAGGAAGAGATCGGCGACACGATCGGCTCCGGCTACTCGTCCGATCCGGACACGATCGCGTTCCTGGAGAAGTGGATCAAGAAAAAAGGGACCCTGCCGCCGCACACACGGGCCTCCTGGGACACCGCGCGGCGGTTGCTCGCGGAGTCCCGGATCCGCAAGCTCGACGAATTTGGCGGTCGTTCGTGATGCGGGAGATGCTCGAGGACCTGATTCGCAAGTTCAATGCGAAGGTCGCCTCCGACCCGGCGCTCCGCGGGGAGCTCGCGGGTCTCCAGAAGACGGTCCTGATCGAACTGAAGGACGGCACGAAATATCACTTCACGCTCGCGGACCAGAAGGTCGCGGGCCTCCTCGACGGCGGCGTCGACCCCGCAGACATCACGATCTCGACCGATGCGGACACGTTGCGCGGGCTCATCCTCCGCGAGATCGGTCCGTTCAAGGCGTACGCGACGGGGAAAATCAAACTGAAAGGAAGTCTCGAGGATCTCGCCCGCTTCCGGAAATTCTTCTGAGCGGTCGCGCGATAGGTTTATCCGACACGTTCCAATGCGGACGGACGACCGCCGGCGCGCCGTGGCTCGATGTGCTGTAGCGGGGTGGGGTAGCCAGGATATCCCGTCGGGCTCATACCCCGGGACTCCCAGGTCCCCGGTGAGACACCCGGAGATCGATGGTTCAAAAGGGCCGTGAGGACGACCTCAGGCCCGGAAAGTCCATCCCCCGCTATCGAGTTCCGACGTCGACGGCGGTCCTCGTCTCGGGCGATCGCGGTGTTCCCGCCGGTTCTGGAAAAGTCAACCTTGTTTAAGGTTAACATCGGCCTTCTCCGGGGACCCAGTCTTATGGCCTGATTCTCAGGACGGAGCTTTTATGCATCATGGGCCGGGTGGTCCGCGCGCTCGGCAGGCTTTCAATGGATCGCGTCAAGACGGGCGTCGCGGGTCTCGACACGATGCTGAACGGCGGCCTGCTGCCCGCGCGACCCTACGTCGTGTCAGGCCCGACCGGCAGCGGCAAGACGATTCTGGCTGTCCAGTTCCTCCTCGACGGGCTCCGCCAGCAGGAACCGTGCCTGCTCGTCACCCTCGACGAGCCCCCGATCGAGGTCAAGGCGAACATGGCCACGTTCACGTGGAACCTGGACCGCCTCAAGATCCTCGATGCGACTCCGGACATCCGGGCGCACAAACGCCAACGATCCGTGATCGACGTCGGGACATCCCTCGACGTACGGGACATGGAAGACGTCACGGAGATCCGGCAGTCGTCCCAGATCCGGGCGCTCGAGGTCACGGTGCACAGCGTGCAGAAGATGATCAAACAAGAATTCTCCCATCATCTCGAGCGCACGAAGCAACGGTACAAGCGCGTCGTCATCGACTCGATGACCGCCCTCAAGATGTTCGCCATGCAGGGCCAGGACAGTCGGATCCTGATCCAGTCGTTCGTCCGGTTCCTCGCGGAACTCGAGGCGACGACCCTCATCATCTCGGAACGGTTGAACAAGAAGATCCTCGAGACCGAGTTCTTCCTCGCCCGCGGCGAGATTCGGCTGAACAAGTGGATCGACGGAAGCGTCATTCGCCGCGCGATCTCGATCGAGAAGTTCCGCGGCTCGTCGTTCGACGATCGGATGCACCCCATTTCGATCGGGGACAACGGGATGGTCGTCTACCTCGATGCGCCGGCGCAGACGCGGGTGTCGACCCCGGCCCCGAAGCCCGGAGAATCGCTCCTCGAGACCCGACTGATCGATGAGGTTTCGAACGTGATCGAGTCGATCATGCGCCAGATTGAGGACGCTCACCGCCGCCAGGTCCCGATCCGGGACATCGAGGTGTCATTGTCTCGTGCGATGCTCGCGTTTCAACGCCGAAACTATCAAAAAGCGATAAAGCTCGCGCTCGCGTGCGACTCGGAGCTCAAAGAGCGTCTCGGGAAGGCTCCGCTCCCGCCCCCGATCTCGACGCCGCCACGGCCGCCGCAGGTGATTCGCTGACGGCCGCGGCCAAGATCGGGACCGGCATCCCGGGTCTTGATAAGATGCTCCACGGCGGCTTCGTCCCCGGGCGGCCGTACATCGTCTCGGGCCCGCCGGGCGCGGGAAAGACGATCCTCGCGATGCAATTCCTGCGGGAAGGCCTGGAGGGCGGCGAGCGATGCCTGTTTGTCGCCTTGGAGGAGCCTCCGAACGAACTGAAGATCAACATGCGCGGCTTCCGCTGGAACCTGGACGACCTTGACGTCCTCGACGCGAACTCGGACATCCGGCGCTTCGAGCCCACGCCGATCCTGGAGATCTCTACGGAGGAAGAGCCCGCGAAGATGCGTGCAATCGGCGAGCGCATCCGCAAGACCCCGGACTTCGAGAGCAAGGAAGTGAGCGTCCACTCGCTCCAGCAACTCCTGAAGAACCTGTTCCTGAAGCGGAACTACGAGCGCGTCGTGGTCGATTCGATGACGGCCCTGCGGTATTTCTGCATGCGCGAGTTCGAGGAGACCGTGACGACGCAATCGTTCATGCGCTACCTCGCGGAATCGAAGGTGACCTCGCTCCTGACCCTCGAACTCCCGGAGGAGGGCGAAGTCCCGCCCGAAGCGTTCCTCGCGCGCGGGGAGATCCGTCTCCACAAGCTCCGGGATGAGACCGGGATCAAGCGATTCCTCTCCGTCGAGAAGTACAAAGGCTCGTCCCACGACGAGAACGTGTATCCGTTCGATATCACGAACGCCGGGATCGTCATCAACATGGCCCCGATGCTGGCGGTCGCCCACTGAGGCCTCGTTTTCGTGGCAGCCCGGCGGCGGATGTCAACCCGGCGTTTGTCTGACAGATGTATGACTACTTTTAAATAGGGTAAGATGGATTCGTCCGGCCGTCAGTCTCCATCGGGATGGGATGGCACAATGAAATCACTTCTCAACGAAGCCCTGGCTCGACACCAGGAAGCCGAGGCGAAGGAAGAACGGGAGTCCGAGAAGGCCAAGGTCGTCGAAAAGAAGAAGAACGGCGACGACGAGGAGATCGAGAAGATCGTTGAGTCGATCAACGTCTCGATCAAGATCGTCGGCTGCGGCGGTGGCGGGTCGAACACGATCAACCGGTGCAGCGAGGCCGGCATCACGGGCGCCCAACTGGCCGCCGTGAACACGGACGCGAAACACCTCCTGTCCGTCCACGCGCCGAAGAAGATCCTCATCGGGAAGCGGCTCACGAAAGGCCTCGGGGCCGGAGCCCTCCCGGAGGTCGGCGAACAGGCCGCCCACGAGAACGAAGAGGAGATCCGCGACTTCCTCCGGGGCGCTCACGTCGTGTTCATCACCGCGGGCATGGGCGGCGGGACCGGGACCGGCTCCGCGCAGTACGTCGCCCGCGTGGCCAAGGAGGAAGGCGCCCTGACGATGGGCGTCGTCACGATGCCGTTCAAATCCGAAGGCCGCATCCGGATGGAGAACGCAGAGGCCGGACTCGACAAGCTCCGCAAGTTCAGCGACACGACGATCGTGATTTACAACGACAAGCTCCTCGAGCTGGTGCCGCGCCTGCCGATCAACGCCGCGTTCAAAGTCGCGGACGAGATCCTCATGCAGTCCATCAAAGGCATGACGGAGATCATCACGAAGCCCGGACTCGTCAACCTCGACTACGCCGACCTCATGACGATCATGAAGGGCGGCGGCGTCGCGATGATCGGGATCGGCGAGAGCGAGGAAGAGCGGGACCGGATCGACTATGCGATCAACGAGGCGCTCGAATCCCCGCTGCTCGGCGAGGTCGACCTGACCCACGCCCGCGGCGCGCTCGTCCGCGTCGTCGGCGGGCCCGACCTGACCGTGTCCGAGGCGGAGAAGGCCGCGGAGATCGTGGGCCAGAAGATCAACCCGCAGGCGCGGATCATCTGGGGCTGTTCCGTCGAGGACGACCTGCAGAACACGGTGCGCGTCCTGCTCGTGATCACCGGCGTCAAGTCGAAGTCCCTCCTGGGCAAGGAAATCTACACGGGTCCAGTGAAGACGTCCGCCGAAGTGGACGAAGTACGCTGACCTCCTCCTCTTTTTACCCGAACCTTTTTCCATTTCTCTCCCATCGCGCGAGCGTGAGCACGCGACGCCCGCGGTATCGCTACATCGCGTTCCGGGTCGACGGTCCTCGGGCCTTCCGACGCGAGGAAGTGCTGGAAGCTCTGCGGACAATGCCGCTTCGACTGTGGCTCGTGGACTTCGCACGCTCATCGGGCCTCGTCCGGACAACCCATCTCGAAAAGGACGCCGCGATTCACGCGCTGAATGCAATCGGAACGCTCGGTGGAGAATCGGTCCGCGTGACGACGGTCGGGACCTCCGGGACGATTCGCGCGGCGACTCGCAAGTATCTGAGCCGAACGGACAGCGTGCGCCGACAGTCCGAAAAGAACCCTTATAAGTGACCGCTTGATTAGCGGCCCGAGGTTTATCATATGCAGCCGGGCCAGATGGCGTACGACCGCGCGATTACGGTCTTCAGCCCCGACGGCCGCCTGTTCCAGGTGGAATACGCTCGCGTGGCGGTCACGCGGGGAAACACCACCGTGGGCCTGAAGTTCAAGAACGGCATCGTGCTGATGGCCGACAAAAAGATCGGATCGCGGCTGGTCGAAACGTCATCGATCGAGAAGATCTTTCAGATTGACGAGCACGTCGGGGCGGCGACCTCCGGCCTCGTCGCCGATGCGCGGGTCCTCGTGGACTATGCCCGGCTCGTCGCGCAGATCAACAAGGTCACGTACAGCGAGAAGATCGGCGTCGACCTCCTCGTGAAGCGGATTTGCGATTACAAGCAGAACTACACCCAATACGGCGGCGTCCGTCCGTTCGGGACCGCGCTCCTCGTGGCGGGCGTGGACGACCTTGGGACCCATCTGTTCGAGACGGACCCGAGCGGCGCCCTCGTGTCGTACAAGGCCGGCAGCATCGGACAGGGCCGCCAGGCGGTCATGGAACTCCTCGAGGAGAAGTACAAGGACAACATGGCTCAGGACGACGCGATGATTCTCGGTCTTCAGGGCCTCCAGAAGGCCTCCGAGGGGGAGAAGCTCGATGCCCGCGCGATCGAGATCGGCTTGATCGTCGAAGGCGAGAAGTTCCGTCGGCTCTCGGAGTCCGAGGTCGGCCAGTATCTCACTCGCATCCCGACAGCGTCGTAGGCGAGCGAGGTCATGCCTAAAGAGCTCCGATCGGACCGTCGCGACGATATCTTCAAGGAATACGTAATCGCCCGCGTCGAGAAGGCCGGCGAGAAGTTCGAAGTCCTCGTGAAGCCGGATGCGGTCCAGCGGATCCGGGACGGCAAAGAGGTCGACCTCCTTCGGGAACTCGCCATCGACGAGATTTTCAAGGATGCCCACAAAGGCTCGAAGGCGTCCGAAGAGAAGATGATGGATTTCTTCGGGACGACGGAGCCGCTGGCGGTCGCGAAGCAGATTGTCCAGCGCGGCGAGATTCAGCTGACGACGGAACAACGCCGGCAGATGTTGGAGGCGAAGCGAAAGCAGATCGTGCAGTACATCGCCGCGAACGCGATCAACCCGCAGACCGGCGCGCCCCATCCGCCACAGCGGATCGAGAACGCGATGGAAGAGGCGAAAGTCCACGTCGATCCGTTCAAAAGCGTCGAGGAACAGGTCAAAGAGATCCTCGATGCGCTCCGGCCGCTCATCCCGATTCGCTTCGAGAAGGTCCGGATTGCGGTGAAGCTGAGCGCCGAGGACAGCGCGAAGGCGTACGGCGACCTCAAGTCGTTCGGAACGATCCTGAAAGAAGAATGGTCTCCGACGGGGGCTTGGCTCGGCGTCGTTGAGATGCCGGCCGGCTTGCAGACCGAGTTCCTCGAGCGTCTCAACGCGAAAACGAAGGGAAACGTGGAGACCCGGATTCTGAAAGCCGACCAGCGGATTTGAGGGCGCCGCAAAGACCGGAAGCCTCAAGTAGCCGCCTCGGTTTCGACGCGGTGCGTGAGAGAGAGACACCTATGCAGAGCAGTGGGGCGCTCCGCCCGATCGTCATTCCGGGCGAAGCCGTCGGCGGCCCCGGGCTGAAACCCGGGCCGGGCACATACAGCGAAGGCGGACGGGTTTTCGCGGCGCAATTGGGCATTCGGGACGAGCATGAGGGCCTCGTCAGCGTGATCCCGCTCAACGGGCGGTACATCCCGCAGCGGGGCGACGCCGTCATCGGCGAGGTGGTCGACCAAGGCCCCTCCCATTGGCTCGTCGACATCCATTCACCCTATCCCGCTCCCCTCCACGCGACGGAATCCCCCTGGCGCGTCGAGTTCGGCGACACCGCACGCTACCTGAAGGTCGGCGACGTGATCATGTGTCACGTCCTGAGCGTCGACGAGATCAAACGCGTCCAATTGACGATGCAGGAGCGCGAGGCGCGACGCCTGAACGGCGGCATGGTGATCGAGATCTCGCCGACGAAGGTGCCCCGGGTGATCGGCAAGCAGGGGAGCATGGTGTCCCTGATCATGGACCTGACCGGCTGCCGGATTTACGTCGGGCAGAACGGTCGGATCTGGCTGGATGGGGATGACCGCAGCGCCGCGGTGGCCGCGATGGCGATCCGCCTGATCGACGAGCGGGCCCAGGCCGTGGGCCTCACGGAAGCCGTGCGCGAACGGATCGAGCGGGAGCAACCACGAGGACGAGGGCCGAGGCCCTCCTGAGGAAGGTTTTCCATGGAAGACATCGAGCACATCGAGAAAGGGATGAAACTGATCAAATCCGACGGACGCCGCCTAGATGGCCGGAGGTTCGATGAGTTGCGACCGATCCGGGTCGAGGCGGGAGTCCTGCGCCGGGCGGACGGATCCGCGTACATCGAGTGGGGCGGGAACAAGGTCCTCGCGGCCGTCTACGGCCCGCGCGAGGCGCACCCGAGGCACCTCCAGGATCCCGCCCGGGCCCTCGTCCAGTGCCGTTACAACATGGCTCCGTTCAGCGTCTCGGACCGGAAGCGGCCCGGACCCGATCGACGGTCCGTGGAGATCTCGAAGGTGATTTCCGAGGCGTTCGCCTCGGTCGTTTTCGTCGAGCAGTTCCCGCGCACGTCGGTCGACATCTTCATCGAGGTCCTCCAGGCGGACGCGGGCACGCGGTGCGCCGGGCTGACGGCGGCTAGCGTGGCCCTCGCCGATGCCGGCGTCCCGATGCGGGACCTCGTCACCTCGTGCGCGTCGGGCAAGATCGACGGGGTCGTGTGCCTCGACCTCAACAAAGACGAGGACAACTTCGGAGACGCGGACTGCCCCATGGCGATCGTCCCGCGGACCGGCGATGTCGTCCTCCTGCAGATGGACGGCCACCTCACCTACGACGAGTTTCAGAAAGCGATGGGCCTGTCGATCGATGCCACGAAACGGATCTACGAGCTGCAGCGCGATGCGCTCCGACGCCGGTATTCGGTGACCCTCGAAGACATCCTGAAAGAGCCGCCTCCCGCGGCCCCGGCACCGGTCGAGTCGGACGAGCCGCCGATGCCACCCGAGGAAGACTTTGGCCCGGAGGGGATCTGATGAGCGAGGAGATCGTCTCGGAGCTGATGCGCGCTCACGTGTATCGCCTCGCGTCGTCCGGGCAGCGAGTCGACGGCCGCAGCCTCGATCAGCCCCGCCCGGTCAAGGTCGACCGGTCGTTCGTCAAGACCGCGGAAGGGAGCGCCCGCGTGAAGCTGGGGAACACGGACGTTCTCATCGGCATCAAGATGACCGTGGGCGAGCCGTATCCCGACACCCCGAACACCGGCGTGCTGTCGACGAGCGTCGAGTTGATCCCGATGGCCAGTCCGACGTTCGAGGCCGGCCCGCCGCGGCCCGATGCCATCGAGCTTGCGCGCGTCGTCGACCGAGGGATCCGCGAGTCGAAGATGGTGAATATGGAGAAGCTCTGCATCACGCCGAAAGAAAAGGTGTGGATCCTGTTCATCGACATCCATGTCCTCGATTTCGACGGGAATCTGTTCGACGCGTGCTCCTACGGCGCGGTCGCGGCCCTGTCCTCGACGATCGCTCCGGCGAAGGCCCAAGGCCTCGGCGACGACTTCCCGCTCCCGGTCGAGCACTGGCCCGTCAGCGTGACGACCGCGAAGATCAAGGACCTCTTGCTCGTCGATCCGAGCCTCGACGAGGAGCGCATGGCCGATGCGCGGCTCACCGTGACGACGGACGAGAACGGCGACATCCGCGCGATGCAAAAAGGCTTAAGTGGAAGCTTTACTTACGAAGAAGTGAAGCGGATTATCGAGACGGCCCAGCGCGTCGGCCGCGACATCCGTCCGCTCCTTCAATCTTCCTGAGGTCCTCCATGGCCCGTCGCACGAGAAAGGCAGGCATCGTCGGCCGTTTCGGCCCCCGCTACGGCGTACGCATTCGCCGCCGGGTGCAAGAGATCGAGGAGGGCCTGAAAGGGCGGCACACGTGTCCGCGATGCGCCGCGATCTCCGTCCGCCGGAGATCGAGCGGGGTCTGGGCGTGCCGCCGATGCGGCTACGTCTTCGCGGGCGGGGCCTACCGGCCGATCGTGACGACCTCATTCAAGCGAGAGGTCACGGAGACCACGCCGAAGCCCGAAGCGAAGGCGGAGGAGGCCTGACATGTACAAGTGCGCAAAGTGCCTGGAACCGATCCGGGCGAACATCAACACGGTCGGGATTCAGTGCGAGCGGTGCGGCTCGAAAATGTTCTACAAAGAGCGGCCGAACGTAAAGAAGGTCGTCAAGGCGCGATGATCATGCGGCGCGCGACGATCGTGCTCTCCGGTCCCGACGCCGGCGTGGTCTATCGGTCGTTGCGGCCGGAGACCGGACGTGACGTCCCGAAGGCCCGGGTCTCGATGCGCTCGGAGCCGAATCGGCTGACCCTCACGATCGACGCGGACGACACCGGGGCGCTGCGGGCTGCCGTGAACTCGTACCTCCGGTGGGCCGACGTCGCGGCCCGCGTACGACGCGAGGTGACGTCGTGAAGGAGATTTCCCCGCAGCTCCAGAACCAGATCGCCCAGTATCAGCAGCTGCAGAACCAGCTCCAGGTGCTGGGCAGCCAGCGCGTGCAGCTCGAAGCGAAACTGCGCGAGATCGAAGGCACCTTAGAAGAGCTCGTGAAGATCAAGGACGATACGCCGGTGTACAAGAGCATCGGGATGCTCCTCGTCAAGCAGGACGATCGCGAGGGCTTGAAGAAAGAGCTCGAGGAGCACAAGGAGACCCTCACGATCCGGGTGAAGTCCCTCCAGAAGCAGGAGAAGGCCCTGACCGAGCGCTACGAGGATCTCGCGAACAAAATCCAGGCCGCGCTCGGGACGACGCCCACGGCGTAGGACAGCGGTTGATTCCCTCCTGATGGAGTTGCAAATCCTTATATCGGCAGGTCCATTGGCGAATCCGTGGCCGATGATTCCGGCTCCGCCGAGGTCGAGGAAAGCGCGGAAACGGCCCCGCCCGCCCGGCCTCCGACGCCCTTCAGCCGTCCGAGCCTGACCCGGTTCCTCATGATCTTCCTGTTCCTGCTGGCCCTCTACGCGATCATCGATCCCGCGGTGGGGACGGGGTTCGCGTCCTTCGCGAATCTGGCCCTGTTCCCGATGTTCGGCTTCGGCGGGACGCTCCCCGTCCTCACGATTCTCCTCGCCGGCCTGTTGACGACCACGATCGGCTCGATCATCCGGGACCACTACACGAACTGGGTGAAGATGGCCCGCACCCAGAAGGTCATGTCCGCTTGGCGCAAGGAGCAGATGGAGGCGATGCGGAAAGGCCAGCAGACGCGGCTCGCGCAGCTCAAGGAGGCGCAGCAAGGCTTCATGAAAGACTCGATGGAGGTCCAGACCGCGCCGATGAAGTCGATGGCCTGGACGATGTTCATGTTCATCGTGATCTTCACATGGCTCCGGCTCTTCGTCGACGTCGTCCTCCAGGGCCTCGGGAACCAGTGGATCGCTGTGCCCTGGTCGACCCACGTGTTCGTGAACGCCGTCTACGTTTTCCCGTCGTGGGTCCTCCTCTATTCGCTGCTCGCGCTCCCGTTCGGGCAGATCGTCGTCCGGGTCCTCAAGTACTTCCGTTTCCGACGCCGGCTTCAGGCGATGGGCGTCCCGCTCCGCGCGGGACCGGATGAGACCGCCTGAGGGACGTCGATGATCCTTGTGATCGGAGGCCCGCCCGGCAGCGGCAAGACGACGGTCGCCGAACGATGGGCCGAGGCTCGTGGCGCCGTCCTCGTCTCCGCGGGCACGCGATTCCGGGCCATGGCGAAAGAACGCGGGTTGAACCTCGAGGCGTTCGGCCGCGCCGCAGAACGCGATCCGAGCATCGATCGCGCCTTGGACAAGGCTGTCCTCTCGGAGATTCGAGCGCACGTGGCGAGGGGCCGGGACGTCGTGGTCGACGGGCGCATCCAGGCGTATTTGCTCGCGAAAGAGAAAATCCCGTGCCTGAAGGTGATGATCGACGCGCCCCTGCCGGTGCGCGCGAAGCGGATCGCGGGCCGCGAGCGCACGACCGTCGAGGAGGCGAAACGCGAGATCCTGACGCGCGAGCGGTCGGAGGGGATCCGGTACCGGTCGATCTATGGAATCGATCTCGGGGACACGGCGATCTTCGACCTCGTGATCGATTCTCGGGACCGGACCCCGGACGAGATTGTGACAATGATCGCCGCGCGGGTGGAGGGATGAGCGACCTCGTCGTCCTCCACGAGGTGCCCGACTCGAAATGGGGGACGCGGCCTGAGGACCGGTCGATCACGGAACGGATCCGCCTCGGCGTTGCAATCGTGGACAAGCCGGCGGGCCCGACGTCGCACCAGGTGAGCGCATGGGTGCGGGACATGTTCGGCGTCCCGAAGGCGGGTCATTCAGGCACCCTCGATCCGCGGGTGACCGGCGTCCTCCCGGTCGCGCTCGCGGATGCGACCCGCGCGGTCGAGGCCGTCCTCGCCGGGGACAAGGAATACGTCGGCGTGATGCAACTCCATCAGGACGTCGACGAGCGGCGCATTCGATCCATGATGGGTCGATTCGTCGGAGAGATCTTTCAAATTCCTCCGATCCGGTCGGCGGTCAAACGAGAGCAGCGGACCCGGCACGTGTACGAGCTCGAACCGCTCGAGGTCGACGGCCGGAACGTCCTCTTCCGCACTCGATGCGAATCCGGTACGTATATTCGCACGCTGTGCGCGGACATCGGTGATGCGCTGGGCGTCGGGGCGAACCTCGTCGATTTGCGACGCACCCGCGCCGCGACCTTCGGCGAGGCGGACGCCCATCCCCTCAACGCATTCCGGGATTCCATTGCATATTGGAAGGAAGATGGCGACGACACACCGGTCCGCGCGATCCTGCGCCCCGTGGAGGACCTCCTCCGGCATCTGCCGCGGATGATCGTCAAGGACACCGCCGTGGATGCGCTCTGCCATGGAGCGAACCTCGCAGTCCCCGGCGTCGCGAAGTTGTCCGATCATATTCGGGTCGGCGATCTCGTCGGCGTTTACACGGGAAAGGGGGAGGCGGTGGCGATTGCGAAGGCGCTCATGACCTCGGACCGCATTGTCATCGAGAAGTCCGGTGCCGCTGCAGACACGGACCGCGTGCTCATGGCCCCCGGGACCTACCCGCGCCTCTGGAAGTGAGGGTGTGTCGGTCGACGCCTGGGGTTTCGACGTCCAGCGTCAGGTGACCGCTCGCCGATTGCGCTCGCTGCGCATCCGATTGTCCGCAATCCGGATGGCGGTCGCGGCGGCGCTCACGTTGGTCCTCGTCCTCGGCGGGGCGGGCGCTTTGCGGGACCGCGTCCTCGCGTTGGCGTTCCCACCGTGGGCCGCGACGGTCACGTTCTTGGTCGTCCTGTTCGGCCTCGTGATGGCGGTGGACCTCCCGTTTCGTTACGTCGGCGGATATCGCTGGGAACGTGCCTTCGACCTATCGCCTCAGCGCTTCAGCGGCTGGATGAAGGATCTCGCGAAGTCTCTCGGTCTCGGATTGGGATTGACGGTCGCCGCCGGAATGGTGTTGCTGTGGCTTCTCGCGGCGTGGCCGACCTGGTGGTGGCTGATCGCGTGGTTGCTGGGCCTTGCGGTCTCGGTCATCCTCGCGTTCATCGCCCCGGTTGTTCTCGTGCCGATGTTCTATCGCCTTCGACCCCTCGACGATCCCGCCCTGCGGACCCGGTTCGAATCGCTCGCGGTCCGGGCGAAGGTACCAATCGTGGGGGTCTTCGAACTCCGCGCATCCGAGAAGACCCGACGTTCGAACGCCGCGGTCATGGGGCTCGGGCGGACGCGACGGGTTGTAGTTACCGATACGCTCCTTCACGACTTCCGGCCGGAGGAAGTGGAGACGGTGCTCGCCCACGAGCTCGCCCACCAGAAGTTCCTCGACCCGCTTCGCGGCTTCGTGCTGGGGTCGGCGACGTCCCTCGTGACGCTGGCCGTCACCGGATTGCTGTACTCAATCCTGTACTCGTTACTTGGGATCCGTTCGATTGCCGACATGGCAGGCCTTCCTCTCTTGGCGGCGCTGCTCGGCCTCGTCTCCCTGCCTCTGCAGCCGCTCGAGTTGTCTTGGTCCCGCGCGCGGGAGGCACGGGCGGATCGATTCTCCCTCGGCCTCACGCAGGACGCGCCGAACTTCGCCAGCGCGATGGTGAAACTTCACGATCAGAACCTCGGCGTGGCGGACCCGGGTCCCTGGGAGAAGTGGCTGTTTTACAGCCATCCATCTGGGCGGGAACGCGTCGAACTCGCGCGGACATTCCGAGGATTGCGCACGTGAGAACCGAGGAATCTTTATTACGACGCAGCCGATGGTCGCGGGACTCGTTCCTTTTTTCGGGACGGTCACAGGCCGGGGTCGCCTAGCCCGGTAGGGCGCGGCGCTGGAATCGGCGGCAGGCCGTCGCCAGCCACGCCGTGGTTGAAAGACCTCGGGAGTTCAAATCTCCCCCCCGGCGTTCAGCTCTTTCGTCGGCGAGACCGATTGACTCCCTCTGGGAATTACCCGGGCCGGTTCGGTCGGCGCTGCGTCGCAATGTTGATGGGGTGTGAGGAGTGTCGCGTCGACCGAAAGCTCTCCGATGAAACGGCTTCGATTTCTCTGGTGGACCTACGCCGTGCGCGGGACGGACTTCGCCTACGTGGAGGTGGAGAGCCGGTTTGGGTTGACAAGGGTCTACTCCTTGGGTCGTTGGGTCCTGGCGAGCCTGTTCGGCCTCAGCGTCATGACCGGGTTGGTCCTATCCATGTTCATACGGTAGATAGGAACAGGGAGTCCGTCCCTCCTAGTTCTGGGGACGAACTTTACGACTCTCCTCGCCGCTGGAATCGCATTCTTCGTCTGGTCGATGACTCCTTCGGGCTAGGTCAGCTCGGCCCGAAATCTTCGGTCCGCGTTCAGCTCGTTCGGTGGGATTCGGCGAGTTTCGCCTTCAAAGCTTGGATCGGCTTCAGGACCAGCGGGTCGACGCGTCGCAGCACCGCAAGGTACAGGCTCACGTAGTCGCCGAGATACAGCGTCCCGAGGAGGCGGCTCAACAGCGTCGGGCCCTCATCCTGGATCTGCTCGACCTTCACCTTCTGCTTCATCAGGGAAACCGTGATGTCGAGTTGCCGGCGCATTTCCGGGGCCTCGTCGCGGTCCCGGAGGAGGATGGGTCGGTGGGTTCGACTGCGCGGATCCTCCATCCATCCGACGAGCTCGTTGTGGTCTGCTTCGGGGAAGGCGGAGGAGAAGGCGAGGACCTTGGAGTTCTCGTTCAGTTGCGTCTGCCAACGTCTCGCGATCGCCGAGAATGGAGGTGCCGCGTACATGATGGGCACCGTGGGCTTGATGCGGACGGCGAGCGATTTCGCTCGGTTCGAGCGCATGCCGCTCTCCGGACGAAGCCGCGTGCGGAGCTCCTTCAGGTGGGCCACGGCCCCGGCGAGTTCGTCCCCGCCCTCCGTGACCGTCCACTCCCTGCTGATCGCGGCGAGGGTTCCGAAGAGATGGCCGAACGCCCCTCGGGGCGGCAATCCCGTCGGGATTCGAAACGTCGAGAAGTCATTCTTCCGCGCGAGCTCCGCCAGCGTCCCGCCGGACGTGATCGCAATCGCCCGGCACCCGAGCTTGATTCCCTGAGCCGTCGCGGCCAGCGTCTCTTCTGTGTTTCCGGAATACGACACTGCCACGAGGAGATCCTCCGATCGCGCGTACGACGGAAGACGGTAGTCACGGACGACCTGAATCGGAACCTTGGAGCGGTCGGCGGCCCACGCCGCGAACACATCGCCCGCGATTGCGGAACCTCCCATTCCGACCAGGAAAATGCGCTGGGCTTCCTCCACGGGGAAGCGAGCCTTGGCGCTCGACCGTGTAGCCGCGGAGATTTGGTCCGGGAGGGAGGCGATGATGTCCCGCATCCCACCCGGATCGACTTGCGCGACAGCTCGTGGTTCCAACATCGTGGGCCGCATGGGACCGCTCAAAATAAGGCCTCCGTCCCTCCGAGTGAAAACCAATAAATTGGTTCCTACAACAATCTTGATATACGCCGCCCAGCTCCTCAGAATTCGTGGAACTCGAACGCGCGCTCGCCGCCCTGCGGCGCGGGGAGTTCATCCTCGTGTACGACGGCGACGGCCGTGAAGAGGAGACGGACCTCACGATCGCCAGCGAGTTCGTGAAGCCCGGTTCGGTCCGTACCTTGCGAAAGGAAGCCGGCGGCCTGATTTGCACGACCCTCTCCGGGGAGGTCCGCGAGCGGATCGGCCTCCCATTCATGGCGGACGTGCTCCGGCGGTCCGGATCCGCGTACCCGGTCCTCGACGCGATCTCGAAGGAGGACATGAAGTACGATCGGCACAGCGCTTTCTCGATCTCCGTCAATCATCGAGACACGTTCACCGGCGTGACGGACGTGGACCGGGCGCAGACGATCTCGCGTTTCGCGGCGATCGCGAAGGAAGCGACGAAGCGGGAGAACGGATGGGCGGCCCATGTCTTCGCGGACGAATTCCGGTCTCCGGGCCACGTGCCCCTCTTGAACGCCGTGGATCCGCTCCTCGTCGATCGACGGGGTCACACGGAGCTCACGACGGCCCTCGTGCTCATGGCCGGACTCGCGCCCACGGCGACCATCTGCGAAATGATGGCGGACGACGGACGAGCTCTCTCGAAGCAAGATGCAAAGGCATATGCTCGGGCGAGGAATCTCGTGTTCCTGGAAGGGCAGGACATCGTCCGAGCGTGGCGTTCGTGGTCCGTGTAATGGCGACGGGGGTCTTCGATCTCCTCCATCCCGGTCATGTGTATTTCCTCCGCGAGGCCCGAGCGCTCGGCGACGAGCTCTGGGTCGTCGTCGCGAGGGACAGCACCGCTCGTAAGTTCAAGCACGAGCCGATCATGCCGGAGGCGGCCCGGTTCCAGATGGTCGAGGCGCTCAAGCCGGTCGACCGCGCGGTCCTGGGCCACGAAGGCAACATCTACGACATCCTCGACGAGATCCGGCCGGACATCATCGCGATCGGGTACGACCAGGTGCACAGCGAGGAACGGATCCTCGCGGAGTGCCGCAAGCGCGGCCTCGCGACGAAGGTGCTCCGGCTCCCGAAGTTCGAAGGCGACCTCGTCGGCACTCGGAAGATCGTGAGGAAGGTGGCGGAATGGCTCGCGCTTCAAGAACGACTCACCAAGGTCGAACGGGGAGCCGCCCGGCGCGCCGCGGACCCGCCTCCTCGGCGGCGAAAGCGAAACGCGTGAAACGGATCGGGATCGTCGACACGTCGTTCTCCCGGTACGACATGGCGGCCGCGGCGATCGACGAACTCCGGAAGCAGGGCGGCGGCTTCGCGGTCGAGCGGTACACGGTCCCCGGCATCAAGGACCTCGCGGCCGGTGCGCGGATCCTGTTCGACCGCGGTTGCGATCTCGTCCTGGCGCTCGGCATGGTCGGACGACAACCGGTCGACAAGGACTGCGCCCTCGCGGCCGACTTCGGCCTCCAGGCGGTGCAGGCCCAGGTGGGCAAGCACATCCTCGGCGTCATGGTGCACGAGGAAGAGACCGCGGACGAGGCCGAGCTCGCGACCCTGTTCGACCGACGAACCCGCGAGCACGCGGTCAACGCATACGACCTCCTTTTCCGACCGCACGCGATCCAGGCGCGGGCCGGGACGGGTCAGCGGGAAGGATTCGCCGACGCAGGCCCACTCAAGGTGACGCGGACGTGAGACTCGCGATCGTCGCCGCGGAATTCAACGGCGAGGTCACGGACGTGATGGTGAAGCGAGCCCTGGCCCGGGCCGACGCGCGCGGCGTTCGCGTGACGTCAGTCGTGCGGGTGCCCGGCGTCTTCGAGATTCCGCCCGCCATCGAGCGGCTCCTCGAGCGTGCGGACGTCGATGCGGCCGTCGCGATCGGCGCGGTCATCAAAGGCGAGACGCTCCACGACGAGGCCCTCATGGCCGCGGTGCCGAAAGCGCTCCTCGATATCGAGCGGGCGACTCGCAAGCCGATCGGCCTCGGCATCACCGGTCCCGGCATGACGGACGATCAGGCGATGGCCCGCGTCGACAAGGGCGCCGAGGCCGTCGACGTGGCCCTCGCGATGTACGAGCTGCTTCGGGGCTTGTGACGATTTTCCCCTTGAGAGCCAGGCCGGAAAGGTTTAATCCGGCAACCGTTCCATCCGGACCGAACCGGAGCACACGCCATGGTCGATACGACCGCCCTCGAGTCAATTCTTCACGAAATCGAACAGAACGAGGGCGTGCAAGAGGCGATGCTCGTTTCCTTGGCGGGCACGTATCTCGGGGGCAGCTTCCCTCGTGGCGTCCACGTCGACACCTTCGGATCGATGTTCGCGGTCCTCGTCGGCTCCGCTGAGACGGTGACCGCGGAGGCCAGGGACTCGCTGGAGTCCGTCGTGATCCATTCGAAGTCGAACAAGTACCTCATCATCCACGCCGGCCGCAAGGCCCTGCTCGTGATGCGGCTTCCTCCAGCGGCGGATCCGCTCAAGACGAAAATGGCGGTCGAGAAGTACGTCCCGCGGATCGAGGAACATCTCTGACTAGATCCGTCGCATCCCGCGGAGCATCCACTCGCCGACCGCCTTCGTGACGTATCGTGCGGTCGCCGCGGGACCGCGATCGAGTCCCTGCGCCGATGTGCGACCCTGGGCGAGGAGCTGGAGCACGTCGTCCACGCCAACCGCGCCGGCATCGACGGCCGTCACGGCCTTTGCGACCTCATCGAGGAAGTGGCTGTCGCTCCCTCCTGTCTCACCGAGCTTCCGTTCTCGGGCCCATGCGCGGGCGCGGACGTTCCCTCGTCGGAGGGTCCGGCCGTTGCACGTCTCGTAGGCCGGGAACGCGGCTTCGGCGACCGCCGCCGGACCGAGCCCCGACCAGAATCGGAATGGGTGGGCCGCGACGGGGACGCCGCCCAGCGCGACGATTCGTTCCGCAGTCTCCGACACGGACAGGTCCCGTGGGACGATTTCGCGGATTCCGTACCCGAGCACATGGCCGGATTTCGTGGAGACTTCGATCGCCGGGATCACCAGGAATTCGCGGCCCGCCGCCTGCTCGGCCGCGGCGATGCCGCCGACGGAATTGTGATCCGTAATCGCGATCCCCACCAGCCGAATCTTCCGCGCGAGCTCCACGAGCGCCGCCGGATCCACGCGGGAATCTGGGGAGTAGCGTGTGTGGTTGTGGAGGTCGAGGAGCACGGAGTTGGCCGCACGGGGGACCCTTCGCTTAAAGGCTTGCGCCCGGGCATTCCCGGCGAGCGCTTATGCAGTCCGGCTCCGATGTCGAGAACGTGATCGTCGAGTCGAAGCTCGGAATCCTGCGGGACCGGGTCCTCGTCGACGGGCGCGAATTCGCGGTTCAACGGGGCCGGCACGGGTGGCGCTCCGTCCCGGGCTCTCGGGAAGGAATCGGGCGCGTCCGCTACGACGGATGGCGGGATCGACTGTCGATCCAATCGCCGATTGGCTCCATCGAGATTCGGTTCCGTTGGCGTCACACGACGTTCGCGTGGCGCGGGCGTGTCTACCGCGTCGGTTCGATGCTCGGCAATCGCGTGACGCTCTTCCTCGGTGACCGGCCCGTCGCGGTCGGCAAGATCACGTGGAGCGGGGTTCGGTTCGAGATGATGGACCCGGAGCTCCGCGACATCGAACGCGAGCTTGCGGTGGGATTCGGCCTTCGGTCCCAAGCGATCGCGATGGCGGTCGCCATTCATTGATCGCTTAGTGGACCCACGTTCCCTGTTTCAGTGCCTTGTCGACTCTCAGTGGGTTCCCGCCCACCGCCAGCTGGATTGGCGTTTCGGCGCCTCCGCGACCGAGGAACAGGACGCTGCCCCCGGGTCCGACCTGGAGTTGGTACTTCTGGAACTCGGAGAAGGGCAGGACCGGCGCCCCTTTTTCGCCCAGGACCTGCGACCCCACCGGGGATTGGTCGGGCGGCAGCACGAGGCCAACGTCCGCCTTGTCTTCACCGGCCAGGAGCATTCCGCGGCTCTCGATTCCGCGGAGCTTGGCGGGCTCCAAGTTTACGAGGACGACAATTTTCCGACCACGAAGTTGGTCCTTCGAGTAGTTCTTCCGGATTCCCGCAACGATCTGTCGTGTCTCTCCCCCGAGGTCTACGTTGAGGACGTACAGATTGTCGGCGTTCGGGTGTTCTTGTACATCCACAATTTGCGCGACGCGAAGATCGAGGCGGTCCGCGGGGCTCTCCTTCGCCTCGCTGAGGTCAATCTTTGCGAACAGCGGCTTGCCGACCCGGAGCGTCTGGCCCGCGGGGACGTCCTCGAGGGCCTGATCCCAGCGTTCGGCATGGACGTCCGTGTCGTATCCGAGCGCCCGCCAGAGCCGCGTCGAGCTGAACGGAAGGAACGGAGCCATGAGGATGGCCAGGGAGCGGCTCACCCGCAAGGCGACGTGGAGCACGGTCCCGCAGGCCTCGCGGTCTTTCTTGATGAGATCCCAGGGCGCCTTCGCATCGAAATATTGGTTGCCCAACCGGGCGAGCTGGATCGTGTCTTTCATCCCGTCCTTCAGGTGGACGTACTCGAGGTTCTGGCCGACCTTCTTCCATTGTTGCTCGACCGCGCGGATCATCCGCTTGTCGGCGGCATCGAGGAAGCCCGCGGGCGGGACGGCATGGTTGAAATTCTTGTCGGCGAAGGTCAGGGCGCGGTGCACGAAATTTCCGTACACCGCGAGGAGCTCGCTGTTGTTCCGCTGCGCGAAGTCCTCCCACTCGAACTCCGTGTCCTTGGTCTCCGGCATCGTGGCGACCCCGTAGTACCGGAGCTGGTCCGGATCGAACCGCTCGAGGAGGTCGGAGAGCCACACGCCCTTCCCGCGGCCCGCGCTCATCTTCTCGCCGGAGAAGTTCAGGTATTGTGTGGCCGGCACGTCGTAGGGCAGGTCGAGCTTCGCATCGTAGCCGAGCAGGATCGCCGGCCAGATGATCGTGTGGAACACGATGTTGTCCTTCCCGATGAAATAGTAGTGGCGGGCCTTCGGATCGAACCAGAAGTCCTTCCATCCGTCGGGCGTGTTGCGGCGGCGGTACCACTCTTTCGTCGCGGTCAGGTATCCCATCACCGCCTCGAACCACACGTAGATCCGTTTCGTCTCGTAGCCGGGGACGGGCACTTCGATGCCCCATTCCAGATCGCGGGTCATCGGCCGGTCCTTCAGGCCTTCCCGGAGCCAGCTCCGCATGAACGTGAGGACGTGGTGCCGCCAGTGCTCCTTGTCCTGCCCCGCCCACTTCGTGAGCGGCTTCTCGAACGCGCTGAGCCGGAAGAAGAAGTGCTTCGTCTCCTTCGGGATCGGCGTCGTCCCGTGGGTCTTGCATCGTGGATCGATCAGCTCGAACGGGTCCAGGATCTTCCCGCAGTTCTCGCACTGGTCCCCGCGCGCCCGCGGGAAGCCGCAGTGGGGACACGTCCCCTCGACGTACCGGTCCGGGAGGAACCGCTGGTCCGTCGTGCAGAACGGGGAGACCATCATCGCCTCGTAGACGTGGCCCTTTTCCTTCAGGGCGAGGAAGATCTCCTGCACCCACGCCTTGTGATGGGGATCCGCGGTGTTCCAGTAGAGGTCGTACCGCACGCCGAGCTGCTCGATGTTCTTCTCGTGCAGGGCATGATATCGCTCGGCGATGACGCTCGGGGGGACGCCTTCCTGCTCCGCGCGCACCATGGTCGGCGTGCCGTGCATGTCGCTCCCGCCGACCATGAGGACCTCGTCCCCTTTCATCCGATGGTACCGCGCGAAGATGTCCGCGGGGATGAACGTGGAGACCGCGTGGCCCAGGTGTCGCGGGCCGGACGTGTACGGCCACGCGACGCAGACGAGGATCTTCGCCATTCGCGGCGGGTCCAAGAAGGGCGGCTCATTTAAACCATTCGCGGGCAGGTCTTCGACCCATGGAGTGCGGACGGAACCGGTCCTGATTATCAGTCCGTGCAAGTTTTGTCGAATAGGTGATGGCCGAACAACGCGATGCAGCGGACACCGAAGGGGCGGGTTCCGACGGTGTTACAGCGAGGGTCGCATCAAGACCTGAAGGCGCCACGAGACCTCGACAAGATCATGTCGAGTCTGGGCTCGGTTCCGCGGATCCTCTGTTGGAAGTGCCGCAAGCTCACGCCGTTTGAACTCGACCGGTGCGAGCACTGCGGTTCGGCCTTCGCCGGCAGCACGGGCGGCGTCTACGGGAGCGATCGCAAATCGCGGCCTCGGACCACGTCGGCTCCGAAGGCGGCCTCCGCTCGGCCGAAGCGTTCCCTCCTCGAGATCGTCGAGGATCTCCGCCACGTCAACGACGCCACGACATCCGTCCGCGGACGGCCGAGGGAGAAAGAGCTCTCCGTTCGTCTGTACCAGTGCCCGACGTGCGGCCGGTTCGTCTCGGAGCAGTCCACGGAATGCGTCTGCGGCGTCCGCTTCGCGGCGATGTCCTCTTCCACCCTCCCGTGTCCGGATTGCGGATCCCGAGTCCCGTCCGATGTGGACGCGTGCCCGGTGTGCAGCCGAGGCTTCACGCCGTCCGGCGGAGCCAGCGATTATGTGTACGCGTGCCCTCGGTGCGGCGTCCACGTCGCCTCCGATGCGGTCCGTTGCTCGTGTGGCGCCTGGTTCGAGGACTGATTTCGCCAGAGTATCAGAACCGAGAACCGTCCAAGAAGCCCTTTATCATACGACCGCGTCCATCGTTCGACGACGGAAATCGAGCGTCCTCGTAAGGAACCACGATGAAACCGAAACGCCCCCGGATCTCGAGCCGGAGGACATACTATCTGGTCCTCTGGTGGATGTCCCAGACGCCGTACGCGGCCATCTTCGAGAACCAAGTCGCCGCCGAGGCCGCGGCGAACGTGCGCAACGCCCTCATGGTTACGATCTCGGGCCGCGACGTCAAGGTGGACCAAGTCCAAGACTGGTACCGCCGCGACGAATCCGGCGCCCCGATGCCCGCGGAATGGCGGGACCTGGTCGGGCAGATCCACGTGCCTTGGCTCGCGAAGCCGAAACCCTCGCTCTGAACCCCCGACCGCCGCGCGGCGTCGGGTCCGAAGCGGCCACACCGAGATCGGAGTGGTCTCTATCAATTCGGATAGAGGGGAAGAAACGACTATAGGCTCAGACCACAGGACCGGGCTCATCCATGGCCTCTTCGCAAGGTCTCGTCGCGGAGTGCCCGACCTGCAAGGCGGTTGTTCCGATTGATGCGCCGGAGTGTCCCCAGTGCGGGGAACTCTTCGAGACCGAAACTCCGACCGGGTCGTCCGTCGCTGCATCCTCGGCCGTGGCAGCCGACGCATCCGACGATGACGAAGGGAGCGAGCGGAAGACCGGTTTCCGCGAGAAGTTCCTCTTCTACGCGGGCATCTTCTTGATCCTCCTCGGCGGCCCCGGGATCGCATTGGGATCGTGGCTTCATGACGAGCTCCGGATCAGCGTCGGCGAGTTCACGGCCTTCGATGCCTTTGGTCCGTGGAACCGGCTCGTGACCGCGATCGGGCTCATCGTGTTGATCGTCGGGATCGTCTGTCTCATCCTGAGCCTGCGGTTCTCCCGGCCCTCGGATGTCGAGAAAGACCTGAATGCGCTGCGCCAATCGTGAGGTCCAAGGGCCGCTCCTTCGGGCCGACCCCTATATCATTATATACCGTGCAGCGGATGCGAAACGTGGCGGTGGCAGAGGGCCGCCGCATGGAGTCGTGGATGTCGTATTCGGGGTCTGGCTTCCGACCTTCGAACGTCCCGGTGGAGGAAGGGAAGGTGTACGAGGCCAAGATCGAAGATATCGGTCGGGAAGGCGACGGACTCGCGCGGATCGCGAACTTCGTGGTCTTCGTCCCGGGAACGAAGATCGGGGACGAGGTCAAGATCAAGATCACGAAGGTCCACCGGCGCATGGCATTCGGAGAAGTCGTCCGCGAGTGACGCTGCGCCGATGCGGGGGAGCCAGGGAGAGCCCGAGCGGAAGCCGGAGCGTCCGTCTTCGAGCTTCGAAGACCGTAGAATAAGTTCCTTATATCCGCCGCACCCCATCGACTCGCCAGGACGGTTCTGTGCTGCGCTCACGGCAGGTTGTCCTCGCGGCCGCCGCGGCGGGCGCCGCGGCGCTCTTGATCGGATCCACCCTCGCGGTGCTGACGCTTCGTCCCGCGGTGGTCGATTCGGACGGGGACGGCATCCCGGATTCGGTCGAGGCCGCCACCCAGCGAACCGTGGTCGCCGCGACGGCCGGCGACACCTTCACGATCAGGAGCCGGCTTGCGAGCGCCCCTTACCAGGATCAGTTCGAGGTCTCCTACCAGGCGGGAACCTTCTTCGTCACGTACGAGCGGGCTCGCGGCAGCGACAGCTCGTATCAACTCGAGCTCCGGAACCTCGTCGAGTGGGTGGATCGCAACCGGAACAACCGGATCGATCCGGGCGAGACGATCGGCGTGGGAACGACGTTGGGGACCAGCGCGTTCGCCAACGCTCCCGTGACGAAAACCGAAGTGGACAGCGCGGACGGCGGGCACGTCACGGAGTTGTCCATCCGGAGCACGACGGCCAACATGACCTTGAACGTCACCGTGGCCGAGCGGTTCATGCGTCTCTCGAGTACGAGGGTCCTGACGCCGATGGAGGTCAAGCTCGACCTGACGGTCGATCGGGCGACCCTCGCGCCGGGGTCCAGCCTGGGCCTCGACGTGCGCATCAACACGACGAAGCGAATCGAGTTCAACAACCAGAGCTGGGATGACGTGAATGAGTTCGCGCAGGGCGAGGCCGGTCTGAATGTGACCGGAGGTCCGACCACGAGCCCGGCCACCGTGTTCTTCTCCTGGTCCAAGTCGGCGATCGCCGACGGCCGCGAGATTCCCGTGACATACACGAACGTGTCGACCGGGGATCCGAATTCCTACGAGCTCTATCTGGCATATCCGATCAGCGCGTCCGGTTCGCCGGTGAGGCTCGTCCACGATCCGGTCCTCGGCGTCGACAGCGCCGCGTACGAAGGCGTCGTGACCCGCACGCCAGAGCTTCAGGGAGATCTCGTGGTCTACGCCGCGTCCCTCGCTGCCGCGGTATTCCTCATCGCCCTCACGCTGATCGTCGCAGACCGCCGCCGCAAGAAACGCGAGCAATAAGGCGGGAAACCTTAACACCCGGGTCCTTTACGGTTCGCGGCGGTCCCCATGGTGGGCATCGAGAACGTGCTCCTCGCGGCCGAATCGGTCTTCGCCCTCGTCCTGACGGTCATCGCGGTCCTCGCCCTCCGGAGGGCGAAGGACGTGCAGCTTGCCTTCCTGGCGGCGGCCTTCGGCGTGTTCTTCCTGAAGGCCCTCCTCCTGACCATCTCGCTGTTCGCGCTCTCGCTCACCTCCGGTCAAGTCTTCCTGTTGTCCGGATCCCTCGACCTCGTGATCCTCGCCCTGTTCTACGGATTCACTCTGCGGCGCTGAGCGCCGCGTGGTCTTCATGGACCGGGAGATCCTGGCCGTCAAGACCCGGAAGGACCTCTATGACTTCGTCCGCAAGAATCCGGGTTTCCATCTTCGTGAACTATCGCGAGCGCTGAACCTGTCGATCACGCTCGCGGATTACCACCTGCGGTTCCTCGAGAAGCATGAGCTGATCACGTCCGCGATGGACGGGGAGTACAAGCGGTTCTATCCGCGATCGACGCCGGGTCAGGCGGAGGCGCGGCCCGCCCTCAGCGAGGCGGAGAAGCAGATCCTCGCCTTCTTGCGTCAGCCGGTGCCGCTGAAGGTGATCGATTTCCTCATGGAACGGGAGGCGGCGACCCACAAAGAGATCCTGGAGCAGGTGCCCGTGTCGCCGTCGACGCTCTCTCATCACCTGAAGAAAATGCAGGCGGCCGGGATCCTCGCCCACGCGGAGCCGACCGAGCGCGGATACCGCGTCGTCGACCCGAAGTCCGTCGCGCGCCTCATGACCGCCTATGAGTTGGCGACGCCGGACCAAGTCGACACCTTCATCCGGGTGTGGGGCGAGTTCCGCCTCTGACCGTTCTCACAGGATTCGGACGAGTTCGTGCGCGACCCACTCGACGAACTCCTGGTCCGTCGGGTTGAATGCATTGAGCTGGTCCGAGTCGATGTCGATCTCGGCGATCGGGGCGCCGTCTCGGAGGATCGGCACGACCATCTCCGCGCGCGTGTTGATGAAACACTGCAGGTACCGCGGATCGTCGTTCACGTCCGGCACGATGACCGTCCCCTTCTCCGCCACGGCGGCCCCGCAGATGCCTTGGCCCAGCGGGATCCGCAGGTGGAGGGTCGCGCTCGGGCCGGACCAGGAAGCGAGGACGAGTTCCGATTCGTCGACGTTGTAGATCCCGACCCACGTGTAGTGCGGGATCTTCCGCAGCTCCCGGCACACGAAATCGGTGATCGGCTTGCGCTGGCTTCCGGAGTGGATGATCTTCTCGAGGCGGGCCGCGACTTCGTCGTAGCTCACCTTGCCCTTCTCGCCGGCCATGACCTCGCCGAACTTCCCGACTCCCTTCATCGAAGCGTGCCTCGCCATCGAACACCCGCGGCCACCATAAGCCTTGTGGAATGTCCCGTCGATCGATTCCGATTTCGCGGCGCTTCAGCCCTGATCAGAGACTCGCGCGCGTCTCGAGTTGGTGCAATGTTCAAATATCACAGGCTTCTAGGAAACCGTACAAGCATCCCTCCACAACGGGCCGTTCCCTGGTTTTCTTGAAACGGCGAACGGCCTACCTTTTTTTCTTTTCGGATGCCGGATACGTCTTTCCACGGTCCCGCGAGCGGCGTCGGAAAACGGTCTTATATCGTGGCTCCGTTGCCGGGTCGCTTAGACAAGCATCCCTCCACAACGAGGCCGTTCAGGAACCCTGGACGGCCCTTTATTTTGGGCCATCCGAGTGGGCTAGGCCATCGGAGGGAGCTTGACTCCTCGGGTGTCGATTCGCACGCGACGCCCTTCGACGCGAAGCCGGCCTTCGGCGAAGAGCCTCACGGCGAGAGGCAACAAGATGTGTTCCTGCTCGAGGATCCGTGCGGCGAGCGAGTCTTCCGTATCGTCCTCGAGGATCGGGACCGCCTTCTGCAGGATGATGGGCCCGCCGTCCACGGACGCGTCGACGAAGTGGATCGTACAGCCGGAGACCTTGACGCCGGCAGCGATCGCATCGCGGTGCGCGTGGGCGCCCGGGAAGGCGGGGAGCAGCGAGGGATGGATGTTGATGATGCGATTCGGGAACGCGCGGATGAAGGCCGCCGAGACCAGACGCATGAACCCCGCGAAGACGACCAGCTCGACCCGTTTCTCCCGGAGGATTTTCAGGACCTCCCGCTCGAAACCTTCGCGGTCTTTCCCATACGGCCGATGATCGATGACAACCGCGGGGACGTTCGCCGCCTTCGCCCGATCGAGCACCGCCGCACCCGGGAGGTTGCACACGAGGACGGCGAGGTCGACGTCCAGGTCGCCGCGCTTCCGCGCGTCGACAAGGCTCTGGAAGTCCGTGCCCCGCCCCGAGGCGAGCACTCCGATCCTGGTCCGCCCCATCGAGCTCCCTCAGTGTTTGAACAACCGAATCCCCGTGAAGACCATTCCGATTCCGTGTTCGTCGGCCGCCGCGATGACTTCGCCGTCGCGGATCGAGCCGCCGGGCTGGGCCACCATCGCGACGCCGCCTTTCGCGAGTTCGTCCAGGCCGTCTCGGAACGGGAAGTACGCGTCGCTGACCGCGACGCTCCCGCGGGCCGCGCCTTTCGCCTTGAGGCACGCAAGCATGCACGCATCCACGCGGCTCATCTGACCGGCTCCGATGCCGACCGTGCGCTCGCCCTGGACGAGGACGATCGAGTTCGACTTGACATACCGGCTCACCAGGATTCCGAAGAGGATGTCGCGCAGCTGCGCCGGCGTGGGCGAGACTTTCGTAACGACCTTGAAGGCCTCGGGCCGCGGCGTGGGAAAGCCCGTCGTCTGGAGGAGCACGCCGCCGAGGACGCGGACCATGTCGATCCCGTGGTCGCTCCGGAACGGTCCGCGGGTCCGGAGGACCAGGAACGTCCCCTTCTTCTTCGACTTGAGGACGTCGAGTGCGGCCGGCTCGTACTCCGGTGCGATGACCGCGTCGAGGACATCCTTCTTCATTGCCTTCGCGGTTGCGAGATCGACCGGACGGTTCAGTCCGACGACGCCGCCGTAGGCCGAGATCGGGTCGGCCGCATGGGCGCTGGCGTACGCCTCGGCGAGCGTCGAGGCGAGCGCCACCCCGGACGGATTCGTGTGCTTGATCACGACCGCCGCGGGTCGCTCGAACTCCGTCGCGACGCGCAAGGCCGCATCGAGGTCGATCAGGTTGTTGTAGGACAACTCCTTTCCCTGGAGCTTCTCCGCGGTTGCCGTCGCGGCGAACGGGAACGGCTCCCGGTACAAGGCCGCCCTCTGATACGGATTCTCCCCATACCGGAGGTCCGTGACCTTGTCGTACGCGAGGCGCAGTGCCGGCGGGAGCGCGCTTCCCTGGCGTTTCGCGAGATAGTTGAAAATCGCCGCGTCGTAGCGCGACGTGTACTCGAACGCTTCCATCGCGAGGTCGCTCCGGAGTTTCTCCGGGATGGAGCGGTGCTCCTGCAACGCTCGGAGGACCTCGCCGTAGCGCGAGGGCCGGACGACGACGCTGACGCGTGCGACGTTTTTCGCGGCGGCCCGAATGAGGGAGACGCCGCCGATGTCGATGTTCTCGATCGCGTCCTCGAGCCGGACGTCCGGTTTCGCGACGGTACTCTCGAACGGATACAGGTTCACGACGACGATGTCGATCGGGACGGCGCCGAGATCCGCAAGATCTTTCTCATCGCCGCGGGGCGCGAGGATCCCCGCGAAGATCTTTGGGTGGAGCGTCTTCACCCGTCCGCCCAGTCCCTCGCGGAGACCGGTGTAGTCCGCGACCGTCATCATCGGGAGGCCTGCCTCCTTGAGGGTTTTCGCCGTACCCTCCGTTCCAATCAATTCAAAACCGAGGGCGTGCAACCCCCGGGCGAACTCGACGAGACCCTCTTTGTCGGACACGCTGAAGAGAGCTCGGCGGGGGGATACCATCCCTATTACCGGATGGCAATGGGGAGATTGCAATTAAGTCTTCGGTGAGGGGAATCGCGACGGCGCAGGAGAAGTTACTCACGCCTTTGGATCGGGACGAGGGAGTAGGCCTGCTTGCTTGACGACCTCGGGCACGACTTCCTCCCATCCGATCGGCATGAGGTGGACTCCGCGGACGCCCTCGATTTTCTTGAGGGCCTTGATCGTCCGCACGGCGATGCTCACTCCCTCCGCCTTCGGATTCGGCGCGCGTTCCATCCGATCGAGGATGTGCTTCGGTACGACCGCACCGAGTTTCTCGACCATGAATTGCGCCATCTTGGCCGACTTCAGCGGGATGACGCCCGCGAGGATGTACACGTTTTCGTGGAGCCACTCTTTCCGGACGAGGCGCATCCATTCCTCGAACGCATCGACATCGTAGACGCCTTGGGTCTGGACGAAGTCGGCGCCGGCGGTCACCTTCCCCCGGAGCTTGCCGAAGGACTCCTCCTTCGAGCCGCGAAACGGATCCGCGGCCGCGCCGATGAACACCTTCGGCGCCTGCTCGACCTTGTCTCCACCCCGCAGGGTCCCCGCGTCCCGCAGCCCTCGGAAGGTCGCGATCATTTCCTCCGTGTTCAGGTCGAAGACGGCCTTCGCGTCTTTCTCGTTCCCCGCCGTCGGCGGGTCGCCCCAGAGGCACAGGACGTTGTGGATGCCGAGGGCCGAGGCGCCGAGCAGGTCCGACTGGAGGCCGATGCGGTTCCGGTCCCGCGAGACCATCTGCATGATCGGCTCGACGCCTTCCTGCAACGCGATTGTTGCCGCGGCCATGGAGGAAATCCGAACGAGGGCGCGCTGCCCATCCGTGACGTTGCATGCGTCGACGGTCCCGCGATAGACGGCCGCGTGGCGTCGGATCTCCGACCCATCCGCGGACGCGGGCGGCGCGATCTCCGCCGTCACCGCGAACGATCCTGCCGCGAGGATCCGTTCGAGTCGAGTGCCCGCGCGGATCGGACGGCTCGTCACCTCCGCGGGCATCGCGCGCGGGAATGCCGGCGGAGCTATCTAGGCTTCGGTCGATGCATGGAGAAAACCGATTACCAACCGTAGCGGTCGCACAGTTCGAGGGCGAGGATCATCCGGTAGAATTCGCGCGCGTGGATTCCCAACCACGGCTTCCGGAACAGCACGGAGCCGATCATCCGCGGATTGACGGCGCGCCAGTCCAGCCCGTCGAGTTCCTCGCCGACGGAATTCATCAGCCGATCGCCCCATCGGCGGATGCGGTCGATCATCCAGAAGAGGAGCGGGTCAAGGAACGGGGACGCCTTCATCGCCTGGTCGTATCCGATCATCGAACTCGCGTCCTCCCGCTCCAAGGCGTTCACCGCGAACTCGCCGGCCACTCGCCCGCTGAAGATTCCGGGATGGATGCCGGCGCCATTCAGGGGGTTCGTGATCCCCGCCGCATCGCCGGCGATCGCGAGGCCGGGTGCCGCGAGGGCGGTCAGATCGTACCGAGCCGGAATCGAACCCGCGATCGTCTGCGTCCTCCGGTCCACGTCGATCCCGAACTTGCGGCAAAAATCCACCGTGGCGGCGTGCGCGTCGATGTGGCCTCCGGCGCCGACGTTCACCGAATCGCCCTTCGGGAAGATCCACGCGTAGCCGCCGTTGTACGCTTCGCCGATGTAGAGGAGGAAGTAGTCCGGATCGAGGAGGGGCACGTCCTCGCGCCGGAAGCGGTATTCGTACGCACCGATCCGTTCCAGGCTCCGGACGAGGCCCGCCTGGCGCGCGACAAAGCTCGCGGGTCCGTCCGCGCCGATCAGGAT